>VXLM01000085.1 GCA_009841605.1 Dehalococcoidia bacterium
CCCTCTCCAACCCCGCATGAGCCTTGATAACCCCAATCTCCCCACCCGGAAAAGTCCCCCTAGCCAACCTCTCCACCGCCTCCACCCGCCGCGGATCGATCTCCAACGCCAGCAACCCTCCCGGCTTCACATACTCTCGCGCTCCAACGATCAGCCGCAGCAGCACATCCATCCCATCCGACCCGGCAACAAGGGCTACTCTCGGCTCCCGCTGAACGTCCAGCGGCAGATCAACCGCCTCTTCTTCGCTCAGATAAGGCGGATTGGACACCACCACGTCCACAGGCCCGTCCAGCGCCTCGAACAGGTCGCCATGCCGCAGGCGGACTCGTCCGTCCAGTCCGTGCCTCCGAACGTTCTCGCCCGCGACACACAACGCTCCTTCGCTCACGTCCGTCGCGTACACCGTCGCGTTCGACATATGAGCGCCCAGCGCGACCGCAACACACCCGCTCCCGGTGCCGATATCCGCAATCGAAATCGCGTCCTCATCCCCTCCACGACTCCGCGCATACTCCAGCACCGCCTCGACGAGCAACTCCGTCTCCTGTCGCGGCACCAGCACGTCCGGCGTCACGACAAAATCGAGGCCGTAGAACTCCCGATGCCCCGTGATGTAAGAGAGCGGCTCCCCCTCGATCCGCCTCTGAACCGAACGCTCGAACGCCTCTGCGTCCTCGTCGCTCAGTTCACGGTCAAGGGAGGCGTGAAAAGTCGCCCGGTCGATACCAAGCGTGTTGCGGAGAAGCACCTGCGCTTCGATGTCCGCGTCGGGGATAGAGGCCCGTTCAAGCTGCCTACGGGAGCGCGCCCAGGCCTCCCGCAGCCTCATGCGCCGAATTCCTCCAGGTTCCGGGCCTGTTCGGCCTCCACCAGCCTGTGAAGGATGTCGTCGATCTCCCCGTCCAGCACCGCTTCGAGATTGTGGCGCGTGTACCCGACCCGGTGGTCGGTGACGCGGTCCTGCGGGAAGTTGTACGTCCGCACACGGCCCGACCGGTCTCCCGTGCCGACCTGCGACCGCCGGTCCTGCGAAATCTCCGCCTGCTGCCGCTCCACCTCCTGCGCAAGCAGCCGCGAGCGGAGCACGGACAACGCCTTCTCCTTGTTCTTGAGCTGCGAACGCTCGTCCTGGCACTGCACCACCATGCCTGAGGGCTTGTGCGTAATGCGGATCGCCGTCGCGTTCTTCTGCACGCTCTGCCCGCCATGTCCCCCGGCCAGGAAGACATCAATATCGAGATCGTCCGGGTCGATCTGCACGTCGATCTCCTCCGCCTCGGGCAGCACTGCCACCGTCGCCGCCGACGTATGGATGCGCCCGCTCGACTCCGTCACCGGCACGCGCTGCACGCGGTGAGTGCCACTCTCGTGCTTGAGTTGACTGTACGCGCCGTCGCCGTCGATCTGGAATACTATCTCCCGGATGCTCCCAAGACCCGTCTCCGTGCTGCTGATGACCTCTACGCCCCAGCTATGCCGTTGCGCGTATCGCGTGTACATCCTGTACATCTCCGCCGCGAAAAGGCCCGCCTCCTCGCCGCCCGTGCCCGCGCGCACCTCCACGATCACGCCCTTCTCGTCGTTCGGGTCCTTCGGGATCAGCGCCACGCGAAGGTCGTGCTCGATCTCCCCCTGCCGGCCTTCGAGCTCCTCGATCTCTTCACGCGCAAGAGCGGCCATCTGCCGGTCGCTCTCCTCGCGAATCAGCGTCCTCGCATCCTCCAACTCGTCGATCGTCCCCCGGTACTCTCGGAACAGCGCCACGATATTTCTGAGCGAGCTGTGCTCCTTGATGACCTCCTGGAGCCGCGAGTACTCCCCCGCGATCTCCGGGTCCGCCATCAACTGCTCCAGCTCCTCGGAGCGCTGCTCGACCGTAGCGAGCTTGTCCAGCACAACCGTATCCAACATCGAAAATCAGGTCCTCTCTACCGAAACTCCCTGCCCAAACATCCACCCATACAGCATAGCAAACCCCCAAGCCTCGTATCTCGGTATACGTAACTCCTCCTTCTTTCTACCCGCTACTTTCTACTTTTCGGTCCGCCCTTTATCATATGCACACCCCACCAGGAGGTCTTTCCCCATGACCCTTACCACAGCCCGCATCCCCCAAGCCACCGCAGCCGATGTCGAGCTCGACGACTGGACACTCCCAGACGAGGCGATCGTCGATGGAAACCCCGTCGCCAAGGGCAAGCTCCTCTGGCAGTCCGACGACAAGCGTCTCGCCAACGGCGTATGGTCCTGCGAGCCCGGCTCATTCAACTGGGAATACACCTGGGACGAGACCATCTACTTCATTGAGGGCGAGGCCGTCATTACCGACCAGGACGGCAACAGCGCAACCTACCGCGCCGGAGACCTCTTCTTCGTCCCCATCGGCACGATGACCCACTGGAAAGTCATTGCCCCCGTTCTCAAGGTCTTCCACTTCCGCTCCGACGACCCGGTGATGATCTGACCGGAACAGGCCGTCGTCCTCGTTGTCGGTGAAGTCATCATCCGGTGCCTAACACTGTCGACAAGACTAACCGTCCGTGCGAAAACCTGCGAAAAGAGATAGCAAATTGCGCTCCATATTAGCTTTGCCCATCGCGTTGCTCATCGTTGTAGCCGCCTGCGGTGGCAGTCCTGAAGCCGAGTCAACGCCAGCCCAAACTCCCATGCCAACTCCTGTACCGCCTACCCTCACACCCGTGCTGCCCACGGCGACGCCCGCACCCCCAACTCCTACGCCCGAGGATATCGTTAGCGAAGTAATAAAAGGGTGGGCCGACGCCAACGCTGATGTGATAGTCGCCCAGATCACGGAGCGGATCTCGCTCGAAGTGCCCTTGACGGGGCGGTTGGCGGACACCGTTCTCAGGACACAGGTCGAGGACAACCTCGCGTTGGTCTTCTCTGTGCCGCGCCGTATAGGTGAGGGACTATATCGGCTGACTGTCACGACGGAGACCGTTCTTGAATTCGACTTGCCCTTGATCGGGAAAAAGGCGTATATCGTGTCCCTGCCCTTCAACGTGGACATCGACGTTGAGTCCAGGACGGTTGAGGGTTGGGAGGCTGACGTTTCTTCTACAAAGGTGAAGGAGACGGAGCCGTCCTCATGAGAAAGCACGGCTCTTAGAACTGAACCCTGCTCCTGTGGAACGAAGGGGATGGCGACTCGTTCTACGCCGCCGTCCTGTCCTCGATCACCAATGACCGTCCCACTGCTTGGAGCGCCTTCTCGACTTGGCTGATGTGGGAGCGATGGTTCGGATCGACGATCCGGCGCACGATGCTCTCGTAGATGCCGAGCTTGGCGACGGGCGCGTAATCAGCCGCCCAGAACGGCTTTGCGGAGCGTGTTGTTGAGCCGCGTCTGCCATCCCTTGCCACCCTCGCGGAAGTGGGCCACTATGTCCGCGTCGAGCCGCACCGTAACCTTCTCCTTCGTCGGCGCCTTCTGCTTACCGCGCGTGCGGCGATATCGCTCCACGATGTGCGGCACTACCTCGGTAGCGGGGCGTGCGCGGGCCCAGTCCTCGGCCGTCCATTCCGGGGCGTCCGGATCCCTGGCGATGCCGGCGTTGATGGCCGTTTCCTCACCGTACATCGCCTCTATCTGGGCAAAGGTAAGCTCACTGGCTGCGAGCTCGTCAAATGTCAGCGTCCCCCCATGCTCTTTGGCTCCCCTCTCTGCCACAATCCTCGCGTACTCGGTAAACGGCAGCCGATCAAGATCGGTCTCGGTGTGACTGCTCATATCGCCTCCTGTCCCTTTGGTTGGCCTTGTACAGGCTGATGATTCGCCGCCCGCTGCCTCGGTCGGTATAGACGACATGGTGAAGGCGGTTGCCGATATATCCGATGGCGGCCCATCGAGCCTCACCTTGCCGATCGCTTGGCCTGATTGCCGCTGTGTCCCATTGGAAGTCCACCATCGCCTCAAAGCTGACCCCGTGCTTCGCAATGTTAGTCTCGTTCTTCCCCTCGTCCCATTCATATTCCATCAGTATATTGTACCGACAATGTATAAATGCCTGTCAAGGAACTCTCACGCCTATGAGGATATACAAACTCCGTCGGCCTCCGCGCAACGCCCGTTGTCCTGGAGGAGAGACCACAGTGAGTGCCAAGAAGCTCATCGCCTGGGCCTTCATTGGCGTAGTGGTGACCTCGGTCGGCGCAGCCTTCGCGCCCGGTGTGAGAAGACCGAAAGTACGTGACTACGCCGCCGTCCTGTCCTCGATCACCAATGACCGTCCCACTGCTTGGAGCGCCTTTTCGATCTGGCTGATGTGGGAGCGGTGGTTCGGATCGACGATTCTGCGAACAGCGCTCTCGTAGATGCCGAGCTTGGCGGCAAGAGCGACGTTGGTGATGTTCTGCTCGCGCATGGCAGTGTAAAGCGCAAGTTTCGCCGCGATGATCGGTGGCACGGCAATCAGCACCTGCCCATCCTCTAAAGGGCTGGGCTTGGGGATATCCTGCTTGGCTTTCACGTACATGCCCAAGGCCACGCCCAAGCCGTCCGCGGCCATCTCCTTTGCCTCTTGCCAAGAGTCTCCGCCCGTGATGGCCTCCGGCACGTCGGGGAAGGTCACGACGTAGGCTTCCCGGCCTGTGGCTTCTCGCTCTTCTTCGTCAGGGACGATATTGCAAGGGAAGGCGTATCTCATTGCTAGAACTCCATTGGATCGATTTCAAGCTGCTTCAGCATCGCCGATAGCAGACCCCGGCGTATCTCACCCTTCTTGACTATAGTCCTCACGTCCCCCGATTCGGACCTCACTGTGGCTGCCTTTGCCCTTGATGGGATCGAAGCTGAAGTCCACCTTGTTCCTGCGAGCATATCGCCGCGCGCGCTTCACGAACTCTCTCCCGTCCATGAGCCAATAATAGCACACTTTTGTGCGAATACTGGCGATACAATTAGATATCTCGATACCCCCACCTTGACTTGCCCTCCCCGCTATATGCCATACTCAATCCCAACACCCATCTAACCCCAGACCCACCATCATGTCCCAACCTCAGTCCTCCAACCAGAGCTTCCTCGGAACCTGCATAGGCGTCGTCGTTGTTCCTCTCCCGACCATGCGGACCATCGTTCGCCGTCGACCCATCGGCTGGGCGCTCATCGTCATTATCGTAATAGCCATCGCACAGGGCATAACCGGCGCGGCATCGCTCGACCCGGCCGACTTCGACAACGCCGAGTGGGTGCAGGGGCCCCTTCAGGGCTTCTCCATAGTCGGCGGCCCAGCCTTCGCTATAGCGGGCGTCGCCTTCTTTACCGCAATCTGCTGGATCATGAGTCGAATCCTCGGCGGACGAGGATCGTACGGAGGCCTCTTCGCTGGCTTCGGGTTCGCCTACCTGCCCGCCATGTTCACCGTTCCCGTCACCTTCATGGCCCTCCAGCTCGACTCCTTCGCCCAGGGCCTCTCCGGCCTTGTCGGCTTCGGCATTGCAGTCTGGACCATCGTCCTCTCCGTATTCGCCATTCGAGAGAACAACAACTTCTCTACCGGACGAGCAATCGCCGCCTTGTTCATTCCGCTCGTCGTCTTCTTCGTCCTGCTCCTTGCCCTGTTCGCCTTTGTGGTGATAATGATCCTGATCGCCTTGAACGACGGCTTCGCACCGTAGCCGTAACCCACCATATCTATCAAATGCACACATCCCAGATCCCTCACATTTGTCATTACCCCGAAAATAGGCCTCGACTAACCCATCGTAGGGGCAACCCTTGTGGTTGCCCATCCTCGGCGCAAACTCGATGCCGGGATTGGAGTGAGGGCACACAACCCTTCTCTCTTCTCTCTACGTTCTCTGTGCTCTCTGCGGTGAATCCTCCTACCCCCTCTCCCGTTTTGGGAGAGAGCCTGCCCCGTACTCGATACGGGGGCTGGGGTGAGGGTGAAAACCCCCCATGCTGAATTTCCTCCGCCGTCGCGAGACCGACGCCGAGAACACCAGGCGCGCCACTGAAAAGACCCGCCGAGGCCTGCTCGGTCGCGTGGCATCCATCTTCCGCGACTCCGACCTTGACGAGGAAGCTTGGGAGGAGCTGGAGGAAGTCCTCATCACCGCCGACGTGGGCGTCGAGTCCACCATGGAGCTCGTCGACCGGCTCCGCGAGGAGCGTCCCGCCACTCCCGACGAGGCGCTCGACATCCTCAAGCGCGAGATGGTCGAGATGCTCAGCGTGGACGACACCGGCCACCCTCTCGACGTGGAGCAACGCCCCCTGGTACTCCTCGTCGTCGGCGTCAACGGCGTCGGCAAGACCACCGGCATCGCCAAGCTGACGAACCTCTACCTCCAGGACGGACAGCAAGTCCTCATCGGCGCTGCCGACACCTTCCGCGCGGGCGCCGCCGAGCAGCTCCGAACGTGGGGACGGCGGCTCGACGTGGACGTGATCTCACACCGCGAGGGAGCCGACCCCGGCGCCGTCGCATTCGACACCGTCTCCGCCGCCCTCAGCCGCAACGCCGATGTCGTCATCGTCGATACCGCCGGCCGCCTCCACACAAAGACCAACCTCATGGAGGAGCTCAAGAAGATCAGGCGCGTCGTGGCTCGTCACGTCCCCGAATCGAGCATCCGCGTCCTCCTCGCCCTCGACGCAGTCACCGGCCAGAACGGACTCCACCAAGCTCGCGCCTTCACCCAGGCCCTCGAGTGCCACGGCGTCATCCTCTCCAAGCTCGACGGCACCGCAAAGGGCGGCATCGTCCTCGCTATCACCAGGGAGCTGGGAATCCCCGTCCTCTACCTCGGCACCGGCGAGCAGCCCGACGACATCGCCGCCTTCGACCCCCAACAGTTCGTCGACGCCCTCTTCGAGACGATCTAAGCTCTCGTAGGGGCGACCCTTGTGGTCGCCCTCCCCCGATTTGCACCCCTCGTCCCAACGTGATAATCTTCCACAAGAACACAAGTTCTTCACGCAACCCATGAAGACCACGCGAGTAACCATACCCATCACCCTAACGCTGCCCGAAGAGTCCGCCTCGGGCGTTCCCACGTGGGAAATCATCCTGACGGATCCCGTTCCATCCGTAGCCCTGCTTGCAACCCTGCGAGAGTGGCTGCGCGCAGGGCGGGCGACGCCTGCCGGTAGTCGCGCACCAGCTCCACCTCGCTCATCTCCACCTCATCATCGATCCCCAAGAGCCAGTCGGACGAAACCTTGAACAGTCGCGCCAGCTTCCCCAGGTCCGTCGCGTCGATCTGCACCTCCGCCCGCTCCCAACGCGAGACCGCGTTCTTAGCCTTCCCGATTTCGACCTCGACCTCCTGCTGATTAAGCCCCGACACCTTCCTCGCCTCCCTGATCCGCCGCGCGATCTCCCTGCTTGCCTGTCGCTTCTTCGCCATATCTTCCTCCGTCCCTTTGGAAACGCCGTGACCTACCTCGTATTCCACATATATGTATAGTACATAATACTGCTAGTATCATTCAAGTTGATTACGGCTTGCTCATCTTGTACATTAGTTCTATTATGAATACAACAAAACCTCTTTACATGGTCTCGTCTGTAGCCCTGCAGGGGTGCCTGCGATGCGACGGGCCGCTCAATCTCTACGACCGGTTCCCACGCTGCATCAATTGCGGATGGGAAGACTACCGCGAACCCGACTCCCAGCGAAACGCGGACCCCCTCGGTTCCTCACGCAACGCCGAGTCCTTCCCCGACAGAGTGGCCTACCGTGGAGAAAGTCGTCGCTTCGCGTTCGCCGACCGCATCGAGGCCCGGATAGCCTCCACGTGGCGAGACACCACCCTTCTTTGCCCCTACGACGGAGCCGTCATGCGTCACACGGGCCCTGCCGGAGCAAATACACCCACCGTCCACGCCTACACCTGCCGGGACAAAAAGCACCGCGTCCGCCTCTGGCGTCAGTCCGATGGCGACCTCGCCTGGCGCTGATCAAAACATCCGGACTAGGAGAAAGAAATGCCAGGTAAAAAGAGACCCCTTGTCGGCCAAACAGCTTCAGAACCGCCCCATCTCGTGTCAGGTTAAGACTTTCACGAACACCGCAACCATTCCCCATTGACGAGAAAACAACACCGTCACTGTCATTCTGAGCGGAGCAGAGCGGAGTCGAAGAACCTAAAGTGGCTGTCACAATATAAAGCCAGCATTAGAGCGTCCTTACGTTGTTTCCACTCTAGGCCACGATATGGGCGCGGCACTGGCGGCCGGGTCCTGCAGTTACGGACTTTAGATTCCGCCCTGCGCTCGGAATGACAGAAAGGCGAGGGCCGGATCGTAGCTGGAAGTCCGTTTTGCCTACTCCTGTCAGTCCAGTCTGAACGGGGGATATCGGTCCGTGCTCAGTAGGAATGCATAGGCTGCGACCCTGTACCCCCACCGGGAGACTCCGACAACGAAGTCGAACATCCCCTTGGGATACCTTCCAAGTACCAGTATCGCCAGCCATGCGATGATCGTGATGATGAATGCGATCAGGCCAAGAATGATCAGGACGATGTAGTGAGGGATTGCCAATAGCCACTTCACCAGGGGCAGGAACCTGTTCAGGTCCTTCTCAGCAGCAGGATATGGAATGTCGAGGTGGACCGACTGCTCCTCGTCCGTAGACGGATACTCGTCTCGCAGGAGGCCGAGGCATGCGCCCACCCTGGCGCTGAATCTCTGCAGTTCGAGGTTCCAGTCGAACCACCAACGAGGATACTTTCGTCTGAACAGGAGCATCAGAATCGTGGCGGACCACACAACGCCGCCAACGACTAAAGGAGAGGTGGCCTGATCGACTGTCAGGTTGCCGCTCGACGTATACCCGCTTACAAGAGCGACGACAATGAGTATCGGGATGGCGAGGATGATCCTGACAAGTGCCGTCAGCCTGTTTCGTGAACCTTCGGGATAGTCGACGTTGAATTGGACCGGGTACGCGTTGTCTTGATTGTTCTCCATCTCACTCCTCCAAGGTCTCATTGCGCCGGTCCGGGATAGCGACCCCAAGACTCCGGCTCATCGTTGTGCCGAAAATGGGCTTTTCTGTCGCACCAGGTTGATGGAAGCTACCCATGCGGCAGGATTCGTCCACGATCCCGCCACGCGGCGAGCGATTTTGGTCAAGCCCGGTTCCGGTTTTATCACGTCTGGTGCTGAAAAGCCACTTGGAGACGGCCGTTGCTTTGTAGCATCGATCCAGCAGCCGACGCGGGATCACAGCCCGGCGTCCAGTTGTGGCGGTGGCGGGCGATAAGAGCAGGGCGTGGACTGAATTGTACTGAACTGCGAATCTTGCTCGGCTCCACTAAGTTTATTTATTGGAGCTAGTGATATTGCATTCAGATCCTTTCTATTCCATTTAAATTTTCTAGGATACCATGCAGAATGCTCACAAGAACGACACACTAAATAAACGTAATGTAGGCACTTTAGCTAAGCCAGGAGGTCGGAGAGAGCAGCCGCTGGGACTTTCCCGAGTTCTTTAGGTTCTAGTTTGTGCAACCCACCGCCATAGACCCTGCCCTTGCCTATCATCGCGTTCGGGCATATTTCTTGAAGGAACGCCCAGATTTGCCTCTTCAACTGAGGGGTTTCATTGAGTGCCTTAAGTATAGACTCCCTCGGGTAAAGCATGAGGTATGAGTTCGGTGCTGTAGCTTGTGAATGATTTAAGATGAAACGGAAGGGCTGACCGTTCTTTTTGCCCCGTCCAATGTACGTACACAAAAACGGAGCTGCCGGGCGGCGCTCTTGCGAGTACCATGGTATGCGGTGTCGACACAAGTAGCCTTCAGATACGCCTTGTGCCTTGCCTTCTTCAAGGTAAGCTCCTAGTGCCGGACTCCACTCCTTGATCGTCGCTTCTGAAAGCTGAGAGTCAAGGAGGAACAGCCGCCGATTCAACAAAGGATCGCCCTCTGTGTCTGTATGGACTTCGTCATTCACAATGTATCTCGGACTCGGAAGTATGGGGCGAAACGCCTCCAAAGGCAGTTCTCGTCTTTCGATCTCCTCAGCCGAAAGTATGAAGTATTTGTTGTTTCCAGTAGCCAACCCTCGCTGAATCCTAAAGTAATCTGACAGGACGGGCGAGTCCGGCTCATGGTGGCTCTCATTCATTGAATACTGAGTCCAGTCTAGGTTATCACGGAGAACGTCGTTCGGCACAATCCGATCCAGACTAGGCTCCTGTAGTGAACCGCCGAACGTCATACGCACCGCGTGATTCAGGGGTGTTTTTCCCTTTCTGATCCAGACGACGGAAGAGGACACCAGGGCATCGCCAAATTGAACCTCTTTCGGATCAAATCGGTGCACATGCAACAATGTTACCTTATCAAGCAAATATCGCTTGACCGAGATCCCGTAGTTTACATCCATAAATTCGCTCGGTATTAGCCATGCAGCCAGACCACCTTCTGCCATCCATGCGTGGCTTAGATTGAGGAAGTAACAGTACAGGCCGGCTAAACCGCTGACATCGGAGCCACTTACCTTCTTGGCCTTGAGTTTGAGACGTTGTTTCTCTGCTCTGACGATATGATGGTGTCGTACGTATGGCGGATTGCACACTAGTAGATTAAATTTTTCTGAGTCAGTTTTAGGAGGTACAGCAAGAGTGAAATCTTCTAGGCGTGTTTCTAGAATCGTGTTACTCCATAATTTCGCCGCCGGTGTTCCATAATGAGGGTCGATCTCGTAACCAATAGCACAAGCCAGACGATCGTCGGGAAACACCTGCAACAACGCCGAGTAGAACGCTCCAGTTCCAAAGGCTGGGTCGATAAACCGCACAGTGGTTGACTCAGGAACGAGAACTCTTGCGTACTGGAGTATCTCGATGGCGAGTTTGGTAGGAGTTGCGAATTGGCCCATCCTGTTCCGTTCAAGTTGATCCTTAGCGGCGTCCAAATTGGCCTGAACTAGTAGCCGTCGACTCTCTAATGCGGTAACTGTGTTATTCACTGCCAGTTCATCACCCCGATGGCTTTTGGCTTGATGTTCCGTGCAACTTACCAATTCCTTCGACACCAGCGGTCGTTGATCTTTCTAGCTGGTTTGAACCTCTAGTCAACCAACAACTTATAGAAGTGTTCATGTCTTGTTGTCCGTTCTCTTACGTGGCTAGTTGCCTTAGATAGTGCATCTCGCAAGCGGCTTAGTTCAACAGTGAGATCATCGGCACGGAGTGCACAATCTAGGGATGTCATCCTCTTGGAGGTCGTCGAGAAATTGACTAACTTAGTTCTACCATAACCACCTGGTATGCCCCCAATGGTGTCTGCGCTGGCAACCATTAGACTGTAGAACCACGCGAGATTACGAAATCGGGTACCTCGTATTGTCTCCCCCAAATCGTTGGCGAGGCGTTCAAAGGCCTCAGAGAACAAGTGTGTGGCTTGAGATTCCTTTGAGAACTTGAGGTCGTATTGTTCATATTTGTCATCCAATACTTGGATGTCGGAAATGCCATCGATAATTGCGACCAAAATGTCGGAGATCAACTCCGCTTCGCGCATCCGACTGTATTGCTTGCTTGATATTACCCTTAAATGCCTAAGAGCCTCGATGTGTTTTTCGGAAAGTGCATAGACAGCCTGTTTAAATAGGCCAGTAAAACGAGCGTGCCGCGTTTCTTGCCGATTAATCGGTACGGTGTAGCGATTCAAGCGAGCAAAGAGCTTCCACACATCCTCGTCTGTTGCCTCTTCTATCATTTCGACTGTAACACCGTACTCAAGGAATTGCCGTTGCGCGTTGAATGGTAAATCATCAAAGCACATCTCTCCATACTTTTCATGGTGTGGCGCGTGGATCGGGAAATCACCTGACACGAAACCCAAGATGGCCCCCAGTCGCTGTTGCCCATCGACTACTTCAAATGTTGTTTGTCCACCTTGTCGAAGTACTCGGACGTATATCTTGGGCATAGGAATGGCCCGGACGATGGTATCTACTAGAAAAGATTGGGCTTCGCGAGACCAGACTGCCCGGCGCTGAAATTTGGGCTGAATGATCAATCGTTCGCTTTGCTGTAGGCGCACGAGTTCGCTAATCATTTGGGATTCAGTGCGATAACGAGTCATGCGAAAACTCCCCACGTGTCCATGACCCTACGATGACTCTCCATGACTATTACTCGATCGTCTGGTATATTGTCTGATCCAAACCTACGAATGATTTCTGAGGCGTCCTTATAAGAGTCGACTAAGATGAACTGGATGTCTTCAAATTCAAATTGAAGAGTTCGAGGCACACGCCACTCTCGTTCGTAGAGAAAATTGGACTCTTCGAGCCACTGTCCCAAGGGATCGAATGGCTTAACAAAAGGCTCAAGTTGTGGCGGTATGGAAAGAGAAAGATCCTGTACGATATCTCCCCTGGTGTAGAGTACCGGTCCGCCTCCCCTGTCAAATATGACTTTCTTATTGAAGCCGATTCCGTATGAACTGAAGTTACCTGTTAGGGTCCTTATGGATCCCCAAACAGTTTCGGAGAAACAAGCAGCTTCCGGTTTATTCGGCAGATCCGGTTGAGGGGCCGCCTTAATCGATTTCGTTTCCAAGATCGCCTGAAGCTTGTCAAAGGCGGTGGATTCAGTAAACTGGAACAAATCGTGGGACGGCCTGATTAGCGATTCACCAGTTATTTTCCCGTGTCCTTTACCGGTGTCACGAGTGAGGTGAATGAGAAAGGGAGAGTAATCGACCGATTTGTATTGGTCGAAGGAGTTCATTTGCCTTTCCAGCAAACAAGACCAGGGGGCAGTGGTCTGCGGCGAGGGATGGTGTCCCTGACACCCCATTTTAGTTTCGAGGGTCGAGTATACCACAAGAGTATACACTTGCTACTCGGCATACTGAGGGCCAACACAATCCAGATCGAAGACGTAACGAGCGTCGCCCCAATGCCCTTATCAAGGTATCAGAGGGCGGTGGTGCCTCAGGCCACGTAGGCGGGAACGCTCACCGGTCTGGCGATCCGGTTCACCGCGTCCGAGAATGTGCTCCATTCGGCGAGCATGGCGTCGAGGCGGTCCATGCCACGGGCGCTGACGTGGTAATACCGGCGACTCTGGCCCGTTTCCGAAAGCTCCCAGTGGCCCTCGATCAGGCCGTCGCGCTCCAGCCTGTGCAGGGCGGGATACAGCGTCCCCTCTTTCAAGTGAAAGTAGCCCCCGCTCCTGCGCTCCATCTCCTTCGCGAGCTGGTAGCCGTACATCTCCTGTTCCGCGAGGAGCGACAGGATAAGCGTTTCGGTGCTGCCCTTCAGCAGTTCGCGGCGGTATACGTCCAGTCCGTTTATGGCAGTCGTCATAGCGAGTCCCTCCCAAGAGCCGCGCCGCGAAAGAAGTAATAGGAAGCTACATGGCTCTACTATGTACTACGCACGAGGAGGGAGATTGGATTTCAGGAACCCAGACTGGAAGCCCCGCCAAAGAGGACTGATCCTCAACGACACGGTGGTGCGTCTTACCGGCGCCGCTTGAGAAGACCTCGCTACCAGTCCACCCTCAACAGCGTCCACCTGATGCCAAAGTGACCGCCCTCCTGAGACCAGTGCGTCGCCAGATACGTGCCGTCGTGCAGCCTGATGGCCGTAGGAAAGCCAAACTGGAAGCCGGAGAAGGTCTCAACGCCCGACTCTACGTCCGGCCTCTCGGCGGACGTATTCGGGTCGTACATGATCCCTTCGTGGTGGACCGTCCAGGCGTCATCGGTGAACGTCACGAGGTTCATCACCACGCCCTGCTGTCCATATCGACGGTTGTAGAGCACGAGCAGCCGGTCGCCGCCCAGCGGGATGGGCGTCATGGTCTGCCCCATGGTGCCTGTCGGCTTCGGCCTGCTCCACGTCAGGCCGTCGTCGCGCGAGATCGTGAAGTGGTCGTCGATGTCCGTGACGCCGTCCATGACGATCGTCCAGCACGTAGAGATGAGCAAGCCCGGCTCGACCTCTGCCAGCTTCTGCTCGAAGTAGCCGTGGACGCCGTCGGGGTCTTCGAAGACCGTTGTGTGACGCGGCCACGTCTGCCCGCCGTCGTCCGACACCGCCGCGATTACGAGCCTTCCGAGCGAGTCCTGCGACTCCAGCGTAGCGCCCGGCGCGAGCAACCGCCCTGACTGAAGGGCCAACGCTCCGTGCGATATCTCCAGCGGCGAGAACCCCATCATCGGGACGACCTTCGGCTCGGACCATGTGCGCCCTCCGTCCGTCGACGTGCAGAATACCGGCTCGTTATGGCCCTCGCCGAACCGCCCACCCTCTTCGCGGTAGCTCCGAGAGCCGTATGCATAGACCGTCTTCCCGTCCGCCGAGATACTCAGCTTCAGGGCGTTTGTCGCGTTGCCCACTCGCGGGAGAATCGTGCCCTCGACGTTCCACGTCCTCCCACCGTCCGTCGAGCGAGCCCAGTCGGTGCCCCCGGTCACGTGCGCCCCGCCTCCCACGTTGAACGAGCACAGAATGTCGCCATTCGGAAGCTGCACAGCCTGTGGGAACGCCGACTCCCGCTCGTCGATTCTTCCGCTGTCCACTATTTCGATGCTCGGCATGGGTCTGCTCCGTTTTTGCTGTGCTACGGCACTTCGGCTGAGATGGTATTCAACCAGTCGGTGGGATTGCCGCAAGGATAATAGCAGAACTGGTCGTTTCTTTGACGCGTTACCCGGTGCGGTCAAGCCGCAAATTCGTGTCTGGTCTTCCAGGTTCCTGCTACCATCTTTAGACCAGACTATCGTTCGACGCACCCCAGAATTGGAGTACTTGCGTTGGCGGTTATGTTTCCCGGAAGAAAATACGCACTCGATGACCATCCCAAAGCCCAAGCACCTCGGACCGGAATACGCCGACCAGTTCAACGACGAGAGCGTAGCAGGCGCCTACGTCAACTACCCTCCATACACTGCAGAAGTCTTCGAGGTTCTAGATAGCCTGATACAAGACGAACCGCGAATTGTGCTCGACATGGGCTGTGGGACCGGAGACGTGGCGCGGCCCCTAGCCTCCCTCGTAGATCACGTCGACGCCGTAGACCAATCGGCAGCCATGATCGAAATCGGCCGCTCTCGTGAAGGAGGCGACCGGGCGAACATCAGGTGGGTGTGCCAAAGCGCGGAGGACTTTACATACGACGCTCGCTACAGCCTCATCGTAGCTGGAGCAAGTCTTCACTGGATGGACTGGTATGAGGTGCTGCCTCGGATGGCCGGAGCACTGTCAGACCATGGCTACCTGGCAATCGTTGGCGGTCGTGGGATGGACACCACACCTTGGAACAACGAGCTAAGCAAGATCATCCCCACATACTCGACGAACAAGGACTACGAGTCCTTCGACCTATTGGACGAGCTTGAACGCCGACGGCTCTTTTCGGTCGTCGGTCGAAAGCGTACTGCACCTCGAAAATTCTCCATGAGTGTCGACCGGTACGTTGAGATGTTCCACGCGCGCAACGGCTTTTCGAGACAGCGCATGGACGCGCAGTCCGCCGCTGAGTTCGATGCCGCCGTCCGTGAGCTGGTGGCTCCCTATGCGGTCGATCACGTCCTCACCTTCAACGTGACAACCGGCATCACCTGGGGACATCCGTG
Source organism: Dehalococcoidia bacterium (assembly GCA_009841605.1). Lineage (GTDB taxonomy): Bacteria > Chloroflexota > Dehalococcoidia > Lucifugimonadales > VXLM01 > VXLM01. The sequence goes on from VXLM01000085.1 coordinate 15,584, forward strand.
GCCCAATGTGGCCTAACGGAGATCCCAATGCGTAGACTCGTGCTCGTGAAACACTCGATGCCCGAGATAGACCCCGACAAACCGGCATCCGCTTGGAAACTCGGCGAAGTCGGTCGCGGACGTGCTGAGTCGCTGGCGGGTAGGCTCAGGGAGTTCAGCCCTTCCGTGATTTGGTCCAGCAAAGAGTCGAAGGCAATCGAAACCGCGGAGACCGTCGCCCGTGAGCTCGGCGTACAGGTCGAGATCGCAGACGGGTTGGAGGAGCACCACCGGGAAAACGTCCCCTTCATGTCGTCAAAGGACGAGTTCGAGGAAGCAGTCGAGCGGTTCTTCCTACATCCCGACGAGCTTGTGCTGGGAACAGAAACGGCCAACCAGGCCCGCGACAGGTTCGCCGCCGCCATTGATAAGGTAATCGGCGCAGGACAGACGGATAGCATAGTCGTGACTCACGGAACAGTCATCACGCTCTATGTGGCAAGCGTCGCCGGTGTCCAGAGGATGGGTTTCTGGCGTCGGTTGGGACTGCCGTCGTATGTCGTTCTGACGTTGCCTGATATGAGCATAAGGTCCATTGTCGACGATGTCACCCTGCAGGGAGCCCAACTCTGAAACCGTAACCAGTGCGGCACAATTGCAGGCCCTATCTTCTACGCCTATAGTCACGACTCTACCGTGAGCCCTTTCAGGGCAACCGCATTTTGACTTTAGGCTGCCCTATCAATTGTCACTTCCTGTAGGCTGAACTCCAGACAGGGGGGAGCCCTCCCCGTGCAGGCTTTCAACAAAATACGATCGCCCGGCTTTCTCCTCCGACCACATCTTGACATCCAAGAACGTAAGTTCTATCATTGCTCTATGCTTACAGTTCATTCCGTCAGGCATCCCCTCCGCGTGATTGCCGAGGATGTTCGGATGTGTCAGCGTATTTCTGGGGATCCCGGATGCTGTGCCGAGTCCTGGGACTCTGCGTCCTCCGTATCGCGACTGGCCGATAGAGCGCCATTCCGACAATTCGACGGAACCGAGAAGAGTGGCACAGAATGGCACATCTACAGCAAAGGCTTTTAGGAGCGCCGCCCGATAATGCTGTTGTGCCCTCTCCCAAATTAGAGGAAACCATACCTGCACAGGGGTCTGCCATACGCTTGGCGCAGTGACAAAACGGTGACAATCGAGTTGCCACGTGTGCCACTCTTGAGCCCAATCCCACGAAACGACGAAGCGCCCCCATCAAAGGGACGCTACCCACCCAACCGCGTCGTCCGAACAGGGCGAATTTTGACGTTAGGCCGTCGTCACTCCGTCGTTGGCCGGAGTCCGGACAGGGAGTTGGAAGGCTCTCTCAAGGCAGGCTCTTAGCAAAACGCGATTGTTCTGTGCGCCCGCTCGCACACCATTGACAGCGAGGAGTGAATATGCTTCCATGCTAACGCAATTACACCACGCCATATTGCATCTCCACGACAGAGGGGAAGGACGCAGATGCGACAGCAAGAAACGTCGGTAGATGTCGAGGAAGAGCTGAGAGTCGCCGTAAAGGCCCGGCAGGAACTGGGCATCGACCACGAAGACGAGGTTATCGAGTCGTTCCTTGCCCGCGTGCAGGGCACTATCGACGCCCGCGTGGAGGCGAGGGTGGACGAGGAACTGCGGAGCCTCCCCACACGGCCCCGCTTCGCCAGCCCGTCCAATGGGCGCATCAAAGTTGTCATCGGCTATACGGCTGCCAGCCTCGCACTGTCGATTCCGATAGCCGCCGTATTGGGAGAAATCGCCGTGGTTGTAATTGTCGGCAGCCTCGCGTTGGGGGGCTTTATGCTCTTGCTCCCGGAAGGTAAGACGCGTGCTGAGCTTGGTCTTGGCAAGCGTGAACGGGACAAGAACAAATAGCGGTGAAGAAGGCTCGCAATCTCGTGCGGGGCGAAGGGAATTGAGGGCTTTGAGCCACTGGTCTTTTGTCAACATTGCTGTCCAGTTGACCCATTTTGGAGTTGGGTGGTAGCATGGCCGAAACGGTGGACGACGAAGAGGACAGACGCAAGACCATATCCGCGCAGAGCGCCCGGCGCAATGTTTTGATTGCGCGTCGGGCGTTTGTGGTTTCTTAGGGCGATGTCAACGAAGGCCGCAGTCATTCTCGCCGCCGGCAAGGGCGTCCGTATGAGGTCCTCACTCTCCAAGGTCCTTCACAAGGTCTGCGGGAAGGAGTTGGCGCGGCATGTCGTGGACGCCGCAAAAGGGGCGGGATACGACCGAGTCGTGGTCATCGTCTCTCCCTCCAACGAGAGTCCCGTTCGCGACCTTCTCGGCGACACGGTCGAGTACGCTGTTCAAGCCGACATGCTCGGGACGGGACACGCGGTGTTGCAGGCCAAAGACCTCCTCGGCGAGGTCGCGACGGTGGCGGTATTGAACGGCGATGTCCCTCTTATCCACCCGGAGACGCTCCAGAGCTTACTTGAGCGTCACGATTCGCAGAGGGCCTTTGCCACGCTGCTTACGGCCCACTGCGACGTACCCGGTCTCGGCAGGGTGGTTCGCAACTCCGATGGCGCGATCACCGAAATCGTCGAGGAGCGCGACGCGGACGAGGCGACTAAAGCAATCGGCGAGGTCAACGTTGGTTCCTACTGCTTCAAGGGGCCGTGGCTTTGGGACGCGCTGGAGAGGGTTGAGCCTTCGGATGGAGGCGAATACTATCTCCCCGCCGTCGTCGCCATGGCCGTGAAGCAGGGAAGCCATCCGGAGTCCGTCGAGGTTTCCGACCCCTCTGAGGCCCTCGGCATCAACGACCGAGTCCAGCTCTCCGAGGCCGAGACGATCCTGCGAGAAAGGATCCGACTCCGTTGGATGAAGAGCGGCGTGTCCATGCCGGACCCCTCGTCGGTCTACATCGACGCCGACGTATCGCTCGGACAGGACACGACCGTGCTGCCGAATACCCACATATCCGGTGCGTCCACCGTTGCTGACGGGTGTGTGATCGGGCCGAACACCATCATCGACAACGCCCGAATCGGCAGCGAATGCTTCGTCCGGTCGTCCGTCGTCGAGGGCTCGGAGCTTGAGGCTCGTGTGACCATCGGGCCGTTCGCCCACGTACGACCGGGCTCGCGCCTGGCCGAGGGTGTCGTTCTGGGCAACTTCGCCGAGGTGAACCGAAGCACTGTGGGGCGTAACTCGAAGGCAGCCCACTTCAGCTACCTTGGTGACGCCCAGGTGGGTGAAGACGTTAACATTGGCGCGGGGACCGTAACGGTCAACTACGACGGTGAGAGCAAGCTGCCTACACGCATCGGCGACGGCGCCTTCATCGGATGCGATACCATGTTAGTAGCCCCGGTAGAGATCGGGGCGGGTGCCCGGACAGGCGCGGGAGCCGTCGTGACGAAGGACGTGCCGCCTGATGAGCTGGCCGTCGGCGTACCTGCCAGAGTGAAACCGAAGAACAAACGCAAGAGCGACGGAGGAGAAGACTCTTCATAGGGCGAGGAGTCGAGAACCTTGGACCCTGACAGTAGCAGCTTAATACCGCTCGTCTTCGTGGCGATCTCCCTGGTCGCTTACGCTCTCGCAGTGCGCGCCGAGATCGGCCTCGCGGAGGCGGAGCGCATCGAACGACTCCAGCAGGCCGTCGCCCCTCGCTCACCCCGCTCCCCGATGCTCCGGATGCTCGACCGGCTTCCCATGGAGGCCGCGCTCGTTCTCTCCGTCATCAAGTACGTCGCCGTATCTGCTGCCGTCGTGTCGAGCGCGTCGTTCGCCATCCTCCTCTGGAACGGCAACTGGTTCGCGGTCACGGTTGTGGCCCTCGTCGGCATCGCGCTCGTTGGCATCTTGAATCTTGCCCTCAACCGCATGGGGGCGGACACTAACGGCAACGGAGGAACCGGGGCGGCTTCACAAGCGGACGCGCTGGCCTCCGACCTCAACTTGACGGTCGACAACGAGGGCGAGCCTCTTGAAGAGTTCGAGGTGCGCATGATTCGCGGCGTCGTGGAGTTGGACACGACCATCGCCCGCGAGATCATGGTGCCCCGAGTCGACGTGGAGGCCGTCGAGATAGGCACGCCAATTTCGGATGTCGTCGACCGCATGATTGAGTCGGGACACAGCCGCCTCCCCGTCTATCGCGAAAGCCTCGACAACATCGAAGGGCTGGTTTACGCGCGAGATCTCCTCAAGATTCTCAATGACCCGTCCGATGACTCCACCATGCTGACGAAGGAGATGCTGCGGGAGCCTCTCTTCATCCCTGAGACGAAGACCCTTGAAGAGCTGCTTACCGAGTTCCAGCAGACGCGAGTCCACATCGCCATCGTCATCGACGAATACGGCGGGGCAGAGGGCATTGTCACTATCGAGGACCTCCTCGAGGAGATCGTCGGCGAGATTCAGGACGAGTTCGACTACGGCGAGCCGGAGATCGAGCGAGTCGCGGACAACGAGTACATCATGGATGCCCGCGCGAGTCTGGACGACCTTCGCGACCGCCTCGACGTGTTCGTAGAGGCCGACGGCTTCGATACGGTCGGAGGGCTGGTCTACCAGCGGCTCGGCAAGATACCCACCATCGGCGAGAAGGTGACCCACGACGGCCTGACCATCGAGGTCGTATCAACCGTGGGACGCCGACTGAAGATGCTGAAGGTTACGGCTGTGAGGGACTCCTCCGAGACGGCGGAACAAGGGTAAGGTTCCGACTTTCCTTTAGACCACCACCCCCACCGACTCGCCCGCCTCGACGATCATCTGCCACACCTTATCGGGGACCGGTATGCCTTCCGCGGAGCGCTGTGCTTGGGCCTTTGATTCAGGGTCGCCTGGCGCCATGACTTGTTCGAACCCAGGCGCGGGCGGAATGCCTCTTACCTCGCGGACAATCTCGTCGGCGCGCCGCTTGAAGTCGGCCTCCGGGCGGAAGACATCGGCGCGAATGGCGATGATCGAGACGCCCTGGCGTATCATCGCGGGCGTGCCCATGCCCTCGTCCTCCACGGCGTCCGAGCCGACCAGCACCTGTCCGAGGAACTCGACCGCCATCATCAGCGCGAATCCCTTGTGCCCTCCGAACGGGAGGAGGTAGCCGCCCTCCTGCACGGCAGTGGGGTTGGTGGTAGGGTAGCCGTCCTTGTCGATCACGGTGCCAGGGGGCAGTTCCTCATTCCGCATCTTGTAGAGGTTCATCTTGGAGTTCGCCATCGCCGTGGTGGCGTAGTCGAAGACCATCCCTGGCTCATCGCCGCCGGGAAATCCTATCGCTATTGGGTTCGAGCTGAGCAGCCCCTTGCTCCCGCCGTAGGGCGCAGCCACCTTGCTCCCAAGGAGAGAGTATCCCGCGCCACAGACGATAGCTACCACACCCTCGGCAGCAGCTATCTCCGCATACTCGCCGAGTCGCCCGATGTGCTCCGAGCGGACCAGCCCGACGACGGCAACGTCATTCTCCTTGGCCTTCCGCACGGCGACATCGGTGGCGAACTTCGCGGCGACATGGCCGAAGGTGCGGTTGCCGTCCACGAGGGCGGTGTTCGGCGTCTCTCGTACGATGGACGGACTGGCGGTGGCGTCGAGCTTGCCGTCCTGGACGGCCTTGACGTAGCCCGCGAGGTGGAACACGCCGTGCGTGTCCACGCCGCGTAGGTTGGACTTCACCAGCGCGTCGGCCATCCTCGTGGCGTTCTCCGCGCTCGCCCCGGCCGCATCGAGGACTCGCCTGACCACGTCGTGAAGATCGCGTTCGGATATCGTTGGCATATCAACCTCCTGGGGTGTTACATTCCACCCGCATACAGGTAGGGGCAGGTTTGAAACCTGCCCCCACGAATGTGAACCATCAAGTCCAGCTACAAGAACAACGGCGCGAAGACGAGGGCGACGATGGACATGAGCTTGATGAGGATGTTGAGGGCAGGGCCGGACGTGTCCTTGAAGGGGTCGCCGACGGTGTCGCCGACGACTACTGCCTCGTGCTGTTTGGTGCCCTTGCCGCCGTGTGCGCCCGCCTCGACGTACTTCTTGGCGTTGTCCCACGCGCCGCCCGCGTTGGCCATCATGATGGCGAGCAGGAAGCCGGTGGCAATCGCACCGATCAGGAGTCCGCCAAGCGCCTCCGCGCCGAGAATGGCGCCGACGGCGACGGGTGCGATGATGGCGATCAGTCCGGGCAGGACCATCTCACGCATAGCGCCTCGCGTGCTGATGTCGACGGCGCGCGCGTAGTCGGCCTCGGCCTCGCCCTCCATGAGACCGGCGATCTCACGGAACTGACGGCGCACCTCCTGCACCATTGCGCCAGCGGCGCGTCCAACCGCCTGCATCGTCAGAGCGGCGAAGAGGAAGGGCATGAGGCTACCGAGCAGGACGCCCATGAGCACCTTCACGTCCGTGAGGTTGAATACGCTCACGTCGGTAACTTCCGAGTAGGCTGCCATGAGCGCGAGAGCGGTCAGCACCGCCGAACCGATGGCGAAGCCCTTGCCTGTGGCGGCAGTCGTGTTTCCGAGCGAGTCGAGGGCGTCCGTGCGCTCCCGTACCTCGGGGTCTAGGCCCGCCTGCTCAGCTATTCCGCCCGCGTTGTCGGCCACGGGGCCGTAGGCGTCGGTTGCGAGGGTAATACCGAGCGTGGAGAGCATCCCCACAGCGGCCAGAGCAACGCCGTAGGTTCCGGCGAGGTCGTTCGTCAGCCACATGGCGATGACCACCACGATGCCCGGAACGAGCGTGCTGAGCATCCCCAAGCCGAGTCCGCCGATGATGACCGTCGCCGGGCCGGTCTCCGACTGCGCGGCAAGGTCCTTCGTGAACCGGTACTCGTAGGAGGTCGCGATCTCCGAAGCCGTCCCGATGACCTGCCCGGCTACGAGGCCGATGAGTATCACCCAAAACAGCTGGAAGGGTAGGTCCATTAGGGGGATCAGTATTCCGGCCGCGATGAGCACCAGCACGCCGGACGAGAATATGCCTGTTCGAAGCGACCAGAGGAGGCGGCCCATGTGAGCGCCCTCCGGCGCACGTACGAGGAACGTTCCGATGATTGACGCGATGATACCCACGGACGCCACGAGAATCGGGAGCATGAACAGCTCGTGATCGAAGTTGTTTGCGGTGTCAGCCAAGTCCGCGTTCAGGGTAATCAGGCCCTTTTCGGCGAGCAACGCCCCGCCCGTTGCCGCCAGCGCGAGGGTAGCGATGATCGAGCCGACGTACGACTCGAACAGGTCCGCGCCCATGCCCGCGACGTCGCCCACGTTGTCGCCCACGTTGTCGGCGATAGTTGCGGGGTTGCGGGGATCGTCCTCCGGGATGCCCGCCTCGACCTTGCCGACGAGGTCGGCGCCAACGTCCGCCGCCTTGGTGTAGATGCCGCCGCCCACCCTGGCAAAGAGCGCAATCGACGATGCGCCCATGCCGAATCCGGCGACGATCTGGATGTCCTTGAATATCCAGTACAGGATTGCCACGCCGAGCAGTCCGATGCCGACTACCGTCAGCCCCATGACCGCGCCGCTGTTGAAGGCCAGCCGAAGGGCGGGATTGAGACCGGTCTGGGCCTTGACCGTCGTGCGCGTGTTGGCGCGGACGGCTATGCTCATGCCGATGTACCCTGCCAGCGCGGAGCCGACGGCCCCGATAAGGTAGGCGATGGCAGTCGATGGGACGCCGTCCGAGCTTTCACCGACCTTGCCGAGTATGTCGTAGTCGATGAACAGAGCAAGAATGACGACGACCACGATCACGAAGACGGCCAGAACGCCGTATTCGCGCTTGAGGAAGGCGGCGGCGCCCTGCCGAATGGCGTTGCCGATGAAGCGCACCCGCTCGTTGCCCTCGTCCTGCCGCAGGATGCTTGCGGTCAGGTACACGGCGAACAGCAGCCCGATGACAGCCGCGCCGATTGCTACGAAGATGATTTCCTGCATCATGTCCCCCATGAAAAAGCCTCCCCTGCGACGGGAAGACTTCGCGTACTTTGCCTACGTTTGGAAGCGCCGTAAAAGTACCATAGGCGTGAACGGCATTCAAGGTATGTGTGCCAGTGCGGCCTATCGCACCGCGCGCGAGTACCACCCGCTCCAAAACGCCTTTCGACGGCGGAACAGAGCGATGAAGAGGGGGTTTGTCCAAAGCAGAATCTTCCAGAGCGGCCACTTGTCGAAGCGGCGCGAAGAGGCCTGTACTCGTGGCTCCTCGATGAAGCGGGCCATACGTCCCGTTCTCCTTGCCAGCTTCTTGAGTGCCCAGAAGAAGTCCGCGTCCTCTCCGATCCACGTCCTTTCGTCGTAGCCCCCGATCTCGTCGAAGACGGTCTTGCGGCAGAACTGGGTCGCGCCCTGGGCCATACCCGTGAGACGTGCGAGGAGCCGCCATGCGCGCAGGTAGAATCTGATGAATCGGCGTTTCGGACGGTACTCGACATCCACCGCGCCACCCACGCAAGCCGGGTCGCTCATGGCCGTGTGAATCTCCGCGAGGAGCGTGGGTGGCAAGATAACGTCCGCGTCGACGAAGACGAGCACGTCGCCCTCGGCATGGCGCGCCCCGGCGTTTCGAGCGCGGGCTATGTCCTGCACCGGCTCGTGGACTACCGTTGTGCCCTTGCTTTGGGCGACGGCGGCTGTGCCATCCTCGCTGTTGTTGTCGACGACAATTGTGCCGACCTCTGCGTCTGAGCTATCACACAGTTGGGCTGCGGCGGTTTGGATGGAGTCCAGTGTCGAGGGGAGGTAGGCCTCTTCGTTGAAGGCGGGGATGATGATAGTGAGCTTCAAGGGAGCGAGAATTCCGGATACTAGTCGAACCGGTCCCGCGCCTCGGCGAGGCGCTGTTCCAGCCGCCGCTGACGGAGGGCGACGGTGAGGTCGCCGCGGGTGCGTTCGAGGATGCCGCGCACCATGTCGGTGCTCCGTCGGAGGCCCCGCGTCACCGCGTCGGGGTAGTCCATGGTGACGAGGACGGTGTATATCTCATCCATGACGTCGAGCAGCTCCTCGCAGCGCGAGAAGTCGTCAGTTCGGAGGGCGTCCAGAATGAAGCGGCGCAGTTCGCCGACGGTATCTGCGAGACCCCCAAGGTACGGCGCGGCCCCAATGCCAAGCTCGTCGGCGGTGGGCATGGGACGGCTCTCGATGAGGGCGAGTGTGACGGCGGCCTCCGTGTACTCCTTCAGGGCGTCCTCGATGTAGCCGCCGTAGTACACGCGGGGCTGCTGATCGCGGAGTGCGATGGCCTGGCCCGAAAGATCCGCCACCGTGTTGAGGAGTTCCTTTGCCTGTTCGTACTCACCCCGGTGGGTGGCGCGGATCGAGTTGGCCGAGTTGCGGACGATCTCCCGCGAGAGGCGCAGTCCTTGCTCGCGGTCGGCGTGGGTGGTCGCGAACTCCTGCGAGGCGGAGTCCGCTATTGCGTGAAGCTCGTTCTTTCGGTCAGGTGTCGTACTCAGGGTCAGCTCCTTGCGGTTTCGATTGCGTCGACCAAGCGACGTGCGGCGGCTTCCGGGTCGTCTGCCATTGTAACCGCACTAATGACGGCCACGCAGTCGGCTCCGGCCTTCATGACGCTCGCGACGTTGGTCTCGTTGATTCCTCCGATGGCGACGAGCGACAGATCCGTGAGGTCGCGAGCGCGCCTGATGCCGTCGAGTCCGATGGCCTGGCGCGCGCCCTTGCCGACGGTGGTGGTCGGGAACACCGCGCCCACCGCGACATAGTCCACGCCCATCGACTCCGACTCCACGACCTCCGCGTCCGAGTTGTTGGAGCGGCCAATCAGCTTGTCTGGAGTCAGGATGCGGCGCGCAACGTCCACGGGGAGGTCCGACTGCCCGAGGTGAACACCGTCGGCGTCACACGCGAAGCCAAGCGCGATGTCGTCGTTCACGAAGAACAGTGCGCCGTAGTCGTGGCATAGCTCTCGCAGCCTTACGGCGCCTGGAAGCACGTCGCCTCGGTCTCCGGTCTTGTCGCGGAGTTGGAGGACGGACGCTCCGCCTCGCAGGGCCGCCTCGGCGACTTCCACGACGGGACGTTCTCTCGTGGCGTCCGGGCCCACGATGACGTAGAGGCCGGATATGTTGGGTGCGTCTTTGGTTGTTTCCAACTGAGGAACCCTCAGATCATCGCCGCGTAAAAGGTGTTTTGGATGGGCACCCGGCGGATGTCGGAGTAGTCGATGTAGGTGCCCGTCTCGCGGCCACCGCTGGTCACGGGAGTCGGGCGGCGCAGGACGAACTCGGCCACGTCGTCGGTGTTGTAGCAGACATACGCGAAATGGAGCTTACGTATTTCGGACTCCTCGTCGCCCTGGAAATCGGGGTAGATGAGGGGGCCGGTGTCGACCTGCATCCTGCCGCGTTCGATCTGGACGTTCATTGTCTTGACCGGGTACTCGACGGTGGCGCGTGTTTTGCCGTCGTCGCTCCATACGTCCGTGCGGGCTATGATCGGCAGGTAGTCTTGTGTGGCCTCCACGACCTGCCGGTCGTTCTCCAGCTTTTGGACCTTCGGGTAGTGCCGGACGACGGTCTTCAACTCCTTGAACCGGCCCTCGATGGGTTGGGCTACGCGCCAGTCTCCGCCGAACTCGTTGACGTCGCCGGCCCTGATGTGTCCCGCCATCCACTCGGTATCGGAGTAGATGCCTGCGAACTCGTAGTTGGGCTCCTGCCAGAGCACGTCCGAACGGTACATCCACTCGGTGCGGCAGGGCGAGAGCATGTTGTACTCGCGCACGTCGCCCGACTCGTCGCTGATCCAGCACCGCGAGTCGAGGAGGATGCGGACGGTGTTCGCCCACGGCATGTGGCCCGGCACGCGGGTGTCGTCCTTGACGACGTTGCCCGTCCAGGTGACGTAGGAGTTTCCATAGTCGGTGATCTTCATGTAAGCGTACCTCTGGGGTTTGATTTCGATGTTAGTACGGCAGGCCGAGCGAGGTCGTGAGGAACTCCATGTAGGGCGAGGCCTGGCGGCACACGTCAGCGAAGTCGTCGAGGAATCCCGGCGAGACGGCATCGCCCTCGTCGAACTCGACGGAAGCGATATGGTCCTTGCGCTTGAGGTCTTCGATGTATTCGTGGTCCGGGTCGAAGCCCTTGGGTGGGCGCTTGAGCGACTCGCCACCGATGGAGAATTCGCTCAGGAAGTCGGGGGCCTTCGCGGCGCGCTCCCACTTGCCGGGGTTGGAAGCAATGGCGTTTCGTATCTTGGTGAGAGACGGGGAGTCGGGGTGCCAGATGCCGACGCCTGCGAAGACCTCGCCGGGGGCGAGGTGCAGGTAGAATCCGGGCGCGTGGGCCGACTTGCCGGCCTCGTGGCGGAAGTGCGCCGCCGCCTGCGTCTTGTAGGGACTCTTGTCCTTCGAGAAGCGCACGTCCCGATAGATGCGGAACATGGAGCCGCCATTGGCCCGCGCGTCCGCGACGAAGCTTGTGCTGACGGAGTGCAGACTCGGCTCGAAGTCCTGGATGAACTGCAGGATCGGCTCCTTGACGTGCCGGTCGTATCGGCCCTTGTTGGCCTGGAACCACTCACGGTTGTTGTTCGTCCGCAGTTCCAGCAGGAACTGGAAGATCTCAGGAGTGAAGTGCGCCTGTGTCAATGCTTGCCTCGGTGTCCACGAGATGGTGTGACGTAGTTCTATCAGGTTGGGCAGTGCGCTTCAACGGGTGGGGCTAGCGCAGACCGTCCCTCTAAACACCTCCCTCCACAGTTGATCGCAATGCAAATGAGCGCCACGCTCCTTGACTGAACGTGGCCGCGCACATACACTCTTTGCAGAATTCGACGGGAGACAGGGCATTCATGCTACTAACCGAGACGCGGGCGGCTGAGCAGCTTCGAGAGGAGGGGTACACCGTCCTTCGGGGCGTGCTTGATGTGGAGCAGGACATTGAGCCGCTCACCGAGGAGTACGGCGTGGTGCTCGACGGTCTGATCGAGAAGCTGTACGCCGAGGGGAAGCTGCGGCACAAGTACCCGGCGGAGAACACGCTCGACCGGCTGTCGGCGTTCGTGGCGGACACGGGCGACGAGTTCTTCGACCATCTGAGCATCTACGTTTCCCACTCCTATGATTCTGCCGACCGTCCCATGTACCTGCACCCGCAGATGTTCAACCTGCTGCGGAGTCCGCGCCTGCTGGACGCCATCGAGCAGTTCATCGGGGACGAGATAGCGGTAAGCCCGCTTCACATCACGCGCATCAAGCCGCCGGAGCACAGCCTGTCCGAGGCCGTCCAGAGCTCTCCGAACGGCATGATCTCGAAGACGCTGTGGCACCAGGACCTGTGGGCGTTCCAGACCGATGCTGACGAGACGGACGCGCTCACGGTGTGGGTGCCTATGGTCCCCGTAGACGAAGAAACCGGCTGTCTGCTCGTAGTTCCCGGCAGCCACCGTTCGGGCGAGCTATCCGTTCACTGCAAGCCGACCGAGAATCGCCCGCACTTCAAGGGCATCCCCGACGAGATCATCCCCGAGGAGCAAGTGACCCTGCCCTCCGACCCCGGCGACCTCGTGATCCTGAACAAGCTGACACAGCACAGTTCCCTCGTGAACGTGAGCGACCGCGTCCGGTGGAGCTATGACCTCCGCTACCAGCCGATAGGACAGCCCGTCGGGCAGGGTGGCCGTCCGGCATGGATCGCACGCAGCCGCAAGCACCCCGAACGCGAGATGACCGAGTTCGAGGAGTGGCGCACGATGTGGCGCGACATCATTGTCCGCGAGTCCAGTCAAGGCGGCATCGAGGACCACACGCGGTACTCCCTGACCAGCCCGCTCTGCTTCTAGGGTTCCACAGACCGCGTCTCGAACGGCTTCGCCGTGGGGTTCGAGGTGCGCGATGCTATAATGGTCTAACCACCCTTGGGGAGCGAAGCCATGATGAGGCGCGCCCACATACGATTGGACGAGGCGACGTACGCCCTTGCAAGGCAGAGGGCATCAGCCGAAGGTATTTCCTTCGCGGCTTTCGTTCGTAGGGCGGTTGAGCAGCAACTCGCGCCTGAAGACCGAACGCGGTCCAACCAACGGCAACTTGCATCTCAAAATAAGACGCTTCCGCGTGTTGGGGACTACACCTTCATCGGTTCTGGGCGGTCGAAGCCCAGCGACCCACGCCCCTTGTCTGAGCGTCACGACGAAGCTCTTGCCGAAGATTTCCTGTCTTGATCTTCTTCGACACGTCCGCGGCGGTCGCCCTTGCCGATGTAGAAGACATACACCATGCTCGCGCCATTCGCGCAATGGAAGAAATAGCGAGCGGTGACCTGACTCTACTTACCCACAACTATGTCCTCGTGGAATCCGCAGCGGTTCTACAGAGAAGGCTAGGGCTGACGAGCGCTCTTTCCTTATCTTGACGAATCCAAGACGTTCCGCGTCCACTGGATCACGCCGGAAGACCACGCCGAGGCGGTTGAACTCTTGGAACGGCGTGGCAAGCGAAACCTCAGCCTCGTCGACTGCATGAGTTTCGTCGTCATGAAGCACTACGATATCACGACGGCGCTGGCGTATGACTCCGACTTTCAGGCGGAAGGCTTCGACGGCCTTGGCGTGATGGCGAGCGCTATCCCTCCGCGATGGTGATCCCCGCCATGTCCTCGATGAAGTTGGCGATGGCGGCGTGGTCGTGGTCGCCCTTGCCGTCGTTCATGAGGGAGCCGAGCATCTGCTGCACGAGGGCCGTCACCGGAAGCGGCACGCCGAGCTCCTTGCCCGTGATGAGCGCGTTGTTGAGGTCCTTCTGGTGGAGCTTGACGCGGAACCCGGGGTTGAAGTCCCCGGCGATCATCATGGTGCCCTTGGCGTCGAGCACCGTGCTGCCCGCGAGTCCGCCCTTGATTGCCTCATAGACGACGCTCGGATCCAGGCCGGCCTTTCTCGCAAGAACGAGGCCCTCGCTGACGGCCTCGACATTGATTGCGACGATGATTTGGTTCACCAGCTTGGTCGTGTTGCCCGCGCCGTAACCTCCGCAGAGGACAATGCTGCCGCCCAACACATCCAGCAGGCCGGTGTACGTGTCAAACGCCTCTTGGTTCCCGCCCACCATGATCGCTAGCGTGCCGTCGATGGCCTTCGGCTCGCCGCCGCTCACCGGCGCGTCGAGAAAGGCGACTCCGGCAGCGTCGCAGGCCGCGCCGATCTTCTGAGATGTTCCCGGCGCGATGGAGCTCATGTCGATGATTCCGTTGCCCTTGGGTGTCCCTTCGAGGACGCCGTCCGGGCCGAGAATGGCCGCCTCGGACTGCGGAGAGTCCGGGACCATCGTGATCGTGACCGACGATGCCTCCGCGGCCTCGCGCGCGGACGCCGCTCCCGCCGCTCCCTCAGTCACCAACTCCTCCATAGCGCTCCCCACCACGTCGTAGACGGTCAGCGAGTACCCCGCGGCCATGAGGTTCCTTGCCATCGGCTTGCCCATGATCCCCAGGCCGACGAATCCTACGCTCTTGTCACCCATTGCTGAAAGCTCCTTTCGATGTCGCGTACGTTGCGCGAGGCGGCGCAGGTATGAAAGACTGAACTAAACTGACGAGCCGCTTCGCAGACTATGTTGCATTATAGAGAACCGAGCAAGAGCGTCAAGCGCGTGGTGGCAGGACTGGCCGTATTCATCATGGCCCTGCTCGCGCTCGCCGCATGTTCTTCGGAGGGCGGAGACGACGAGGTCGACCGTCGCTTGGCCGAGAGCTTCCTGCGCAACAGTCCGACCTTCCGGTTCGACGGACTGCCCGACACAATAAGACTGCGAGATCGTGCAGCAGGGGACTGCGAGACGTGCGCCGTGTACACGTTCGGCTTTGATAGTTCGCATCCGGGTTACGGCGACAGGACCGACCTCCCCCTCGCCTCCGTGGTCACGGCCCATGAGGCGGTCATCTCCATAGAGAACGGCCTCGTTAACGACGCGCTAATTGACGGCCTTTGGGACGTGATAACGCAGAGCCCGATCGCCCGGACAGTCACGGCAGAAGAAGGGACGAGCACCCCGGTAACCGCACTCCTCGACTCCCCGTTCGAGCTGCACATCGGTCAGGAAGCCGTATTCGGGGACGAGGGCCTTAAGATCACGTTTGTCGACGTATCCGAGGACTCGCGGTGTCCAGCAGCCACGAACTGCGTCGTCTCCGGCCTTGCGAAGATCCGCGTCGACGTGGTGGCCGGAGAACGTCCCCTTGGCATGCACGAGTTCGTCCTCGATCAGCGCACGGTCGGAGGCTCGGCGAGGGGCATCGGGCAGTACGTATTCTCCATGCGGGAGTTGAACCCCTACCCCGGCACCGCTACAGCCCCGTACGCAGCCATCTTCGTGGTGAGCAAGGTCTTCGCGGTGTAGGGCCTTGCGAGTCGGGCGGAGGCGCTCGTCCCACTTTACGGCTTCAGCCGGTAGGCCTCCGGGGGAGTTGCCGAGGGTATGTCGCGGGCGGTGCCGCGGGCCCGGTGGAGGACGGTGGGCCTGAACTTCTTGCCCATGACTCTGGGCGGGATGGGCAGACTGTCGTAGGTGATCGCCGCCGGTCTGAGGAAAGGCTCGGCGTAGGCGCAGCCGGCGATCATTCCCCAGCGTCCGTCGCGGGCCTCGACTATCCAGCGCGCCGTTTCCCCGTGGTAGCCCTGGCTGACCAGCTGGTCGATAGCCGCGAGCTTCTTATGTATTACCGGGGTTGTGTCGACCCACACGTCGGGGACAAGTCCTCGCCCCAGTTGGTCGTTCGAGTTGAGTTCCTTTCCGGCTGAGACGGTAAAGAAGACCTGCTTGACGCCGTGATAGGCGTCCACCCCATCGAACTCGCGCACACGGTTGCTCACCACCTCCAGAGCCTTCATTGCGATGCGTCCTGTTAACGGATGGTCGTTGAACGTTGCCCCTTCGTCTTTGGGATACCGAACTATGATGATGTCCGGCTCGACTCTCCGAATAATATCGGCCAGCTCGTGCACCTTGTCGAGGTCAAAGTATATCTCGTGGTCGGTCCAGCCAAGCTGGATCAACTCGTCCACGCCGACCGCCTCCGCTATCCGCTCCGTTTCCCGTGCTTTGAACTGCCTGTAGTCATCGAGGGTCATCGTGGCGAGGTCGGGGTCGCGCTCGCTCTCGGGCTTCGCTCTCTCGTCGGCCAGCCACTGCATATGGTGTCGCTCCCCGTAGGTAACGACCACGCTGGTGACCTTGTCCCCTCGCTCCGCGTGCAGCGCCAGGGTGCCTGAAGCGTCGGTCGCGCTGTCGGCAGGGTGGGCATAGAAGGCGAGAATCTTGAACTTGTCCATTCGTGGCCTCCTGTCTGAAAGTGGCCCCATTCTATAGGGACTCAAGGGGGCTTCATAGAGGCCGCAACCGCAGCAAAGACGTCGATGTCAGCCGTGGAATCAGCCGATGAGCCGGTCGGAGGCGGCGAAGTAGAGATCAATGATCTCCGTCCCGGCAAGGAGAGCAAAGATACCCCCCGCGGACAGGAAGGGGCCGAAGGGCATGGCGTCTTTGCGGTTTCGACCTCCCAGCGCGAGGAGGGCGACTGCCACTACCCCCCCGACAACAACGGCAGTCCAGAGAGCCACCGCGATGCCGGGGTAGCCCACGAGCAGGCCCAACATACCGGCCATCTTAACGTCGCCCGCTCCCATGCCCGCCGGATAGACTGCTTTTACCGCTAGGAACACCAGCAACGCCCCTCCACCTGCGGCCACTGAGTTCGTGAGCGAAGAAAGGTGGGCTTGCTCGAAGACGAGTGCGCGCTCAATTCCCAACTCCGGCCAGAGGGGGGCGAGGACCGCCAAGACAGCCACAGCGGGAATGACGAGGCGGTTCGGGATGAGTCGGTGTTCCAGGTCGATGACCGCGATGGCCATCAGCAACGCGACTCCTGCCCACGCGGCGATGAGCGGCGCTCCCCAACCGAATTTTATATAGGCTGCAGCGAAGAGGGCCCCTGTGAAAACCTCGACTGAGAAAACCCTCGCAGGAATCTTCTCGGGGCAGTACCGGCACCTGCCTCTGAGTTGCAGGTAACTCAGAATGGGTACCAAGTCGCGGGCGGGGATGGGGCGGTCACATCTCTGGCAGTGCGAGCGAGGCGTGACGACCGATTTTCCCGGAGGAAGCCGGTCGGCCACGACGTTCAGGAAGCTGCCGACCGAAGCCCCCATGCTGAATGCAAATAGGGCGAAAATCGTCTCTATCACGGGAATATACCGTGCGTGGCGTGGGGATAGCTTGTTGTCAGCGTGTGGTGCGCGCCGAATTACGCACCCTGGGCAATCTCGTCATCACAATCCTACCCGTAGGGCACGTGCATGCAGACCCTCATCGTCCACACGTCGGAGAACTCTTCCTCACGGACTATCTCCAGTGCCTCGATGAAGGTCGTGCCCGTGTCGCCACCCAAGCCGATGAGTCCGAACTGGGCCTCTCTATCACCCAGTGTCTTGAACGCGTAGGTGACCGTGGGAATCTGCAATTCGCCGGAGGGCTCGTCACTCTCCAATCGCTCGCAAGTTTCGGAGATGCGCCGGATATTGGAGGCATCCTCGTCAATGTAGGTGAGGGTCTCTTCCTCAGTTATCACCGTCACCGTGTCGGCAATCTGAGAATCGACAATTACGAGACCTTTGAGCACGGCGTAGTTGATGACTCGATTGCCAAGACCCTTGGCATCCCGGGATGTCGTAAGGGCGGCGATTGACGCGATCTGCCGGTCGGCGCCAAGCTGTGCGTTCCTCTCGTCCAACTCCTGTCGCTTCTGGGTAAGCTTGCGCGTTTCATCGGCGGTGCGAGACTTCTGTGTCTCCAGCTCGGCCAGCGCAGCCACGCGTTGCGTCTCAAGCTCGGCCGCCTCGTCATGCGAGCCCGACGCGGACACGTAGAGGTATGCTATGCCAACCAGCCCCGCTATGGCGATTACAGTGAGGGTGATCCCTCGTTGGAGGTATGACTTTATTTGGTAGAACATTTCGTGCGAGATCTATTGCGTGGTGAGTTTCACTTGAGGTTCACTACCGCCTCTAACAGGGTCCTGTTATCCGAAGTTTGTGACGTATTCCAACTGGCAAGTTCGAGAAAGTCCTGCAGTTCCTCCATGTAGTCGAGGAAGATACTGACGGTGTGGGCCCCGGAGGCAGTTGCGGTCAGTTTGATCTGGGCGGACGAACCGACCTTGGCGGGCGGGCTCGCCGCGAGGCTGAATATCCGAAAGTCCCGGCTGTTGGCTCGAAGCAGCGCCTGGAGAGCGGCCGCCCACTCCGGACGCCTCTGAGTGAGCCGATTGTAGACTTCGAAGGCGCCGGCGCTCTGTTGCTCGATCCGAGCGATTTCCTCGCTAATGTCTTCGATCTTGTCGGTAACATCATCCGTCGCCGCGCGCTCCTGCCGCAGCGCGCGCTGCACGGACTCAAGCGTGTCGTTGGCCGATAGCGCCTCGGCCCGCGCGTCTTGAAGCTGACCAAAGAAGGTCAGCGCGACCAGAACCTCGATGATCAGGACTGCCACGAGAAGCGCGATTACGGGAGAGAAAGGGAATATCCGTCGTTCCGGGGCAAAATTGATTTTTGGCGTGTTCCGCCAGCCCAATTCCTGCACGACGGCGTCGCCGGAGGTCCGCATGTTCGCCTGCGAGTCGTCTTTCATCGGACGGCCCCCAGTGCCGAGTAGATACCGGAGATGATGGCGACAGCCACGAAGCCTACCATCCCGGCCACGAACAGAATGATCGCCGGCTGGATCAACTCGGTTATTCCCCCGGCGGCCCGCTTGGTCACGTCTTCATAGTATTCCGAGAGCCCGAACATGGTGTCGTCCAGACGGCCACGTGTCTCTCCGGTAACGATGGCCTGTGAGACGATGGCCGGAAATCCTCGCTCTTCCTCGAAGGCCTCGCCGAGCTTAGTCCCTTCCGTGGCGCGGTCTATGACTCTGCCCAACCTCCTGCGGTAGTAGGCGTTCGCCATTCCCCGCTGCGTAAGCTTGAGCCCCTCGACCGGGGACATCCCCGACTTCAGCAGTGTTGAGAGTATAGACGTAAGTGAAAACATATTGTTGGCTACGATTACTCTGCCGATGACCGGAACGCGAAGCAGCACGGTATCGGTCGCCGCCCGGCCAATTTCCGTTCGCAATGCCACAAAGATCAGCACGGCGAGGACGGCCAGGCCGATCAAGATCGCGGCACCGTATTCGCCAAAGAAGCCCGACACGCTGATGAGAATGCGTGTCGAGGTCGGCTGGTCACTGCCCACCTCGGAAAGGAGACTGGAAAGCGAGGGAAGCGAGTACGTCACGAGCACGATCGCGGCCACGACCGCCACCAGCAAGGTGAAGGCGGGGTACACGGCTGCGTCACGCACGCGGTCGGTGACGACCTTTCGGCGCTGGAGAGTATCAGCCACTTGGTTGAGTACGTAGGGAAGCCCGCCGGTAGCCTCGCCGACCCTGAGCATGCGCACGTAGAAGTCGGGAAATATGTGCGATTGTTCGGCCAGGGCGTCCGACAACTTGTTACCCGCCTCGACGGAGACGACGATCTCTCCCAAGGCGTACTTGAGCCCCTTGTTGGAGACCTGACCCCGCTGCGCCGTGAGACAGCGCACCAAGGGGATTCCGGAACTCAGAAGCGCCGCGAGCTGTCGGGTGAAGTCGATAATGTCCTGCGCCGAAGGGTTGAAGACCGTCGGGAACATGCGCACCAGGCTGAAACCGCTCTGCGCAGGTCGGATGCGGTACGGAATGAGGTCTTCCTGATCAAGAATGTCGTAGACGGCTTCCTCGTCGTCGGTGTGGAGGACGCCGACGACCTTCTCTCCCAGCCTGGTGTATGCCTCATACTTAATCGCCATATGGATTGCGTTAGGTGATGCGAATTGAGTGTTTGACGCGCCGCAAAGAGGGTCTATTCAAAGAAGAACACCCGGCTGAGCACCTCGTTGACGGTTGTGACCCCGGCCTTGACCTTCGTCATTCCTGTGCGGCGGAGAGGCGAGACGCCCTCGGACATCGCTTGCTGGCGAATTTCATGCCCGCTGGCCCCGGAAGCGACGAACTTTCTCGTGGCCTCGCTTACCGGCAGGATTTCGAATACCCCGGTCCTTCCGAGGAATCCTGTGAACCCACAGAAGTTGCATCCCTTCCCGCTGACGAAGGTCGTCAGGTCCTCACCCGTCTCGCTCAAGTACGCCTGCCGCTCGGTGGGGTCGATCTCCTTGTCGAACTTGCAGTGCGTACATATCTTTCGCACGAGGCGCTGCGCGGCGACGCCCACCACGGCCGTTGCCGCCAAGTATGGCTCGATGCCGATATCGATCAGGCGAACGAATGCCGAAGCCGCGTCATTGCTGTGGATCGACGCCAGCACCAGTTGGCCGGTAAGGGCGGCGTCTACCGCAGTCTTCGCGGTCTCAACGTCCCGTATCTCTCCGACGAGGATGACGTCGGGGTCGAGCCGCATGATCGCCTTGAGCCCGGTAGGGAAGTCGATTCCCGCTTGCCGGTTGACCTCGATCTGGTGCAGGGCCTCGACGCGATATTCGATTGGGTCTTCGATAGTGAGGATATTCCCCCGGTTGTGGATCAGTTCTGTGACCGAGGAGTACAGAGTGGTTGTCTTGCCGGAGCCGGTCGGCCCGGATACCAAGAGCATCCCGAATGGAAGGCCGAGGAGCTGTCTCCACGTAGCCATCGTATCGGGCTCGAGGCCCAACTGCTCCATCTTGAGGATGCCCTCGGAGCGGTCGAGGATCCGGACGACCATCATCTCGCCCCACGTAATGCCGATGGAAGAGACCCGGAAGTCGACCGTCTTCTCGTTGAACCGAAGATTGAAGCTGCCGTCCTGGGGGCGACGAGTCTCTGTGATGTCCATATCGGCGAGGACCTTGATCCGCGCCAGCATCGAATCGTGCAGGCCTATGGGTATCTCAGCCACTTCCTGCAGAAC
This sequence comes from Dehalococcoidia bacterium, assembly GCA_009841605.1. Classification (GTDB taxonomy): domain Bacteria; phylum Chloroflexota; class Dehalococcoidia; order Lucifugimonadales; family VXLM01; genus VXLM01. Next base: position 36,519 of record VXLM01000085.1, read on the forward strand.
GCCGTCGAGCCGGAACAGTATCTTGCTTGAGTCGGACGTGGCGACGAAGTGAACGTCCGAGGCCCCTCGCTTGATGGCCTGCAACGTGACCATCTCGACGGCCTGGATGGCCGGAAGCTGGGAGACGTCCTGGCCGAGAATCCCTCTCGCGTCGGGGCGTAAGGAAACAGCGCCGACACCGTCTTCGCCTTCCAAATCCAGCGTTGACGGCGCTTCCGCTCTTATCGCGGGAAGGGTGGCGTATGTCCGCGCTATAAGCTCGTCGAGTCCTCCGCCCAGCGCGAGTACGAACTTGGCCTGCCTGCCCGTCAGCGTGGCGATCTGCGACGCAAGCTGAAAATCGTTCGGCGTGGTCGTTGCAGTACGAAGGGAGCCGTCCGGCTCGAATCCGATGGGGAGGACGCTCTGGGAACGCGCGAACTCTTCGGGGACCACTGCCACCGCGTCCGGGTCGACGTGCACGGTCTTGAGGTCGACGACGGGAATCTTGAGCTGGAAGCTCAGCATCGTGACGAGCGTGTCACGGGAGACGAGGCCGTCCAGCACGAGCGTCTCGATCAGGCCGACGCCGGTCTGCTCTCCGGTATCTTGGGCAGTCTCCAACTGATCGGGAGTGATGAATCCCGCTTCGACAAGATTCCGACCTATGCGATCATCGAATGATGACGTGGTCTTTGAAGTCATGAGCTCCCCGGCGCGGCTCCGCGGCTGACGGTGAATCACCGCGCGCGCCATCATCTAATGTAGCACAGCGAACCTACATTAAGGAACGCAAGCTGTAACTGTTCAGAGTTGATGAGAGGAACTTAGAAGCCCCAGCGACAGGCGGTTCGGCGGGCTTCTACGATTTGAGGTCATATTCCCCGTCAATCTCCGCGAAATGCCTATGCACACCTTGCCGCGCCTGAGAGCTGGGGGGACACGCCAACTGATTTGGAGGAGATCAGATGCAACATTGTGGGCAACATTCGTAGGTGAGAACATCAAGAAATGTTGCATGGTGTTGCATTTTTCCTCGTTATAGTACCGTTGCCCGGGAGCTAAGAGAACTCGTTTGCTGATCCAGAGGAATGCAGATGTCACACGATGAGCAAGGTCCGTAGGAGAAACTTCGTAAAAAGCGTTGATTTTGTGGCATGGTGTGGCATTTTGTGACATTTCCCTCGATATAGTACGTTGCGTGGTCCATGACCGCACATACCTATTGTGGTACATGAGTTCTTGTCCGTCAAATCGGAGTGCGGTGGTGAATTGCGAAGACCCCCTCTCTGTGTCTCTCCCCCGGCGGGGGAGAGATTTTTTCACCCTCACCCCAGCCCCCGTATCGGTGTACGGGGCAGGCTCTCTCCCACGACGGGAGAGGGTGTCCTACTCATCAACTCTGAATGTACTGCGTCACGACCGTTGGGCAACCGGTCTCGGCCTAGCTGAGCGCGACCCGTATACGTCCGCCGTCGTCGACCTCAAAGAGAGAGACGAAATCGTAGCCCCGCTCACGGATGGCCCGACTCCCGCCCTCGTTTCGGTCGAGGATGCACATGACCTTGACTACGCGGCATCCCGCCTCTTCAACGGCGTCGACCGCGTGCAGGAGGCTACCGCCCTGGTTGCACGTGTCGTCTACCACGGCAACTGACATTCCCTCCCGCACCGACCCCTCGATGAGCTTGCCCGTGCCGTACGCCTTCCGTTCGCTACGGACGATGAGCCCGGGAACGGGCGCGCCTTGGATATGGCTGGCCACGGAGATTGCCGCCAGCATCGGAACCGCCGCGACCGCCGGTCCCGCAATGGCCTCGGCACCGCTCGCTCGCACTATCGGCTCAAACGCGCGGCCCACAAGGTACGCCCCCTCCGCATCCAGGGTCACCAGTCGCCCATCGAAATAGTAGTGGCTCCTGTCACCAGACGATAGCGTGAACTCGCCGTACTGCAGCGCTCCCAGTCTCTCCGAAAGCTCCAACAGCCGTTGTGCGTCAGACACACTCATACTCACTCCTTTGGCCCATATAGTACGTGACGCCTCGCGTAGTCCTCCACAGCCTGCGGAATTATACCCTGCACTGACAACCCCTCCGACATACGCCGCCGGATGTCCGCGGCGCTGATGTCGATGAGCGGACCGTCAACGATCACCACCTCGCCGGACGCGCCTTCTCGAATTGAGTCCAACGCCGCCCGGTCGACCGTCTCGGCTCCCGGCCTCGTGACGCCCACCACAGCTGCCAAGTCGAGCACGTCGCAAGGCCTGCGCCAGCGGTGAAGCTCGTTCAGTGCGTCAATACCCAGAATGAGGTAGAACTCGGCTCGCTCGCCCATGTCTCCGCGCAACTCCGTCAGCGTGTCAGAGGTGTACGTCGGGCCGTCGCGGCGAACCTCCATGTCGGAGACCGCAAAGTGCAGGTTGTCCGCGACGGCGAGCCGCGTCATTTCGAGCCGGCGCCTGGCATTCGTCACGGTTTGACCTTCCTTGAACCACGGCCGCCCCGCCGGGATGAAGAGCACCTGGTCAAGAGCCATCTCCGTACGCACGTACTCGGCCACAGTCAAATGCCCGTTGTGGATAGGATCGAAGGTGCCGCCGAAGATGCCGATCCTCACCTATTCCCACTCCAACTCGTGCTTGCCGACGACGTAGGTGTCACCCGGCGTGATACCGGCACGTTCGAGCGCGGCGATCACTCCCTGCCGCCGCAGTTGGTCGTAGAACTGGACTCGCGCGCCCCAGTTGTTCAGATCGACCATTCCCGCGAACCGCGTGGCGGCCCGATGTATCACCTCATACCTGTCCGGGGCCGTTTGACGAACCTTGGGGCGCCGGTCCGTCGGAGCGGGTCGAAGGACCGGCACCTCACCCACGGTTGCCTCCTGTGTCACTGCGGCCTGTCCGACTTCGCCTTCCTCAGCCTGTGCTTCCTCGCGAGCGGTACTGAGAGCCTCAGCGACGTCATAGAGCAACTCATCAAGCCCGATTCTCCCTGCGGCGGAGATACTCCGCACGGAAGCGGCGGTGCCAGCCAACTCGTCCCTGCACAGCTCGAACGCGTCATCCACGCCGGGGATGTCGAGCTTGTTGAACGCAATGATCTCCGGCTTTGCTGTGAGGCTTTCGTCGAAAAGACGCAACTCGTCGCGGATGCGGAAGTAGTCCTCAACAGGGTCGGGACCGTTGCCGTCGATAACGTGAACCAAGATACGGGTGCGCTCGATGTGCCGCAGAAACTCGTCGCCCAGCCCCGCTCCGGCGTGGGCGCCCTCTATCAGCCCAGGGATATCCACCATTACGAAGCCATCGTTCTCGTACTCGATGACTCCCAGCACGGGTTCCAGCGTGGTGAATGGGTAGTCAGCCACTTTAGGCCTCGCCGCGCTCACAGCTGTGAGCAGGCTCGATTTCCCCGCGTTCGGCGCGCCAATTATTCCCACGTCCGCGAGCAGCTTCAGTTCGAGCCGGAGGCGAAGCTCACGGCCCGGATCACCCTCCTCCGCCAGCAAGGGAAACTGGTTCGTCGAGGACGCGAATCGTGAGTTGCCTCTTCCACCTCGACCCCCTTGAACAATGAGAACCCGCTCACCGTGCGCCGTCAGGTCGGCGATGCGGCTGCCTGCTCCGTCATCCCAGACCTCGGTTCCGGGCGGAATAACGAACTCGACGTCACCGCCTCTTCTACCATGCTTCTTTCTCCCGGAACCACCACTGCCGTTACCCGCCTTATAGATACGTTTGTATCTGAAACTTAGCAGAGTGTTGACATTCCGGTCGCACCGGGCATAGATGTCACCTCCGTCACCACCATCGCCACCATCGGGACCGCCGTGAGGCACGAACTTCTCCCGACGACCGCTAACGGCCCCATTTCCCCCACGTCCACTACTGACTCTTATTTGAACTTGATCAATCATAGGTACTTAAAGAGTATAGCAACAGGAGTTAGTAACGCTGTTGATAGTCTGGACGCACGGCCGGGAGAGACGAGAATATGCGCTTGCTCGGTTTCTTAACTGTGTTGAATTCCTGTCGGGGACTACGGCACTATGCGTGGGGTTAGTGTGCAGAAGGTTATTGATCGACAGCCAGCCCCAATCGCCTGCTATACTTTCCACACAAGTTCAAGGAAGAACTCACAAAGAACCGGTAGGCAGTTCACGGTAGCACGGAGAGAGAATTGGTTTTTGACAACAGTGCCGTCTTCCCGACTACGGCAAGCACAAACGACGGGATGGATCTCACACTTGGTGGAATCGTTGTGCGTGACCTCCTGACAGAGTACGGGTCACCTCTCTACGTATTCGATGAGGTGACGCTTCGGACGATGTGCCGTCAGTTCGTCGGCGAGTTCGCATCGCTGTATCCCAAGAGCAAGGTGCTGTACGCCTCCAAGGCCTTCGTAAACTCCGCGATAGTAGAACTCGTGGCCGAGGAAGGCTTGGGGATGGACGTGGTCTCGGCGGGCGAAGTCGCCATCGCCAAGGCCGGGGGAGCCGACCCCGCCAATCTCTACTTTCACGGCAACAATAAGACGCCCGAGGAGTTGGACTATTCTCTTGATGAAGGTGTCGGTCGCTTCGTAATTGACAGTTTCCACGAGCTAGACCTCCTGAACGAAAAGGCCCGCGCCCGTGGAATGAACCAGGACGTGCTCCTACGGCTGTCGCCGAGCGTCGATCCGCACACGCACGTAATGACCACGACCGGCATCCTGGACAGCAAGTTCGGGTTCTCCATAGAGACGGGGGACGCGGCGACGGCGATCCGACAAGCTCTCGCGGCGTCCAACCTCAACCTGATCGGCATCCACTTCCACCTTGGGTCGCCGATCTTCGAGCTGGAGCCGTACTCCATCGCGGTGGACGCGATCCTGACCTACCTCGCGCCGTTCAAGGACGAGGGGCTGGTCCTTGAGGAGTTCAGCCCCGGCGGCGGATTCGCCATCGGATATCTTCGGGACAGGCTCCCGCCATCGGTGGGCGCGTATGCTGAGGCCATAACCACTGCGATGAAGGCCCGTTGCGCCGATCTTGGATTCGGCGAGCCGACGCTGGTCATCGAGCCGGGCCGCTCCATCGTCGGACGCGCCGGGGTGGCGCTCTATACCGTAGGGGCGATAAAGGACATCCCCACAGTGCGGAAGTACGTGTCCCTCGACGGCGGAATGGGCGACAACATTCGGCCCGCCCTCTACGACGCGGCCTACGAGGCCGTCGTGGCCAACCGCATGGATGAGGCCCCCGCCGAGGTCGTCACCCTCGCCGGCAAGTACTGCGAGTCGGGCGACGTGCTCGTCAAGGACGTGAAGCTCCCTCACATTGAGTCGGGCGACATCATCGCCATTCCGGCGTCCGGCGCGTACGCTCCCTCGATGGCGAGCGTCTACAACTTGAATCCCCGACCGGCAATGGTGATGGTCAACGACGGCGAGGCGAGGCTCATCAGGCGCCGCGAGACGTTCGCGGACATGATGCTGCAGGACGTGGTGTAGCGTTCGCTGCGCTTAGTCCTTTGTCGCGATGACGACCATCCGGGGCGTGTTGATGGCGTATGGAGCGCCGTCGTAGTCGCCGTATCTGCCTGACAGTCGTAACCCGGCGGCGTCCAACAGGCGGACCAGCTCCGTCAGGGTGTAGAGCCGGACGTCGTGGCCTGGAGACTCGCGGCGAGCCCCGTCCGCGGTGACGATGCTGAACGTGACGCGGTTCCGTCCGGTGACCAGGTCGAACTCCCGGTGTTCAAGGAACGTGTTGCCGTCGTCGTCCGTATGCCAGTCATTCTGAACGTAGTTCGCAAGCACCCACTCTCGATTGAGCGTATCCAGGAGGAGCTTCCCGCCGCTCCTGAGGGCGTTGGAGATGGCCTGCAGCACCCGCAAGTCCTCGTCCTCCGAATCGAAGTAGCCGAAGGCTGTGAACATGTTGATAACCGCGTCGAACTCGTCGGTGAACGGTATGTCGCGCATGTCGCTGTGGACGGTCTCAACCTCGACACCCGCCTGGGCCGCGCCATCTCGTGCCAATTGCAGGTAGTCCTCGTTCAGGTCCTGGCCCGTGACGACCATCCCGCGACGGGCCAGCGCGACGGCATGACGCCCGTGCCCGCACGCGAGATCGAGGACGCGGTCGCCTTCCTGCAGTCCGAGAGCCTGCACGGCGAACGCAGATTCACGTTCCGTCGCGTCCTGCGACAGCCGTTCGCTGTAGATCTTCGGGTAGTCCTCGTTGAAGAACTCGGTGTACCAGTTGGAAGGGATTGCCGGCATGGGGGAACCCTATAGGTATCGGGGCCTTTCCTTAGTGTTGCAGTGGCCGTCTATCCCGTTCGGCCCCGTATCCAGTACGGGGCAGGCACTGAGCTTGTCGAAGGCCATCTTCGTGGTTCGACAGGCTCACCACGAACGGACATTGGAAGGGCCATGCCCCGAAATTGTAGCAGACCATCCCTCGTCGGAAGATGGTGTATCATTCCACGACGGCGACGGCGTATCAGTTCGTTGGAGGAGTCCGTTATGACGATAGCGATACTCTGGATACAGCTTGGCGTTGCGGCGGCTGTGATACTGGGCGCGTCCCTGTTTCTGGCGAAGTCGGCGGACGTTATCGCCATCAAGACGGGGCTTGGCCGTTCCTTCGTCGGCGTCGTGCTCTTGGCGACCGCCACGTCGCTACCGGAGCTGGGCACTGGGATCAGCGCGGTTACCGTAGTCGGCCAGCCCGACCTCGCTGTCGGCGGGGCCTTCGGCAGCAACCTGTTCAACCTCCTCATAATCGGCCTGATGGACATCTTCTGGTGGAGACGCTTCCTCCTGAACCACGTCGGCATGTCGTCGGTCGTGATCGGGACGCTGGGCATCATCGTCATCTCGCTCGGCGGCGCCGCGGTGCTGCTGCACGACATGTCCTCAACGTTCGGAGGGTGGCCCATCAGTCCGATTTCGATCGTGCTCGTCGTCGGGTTCGCCATCGCTATGTACTTCATCTACCTGTTCGAGCAGAGTGAGGGCGCAACTGACAAAAAGACCGAGACCGACGACTCCAAGCAATACGGGTCGGAGCGGCTTCCCCGACACCTCGTGATATACGTGGTCTCGGCGCTGGTCGTCGTCGGCTCCGCCGTCTGGCTGTCGTTCGTGAGCGACGATCTCGCGGTCGAGATGGGCTGGGATGCCAGCTTCATGGGTACGCAGTTCCTGGCCGCCGCGACGTCCCTGCCGGAGCTTGCCACCTCCTTTGCCGCTCTGCGCATCGGAGCTCCTGAGCTTGCCATCACCAACCTGCTCGGCAGCAACCTCTTCAACATGGGGTTCGTCCTCTTCCTCGACGACGTTGCCTACACCGGAGCCCCCATCTGGACGGCGGTCTCGCCCGTCCACGCCCTCACCGGCGCCATAGCCGTCGTGATGACCGCGGTCATCGTCTTGGCGGTGGTCACGAGGCCGCGACAGGACAGGCCGGGCGTCGTCACCATTGAGGCGGGTGTGCTGATCGGGGTGTACGCCATCGCGAGTTTCCTCGTCTTCACGCTGGGCTAAATGCGTGTGCAAAATCCCTCCCCCGGCGGGCTGACAGGGGTAGGCATTCGATTATTGGCCTACTTTGAGAGCAACCCCGCCACTTTCATTCTGAACGTAGCGAAGCGGAGAGAAGAATCTAAAGTGGCCGTTCCAAGGTAGCGCCGACGTGGAGAATCCCTATTCCGTCGGCGAGGATGCGGATGGCGCGCCGACTAACCCGTCTTGCAGTCATGGACTTTAGATTCCTCGCTACGCTCGGAATGACAGGGAGACGGGGCCGGTTTCAGACCTGCCCCTACGTCAGCATAAGGATGGATGTGAACCGAAGAGAAGGATACGGATGAACACGGTCGCCGTCCTCACGAGCGGCGGACTTGATAGCTGCGTCCTCCTTGCCGACATGGCTCGAAACGCCGAGGTCTGGCCGATATATGTGCGTGCTGGACTGGTATGGGAGGACGAGGAGCGGCGGGCCATCGACCGGTTCATCGCCGCGCTCGACAGTCCGAACGTGCGGCCCCTCGTTGAGCTTTCCGCGCCAATGCGTCCAATCTACGGCGACCACTGGTCCACGACGGGCGTCGACGTGCCCAAGCCCGGCGACGCGGACGACGCCGTGTTCATGCCCGGGCGGAACATCGTCCTGATCGGACTCGCTGCCGTATGGTGCAGCACGCGCGGAGTGAACGCGGTAGCCATCGGGTCGCTGGGCGGCAACCCCTTCCCCGACGCCACACCGGAATTCTTCGATGCCTACGGAGCCGCCCTCAGTCGTGGCCTTGGTCACAAGATTGAGGTCCTCGCGCCCTATCGCGGCCGTACGAAGATTGATCTCATCCGCGAGAACAATCATCTGCCTCTCGAACTGTCGTTGACATGCATGACTCCCGTAGACAGTCTCCACTGCGGACAGTGCCAGAAGTGCGAGGAACGCATCGACGCCTTCACCGCCGCCGGTGTCGAGGATAGGACGGAGTACGCGGCGCTTCTCACGTAGGCGACATAACCCCTCCTCGAACGTCTGGTACAATCCCCCACACTTTCTACGCAATACATTCCTCCCGGAGTTCCCATGAAAGTCACCAAGATCACCCCCATGCCCATCAACGCCGGCCCCTTCGGCGCGTTCTTCGTCCGAGTGGATACGGACGCGGGCATCTACGGTCTCGGCGAGTCCGGGATGACGCGCACAGGTCAAGCGGTTGGCAAGGCGGTCGAGCACCTGGCTGAGCTTGTCATTGGCGAGGACCCGCTCAGCACGGAACGATTGTGGCAGCACATGTTCCGCCGCAACTTCTTCCCCGCGCAGGGCGTCTACTCCTGCGCCATCAGCGCCATCGACATCGCTCTGTGGGACATCAAGGGGAAGGCTCTCGGCGTGCCGGTGTACAAACTTCTCGGCGGCCCGGTGCGAGATAAGGTCGTCTGCTATCCGCACTGCCAGGGCAACTCGACCGACGTGCTGATCGAGAACTGCGTCGAACACGTCGAGCGGGGCTGGAAGTTCGTCCGCTGGGGGCAGCCGGAGACGGGTGGGACGCTTGAGGTGCGGGAGACCGGTATCCTCGACCCCATGAAGTCGATCGAGGTGGGCGAGGAGCAGATGGCGCGGGTGCGCGAGGCCGTCGGCCCGGACATCCAGATCGCCTTCGACGTGCACACCCGGCTCGACACACACCATGTGGTGAACTTCTGCAGGCGCGTCGAGAAGTACAACCCCTTCTTCATCGAGGACCCGCTCCGCGCCGAGAACCCGGGCAGCTACCGGACGCTTGCGCGACACGTAAGCGTGCCCATAGCAGCAGGCGAGCAGTGGTCGAACAAGTGGCAGTTCCGCGAGGTGATCGAGGAGGAGCTCATCAGCTACGCCCGCATCGACCTGTGCAACGTCGGCGGCCTCACGGAGGCGCTCAAGATCACCCACTGGGCGGAGACACACTACATCGACATCGCTCCTCACAATCCCCTCGGCCCGGTGAGCGCCGCGGCGTGCGTGGCCCTGTGCATGGCCTCTACGAACGTCGGCGTCCAGGAGATGCCGAAGGCCCCCGGCACGTACGAGGCCGACCTGTTCCCCGTTCAGATCGGCTTCGAGGACGGCTACGCATTCTCCACCGACCGGCCCGGCCTCGGCGTCGATATCGACATGGACGTCGCGGAGGCGAAGGCGTGGACTCCGAGCGGCTTCGTGCCCTACCTCACCCGCAGCGACGGGGGCATCACCAACTGGTAGCCATCGTCATTCCGGCGACGGCCGGAATCCAGAGGATTCACTCATGCAGGCCGAGCCTACACACCGAGGGATGAAAATTGGCCTGAACCGAGGACGGGCAACCACAAGGGTTGCCCCTACGACAGGCTTGCCATGGCCTATTTTCGTATCAATGAGAGGGGCGTTTGGACGCCGCCGAGTTCCATCACCATCCGTGCGTTCTCCGCGTCCTCGGCGGTGAGTCCTCACACGGCCCCCTCTTGCGCGTGATGGTAGAATACCGCCATCGCGCGAACGGGTGAACTGCAACTATGGACTTCGACAACTACGATCTCGATCCGGCCATCTACGACGAGATGTTCCTGCAGGACGGCACGCCCCGGGAGCATTGTGAGCAGCTCTACGAGACCCTGACGGAGTTCTCCGCCGAGGAGCTTGCCAACATCCAGGAGCGGGTCGCTCGCTCGTTCTCGAACGAGGGCATCACCTTCACGGTCTACGGGGACGACGAGGCCGACGAGCGGATCATCCCCGTGGACAGCATTCCGCGCGTGATGTCGGCCCCCGACTGGCGCGAGATCGAAACGGGACTGACCCAGCGCCTCAAGGCCCTCAACCTGTTCCTGGAGGACGTGTACGGCCCTTCACGGAGCAATGACCGCTTCGGCGTGCCCCGCATCGTCGACGACGGAGTCATCCCGGTAGACGTGGTGCGCGGCTGTCCGCAGTACCGCATCGAGATGCGCGGCTTCTCCGCCCCCTACGGCACGTGGGTCGCCATCTGCGGCACCGACTTGGTGAGGACGAACGACGGCTTCAAGGTGCTCGAAGACAATCTGCGCGTGCCCTCCGGCGTGTCCTACATGCTCGCGAACCGCAAGACGGCCAAAGCGAGCTTGCGCCGCCTGTACCGGGCAGTCCGCGTGCAGGAGATCGAGCACTACGGGCAGGTGCTGCTCAAGACGCTGCAGGAGCTGGCCCCGGTCGGGCGCACCGACCCGACTATCGCGCTGCTGACACCGGGCGTGTACAACTCCGCATTCTATGAGCACGTCTTCCTGGCCCAGCAGATCGGAGCCGAGCTCGTCGAGGGCCGCGACCTGCTGGTCAACGACGGCTACGTCTACATGCGGACCACGGAAGGTCTGCGCCGCGTGGACGTGATCTACCGTCGCGTGGACGATGACTTCGTCGACCCGCTGGTCTTCCGTCCCGACTCGCTGCTCGGCGTGCCGGGGCTGATACACGCCTATAAGCTCGGCAACGTGTCCCTCGTCAACGCGCCGGGAACGGGAGTGGCCGACGACAAGAGCGTCTACGCCTACGTGCCGGACATGATCCGCTACTATCTTTCCGAGGAGCCGATTCTCGCCAACGTCGACACCCGCCTCTGCCGCCGTCCCGAGGACCTCGAATACACGCTGGACAACCTGCAGGACCTCGTGGTCAAGCGCGTGGGCGAGTCGGGAGGATACGGGATGCTGATAGGCCCCCACTCGACCGCCGAAGAGCGAGACGAGTACGCCAAGCAGGTGCGCGCCAACCCGCCCGACTTCATATCGCAACCCGTGCTCGACCTGTCGCGCGCGCCCTGCATGATCGACGGCCAGTTCGAGCCGCGTCACGTTGATCTTCGCCCCTTCGTCCTGCACGGACGTGAGACCCGCATCGTCCCCGGCGCCTTCTGCCGCGTCGCCCTGCGTCGGGGCAGCCTCGTGGTGAACTCCAGCCAGGGCGGCGGCGGCAAGGACTTCTGGGTACTGGAGGAGTAAGCAGAATGCTATCTCGTAGCGCGCAGGGACTCTACTGGATGGGCCGCTATCTTGAGCGGGCGGAGCACCTGTGTCGCCTGCTGCGACTGCAGACGGAAGCCTTGGTCGACCGGCCGGTCGAGGAGATCTACTTCGGGTGGAAGCGCATATACGGCAGCATGAGGCGGCAGCCGCCCCTGGGCGTGATCGAGCTCGACAGCGACGAGTACACCCTGGCCGACTCCTACACCCTCGCGGACGACCTCACGTTCGAGCGAGCGAACCCCGATTCGGTATGGAGCTGCTTCGCTTTGGGCAGGGAGAACGCCCGGCAGATGCGCAACTGCATCAGTGCCGAGATGTGGACTCACCTCAATCTAGCATACCTGCGGATACAGCAGCTCGACATCCAGAAGATCTGGCGCGTCTCTCCAGAGAACTTCTACTCCGAGACTGCTGCGGAGATCGACACCTTCGCTGGCGTGGCCGAGGCGACCATGTACCGCGACGAGGGTTGGGAATTTCTGCAGCTTGGGCGGGTCATCGAGCGCTCCCAACTCTTGATCGCGCTACTGCTCTTCCAACTCGATGTCGAGGATGAAGTCGAGGAAGATTCCGATCCCGACTGGACGACCCTGCTGCGCGCCTACCACGCTTTCGAAGCATACAACCGGAAATACAGCGTCGAAGTCCAGGCCGGACAGGTGCTCAACCTGCTCGTCACCGACCCTCTCATACCCCGTTCTCTCTCCCGGACGCTCGACATGATGGCGGCGAACCTTGCCTCCCTCGGCGACGGTTCGGACGAACGCTCCGGCGGTGAGGCCCAGAGACTTGGTGGCCGCCTGGGGGCCCTGGTCCACTACGACTGGCCTGACGCCGAGGACCATCGAGGCCTGTTGAAGCGTGTCCGTGAGCACTGCCGCGACCTGCACGGTCTCATAAACTCAGCCTACTTCGAATACGCGATCGAAGACTTCCCCGTGCGCTGACACGATGCCTGACGCGGTCCGCTACGACATCGAGCACGTCTCTCACTACGTCTACTCCCCGCCTGTCCGGCACAGCGTCATGTCTCTCTGCATGAGGCCCCGCGACGACTCCGGTCAGCGGCTGCTGAGCTTCGATGTCCGAACGCGCCCCTCGTCCTCCCTGAACGCCGAGACGGACGGCTTCGGCAACACGAAACACGTCCTCAACATCCATCGCGAGCACACAACACTGGAGATCATCGCCCACTCCACGGTTGAAACGACTCATGCCGCCCCCCTGCCGGACGCACTTGGCACCAGCGCATGGGACGAGGTCCGCTCGTGGACGGAAGCCTTTACGCACTGGGAGTTCACTCGCCCCAGCGTCTTCGCCCAGCCCACTCCTGCCCTAGCCGCCTTCGTAGACCGGCATGGCGTGGCGCCGAGCGATGACCCGTTGCAGTCGCTGGTTGGCCTTCGCGACACCATCCATCAGAGCTTCGAATACGTGCCGGGGAGCACTACCGCAGTCTCCCCAATCGACCACATTCTGGAGACCGGCGAGGGCGTCTGCCAGGACTACGCCCACGTCATGATCGCCATCGCCCGCTCATGGGGCATCCCGACCCGGTACGTCTCGGGCTACGTGTCCTCCAGGAAGGCGGGCATGGGCGCGCCGCAGTCGGCAACCCATGCCTGGGCGGAGTGCTTCCTCCCTGGGTTAGGGTGGACGGAGTTCGACCCCACGAACCCGAAACTCCCCAACGAGCGCAGGGTGCGCGTGGCAGTGGGCCGCGACTACGACGACGTGTCCCCCACTCGCGGCGTCTTCGTGGGCAACAGCGACAGCGTGCTCGAGGTCAGTGTACGGATGCGCCCGGTGGAACCGGCGTTATCCTGACGCCGATCAGCCCTCCGTCTTCTCCCAGGCGGGGTCGATAGACTGCGCGATGCGCTCCTTGTAGTCCTCGCGGGGCGGGGAGAAGATGTCGAGCACGAGGCCCTTGCCCGGTCCCCCGTACAGGGCATGCGGCACGCCGCCGGGGATGACGTAGGACATGCCACGCTTCATCGTCTGTCGCTCTCCCCCGATGGTCATTTCGAACTCGCCTTCCAGCACCATGCCCGCCTGTTCGTGGGGGTGAGTGTGCTCGGGCACGTCCGTGTGAGGGTCGGTCTCGATCAGGCTCATCATCACCTTGTCGCCCCATAGCGTGCGGATACGCACTCCGGGTACGATCTCGACCGGATTGACCTTGAGAATGTCAGTGAAGTAGGGCATGGGTCTCCTCTTGTGGTATGAGTGTACTCGCCAAGAAGTAGGCAGGTTTGGACGTGCTACGAGCCGGTCGATCCCGTCCGGCGGGCCTCGTAGTCGGTGCCGGCCTTCTTGAGGGCATTTGTGCGCAGGTCTTTCAGGTGGTCTCGCTTCTCGATGGACCACTTCTCCGACGCGGTCAGGTTGTGCAGGGAGTTCTGGAACTGCGGTGCGACATAGCGGGCGATAAGCTCGTAGCTCCTTCTCACCTGCTCGCGGTTGCCCCACTCTGTAGCAACGAACAGCACTCCGCCGAACCCGCCGCTTTCCTCGTCCAGCCGGTGGATTGCCGCGATCAGGTCGTCCGGCGTGCCGACCACCCATCTCCCCGACTCGGTCGCCGCGTCGATGGTCTCCTCACCCGGCCCGTCGTGGAGGGGTTCGTGGCCCATCACCGTCTCGAAGTAGTGCCTTTGGAAGCTGGTGGACCCGGCGCGCGCCGCCTCCACGGCCTCCTTCTTCGAGTCGGCAAGGAATGCGTGAATAACCAGCCTCCACTCGCTGCGGTCCATCTGCTTGCCGTGACGTTCCGCAGTCTCCTCGGCGATGGACCAGAAGTCGTTGAGGCTCCGCGCGTCGTGTCGCTTCATGACCGTGGGATCGGCGATGGAGAGCACCCACGCGCCGTGCCGTCCGGCAAGCTCCATGCCCGACGGCGACATCGCCGCGGCGACCGCGACCGGGAAGTGCGGCTTCGTGTATGGCTGGAGGTGCAGACGCGCCTCGTTGAGCGTGAACCAGTCCGACTCGTACGTGATCGGCTCCGTCTCCGTCAGCAGCCGCATGATGATGTCGAACGACTCGCCCATCCGGTTGCGCTGCGTGAGCGGGTCGATGCCGAGCATGTAGGCGTCCGTCGTCAGAGCGCCCGGCCCCACGCCGAGCATGGCGCGCCCTCTCGTCAGGTGATCGAGCAGGACCATCCGGTTCGCCACCATAAGCGGGTGGTGGTACGGCAGGCTGATGACCCCGGTGCCGAGCTTGATGTGCTTCGTCCGCTCCGCCGCGACGCCCATGAACACCTCCGGCGAGGCGATGGTCTCCCATCCGGCAGTGTGGTGCTCACCGATCCACGCCTCGTCGAAATCCAGGTAGTCGAGCCACTGGAGCAGCTCAAGATCGCGCTCCAACCCCAGCGTGGGATTCTCCCCCAGCACGTGGAACGGCGCCAGGAAGATACCGAACTTCATACGTTCTGGAAGGGTCATGTCGTCTCCTGTCTACGCAATTTCGCCCCTATCCTACCACTCGCTTGGCCTCGACCCATAGCGCCTCCTTCTCATCGAAGGATAAGTCGGACACCGACTGGCCGCGCTCGCGGGCAAGGCTCTCCATGTGCTCGAAGCGGGCACGGAACTTGTGCCCCGTCATGCGAAGCGAGTCCTCGGCGTCCAGCTTGAGCCAGCGGGCTACGTTGACCAGCGTGAAGAGCACGTCGCCATACTCGGCCTCACGCTCCTGCGGAGTCTCCGCGCGCTGCAACTCGTCGAGCTCCTCGCGGACCTTGTCGAGCACCCCGCCGAAGTCGTCCCACTCGAATCCAACCTTCGACGCGCGGTTGCCGAGCGCCTGCGCGTACGCCAGAGACGGCATCGCGCGAGGTATGCCGTCGAGGGTGCCCTTGTCCTTGTTGGACGGCTCGGCGCGCTTGATATCGTCCCAGCGGGCCACGACCTCTCCCGAGTCCGAGACCGTAGCGTCGCCGAAGACGTGAGGGTGCCTCCGCATCAGCTTGTCGCGCACGCCGCCCACCACGTCCTCAGCGTCGAACTGGCCAGCCTCGTCAGCTATCTGGATCTGGTAGACGAGGTGGTACAGGACATCGCCAAGCTCTTCCGCAATCTCCTCGGACTTCCCTCCGTCGATGGCGTCGAGAAGCTCGTAGACTTCCTCCAGCAGCATCGGCTTGAGCGACTCGTGCGACTGCTCCCCGTCCCACGGACACCCGTCTGGCCCACGGAGATGGGCGCACAGTGCCAGCAAACCATCGAACGTGGGAGGGAATTCCTGCGGCATGGAGGTAGATTATCACCCGTCCGACAGACTGTACACTAAAGCTGGAAAGGAGAAGGTATTGCGTAGAGCGGGGAATCGGTCGTGATGCTTCGCGCCACTACTTTCTACGCGCTACTTTCCACTTTCTTCCCTCCCGTTTGACGCTCCCCTAGCCTATTGATACACTCGCTCAGATTCCAATCACACCCTGCGGAGGATGCAATGACCCAGGTTTCGGGGCGGGCGCTGCGGCTGTACCACGAGGCCGTCGTAATCGACGGGCTGAACGTGAGCAACTGGGACAGCGACGAGGTATACGTCAGTCTCAATGACGGAGGCGTGTCGGCGATAAACGCGACGATCGCCACGTGGGAGAACTACAGGGAGACCCTCGACCATATATCGAGGTGGCTTGCCCGGTTCCGCGAGCGCTCCACCCGCATCCTGCAGGTCGAGACCGTTGAGGACATCCACCGCGCCAAGCGCCAAGGGAAGACAGGCATCATCCTCGGATGGCAGAACACGTCGCCCATTGAGAACCGTCTCGACCGCCTCGAACTCTTCCACCGTCTCGGCGTTCGCATCGCCCAGGTCACGTACCACGAGCGCAACCTGCTGGGGGACGGCTGCATGGAGCGGCAGGACGGCGGCCTCACCAACTTCGGCGTCGACGCGGTCAAGGAGATGAACCGGGTCGGAATCCTCATAGACCTCTCGCACGTCGGTGTCGCCACCACGATGGACTCCATCGAGGTCTCCGACAAGCCCGTCGCCATCACCCACGCCAACGCCAAGTCGCATTACGACCACCGCCGCAACAAGACCGATGAGGCGATCAAGCTCATGGCCGAGAAGGGCGGCGTCATCGGCGCGACGTGCATCCGAACGTTCCTGAAGCACTCATTCGAATCGAACCTCGCCGACTACCTCGACGCAATCGACCACCTCGTCGACATGGTGGGAATCGACCACGTCGCCATAGGCACCGACCATACCCAGGACCAGCCGGAGGAGTTCTGGCGCTACATCGGCTCGCAGCAGGGTACCAAGTTCCCGTCCACATTCACCCAGGTGGACGAAAAGCCCAAGCCGTGGCGGGACCTCTACCCCGACGAGCTGGAGACCCCCGATCACCTTCCCTTCATGTCAGAGGCACTCCTCATACGCGGCTACTCCGACGAGGACATCCGCAAGATCCTCGGCGGCAACTGGCTCCGCCTGTTCGAAGAGGTGTGGGTGGAGTAGGTGAGTTTCTCCCCTTAGACAGGTTTAGGCTGAACGGAATTCTCTCTGATCTCTCGTCCTGTTACCTTGTATGGCTATACGAGAAGAAATAGTCACCTTCGGTAGTCAAGGAGCGGAACTCTCGGGAACGCTCTTGTTGCCGACGGGAGGTGGCCAATGCCCCGCAGTGGTATCACTTCATGGGTCTGGACGAGAAGATCGCACGTACAATCTGAGTCTCGGTCATTACTTTGCGGAGGCGGGAATAGCTTGGCTCGCCTACGACAAACGGGGGGTCGGAGAATCCACAGGAGATTGGCTTCACCTTGCTGACCGCCCTCGGTCATTTCATACTCTCGCAGAGGATGCTCTGGCAGGGCTGCGGGTTCTTTCGGAATGGAATGAGATAGATGAGGAGCAGGTGGGGATCTGGGGGGCTAGCCAGGGCGGGTATGTAGGAGTGCTTGCGACTGCCCAGTGCGACAACGTCGCCTTTCTGATTTGCGTCTCGACTCCTGGGATCGACACAGATCGACAAATGGCTTATGCGATTTCTCGTGCTCTTGAAGCCAGAGGCTTCGGGCCGCTCGAAATCGAAGACGTGCTACGACGACGGGAGAGATGTCTAGAATTACTAACTTCTGTGGCACTCAATCAAGTAGGCGTTGATGAACTCCAGGAGTTTGTGCAAAACGCAATGGAAAGCGATCATCACGAGTTTGTGGTGCCGAGAGGTTGGATTGATAAGAGTGACATTGGCACTAGCCTCGGCAAGATAGTCGAAGCTGAGAGATCCAGACCTGGCTACGTTTATGATCCGAAGCCTTATCTAGAGCGGGTCGGTGTGCCTTTACTAGCTGTATTCGGTGAGAATGATGACCTCGTACCTGTAGAGGAGAGTAAAGCCGCTATCCGCCAAGCTCTCGTGAAGGCAGGGAACGAAAGGTTTGAAATGAAGACGTTTTCTGGTGCCGACCATAACTTGAGGTTGCCGTCAGGACGCGAGGTCTTGGGCTACGTTGACCTTATGGTCGAGTGGTTAAGCAATGACTATAGGATCAACCCCTAGGCAGGCAATGACGGCAGTCCAATAGAGTTGGGCTCTGAGGAAGTCTTGAACATAGGGACAACCTCCGCGAACTCTGCGGTGAATACATAGAGTCCCGTCCCCAGCAGGGCAGAGATTCAGAGAGTGGGGTAGATCTACCCCCTACGACCGGATCTTCCTGAACGAGTTCTTGACCCTGATCTTGTCGCCGTCGAAGTGGAACAGGTCACAGCCGTTGACCTCCACCTGGGCACCGTCGGCCCCGGTTGCGCGGAACGTCCACTGCGTCACGCCCCGGTCGCCCGCGATGAAGTGGCTCGGCTCGGCCCACTGCCCGTCGGGGAACATGTCTAGCACGCGCTTGTAGCCCTCGCGAACGTTGTCATAGCCTTCGAATCGCGCACCCCAGGCCTCAGGCCCGGCAGAGAGCTCGAACACGCAGTCCTGCGTCATGAACGACATCAGCTTGTCGAGGTCGTGCTCGTTCCACCCGTTCGCGAAATCGTCCAGTATCTCAATCGTCATCTCTCCGGCCATCGTCGCCCCTCCGGTCTGCTTGATCAGAATGTGCTTGGGGGATTCTACCATAGGGCGCGAGATTCAGAGCGATGAAGCGTAAACATGCCGAACAATTGTCCCAAATTCCTTACTCAAACGGTTCCGAAAGCCCTCTACTGATGCTAGAATTGGTTATCGCCTAGTCCCGTGCGCAACGACGCAAGAGCCTCCGTCATTCCCGCGTACGCGGGAATCCAGTGAGTCCGGCTAGCCACAAAATGGCAGTATTACAACAACTCTGCACCACAATCCGCGATGAGCACCAAAGCGACGTTCTCGCCATCCATAATGTCCACGAGAGGGCCTTCGGCGGAGACTACGAGCCGAGGCTCGTCCAAATGCTCCGCAATGCGGGACATGTGACCTCTTCCCTGGTGGCGATTGTCGAAGATCAGGTCGTAGGGCACGTCCTCTTCTCCCCCGTGACGTTCGATCCGCCGTTGGCAACGCAAAGGTGGGTAGCGTTGGGTCCCATCGGTGTCCTGCCGGAGTACCAAGGTCGCGGCATTGGGTCGCGCTTAGTACGGTGGGGCCTAGACCAATGTCGGTCTGCAGGTTGGGACGGTGTCGTGTTGCTGGGCTCGCCGGGGTACTACTCGCGGTTCGGGTTCGTTCAGGCGAGTAATCACGGCCTGTCGAGCGAGTTTGGCGACGGCGCCGCGTTCCAGGCGGCCGAACTTCGGGGTGGTGCGTTGGAGGAAATCGAAGGCAAGGTGCTCTATTCTCCCGAGTTTAGGCAGACATGAACATCCCGCACCCGGATACTCTCGCCCGACGCCTCCAAAGAGGTGGCGTATAATGCAAAAAGACTATGAAATCGTCGGAAGTAACGCCTCAGCTACCCCGGAGCTAAGCGTCAGAGAATGCCCCTAGAAAACATCGTCGTTCGCGGCGCTCGCGAGCACAACCTCAAGGACATCGACGTCACCATCCCGCGCGACAAGCTCGTGGTGATAACGGGCGTGTCCGGTTCCGGCAAGAGCTCCCTCGCCTTCGACACGATCTACGCCGAGGGCCAGCGCCGCTACGTTGAGTCGCTGTCCGCCTACGCGCGGCAGTTCCTGGGACGCATGGACAAGCCGGAGGTCGACTACATCGAGGGCCTCTCGCCCGCCATCTCCATCGACCAGAAGGGAGTCTCCCGCAACCCGCGCTCCACTGTCGGCACGGTCACGGAGGTCTACGACTACCTGCGTCTGCTCTTCGCCCGCGTCGGCCACCCGCACTGCTACTCCTGCGGCCGACCCGTCGAGAGCCAGACCGTCCAGCAGATGGTCGATGCCATCATCGACCTGCCCGACCGCACGCGAATCCAGATTCTTGCTCCGATGGTCCGGCGTCGCAAGGGTGAGCACAAGGAGGTCTTCGAGGACGCCCGGCGAGCGGGGTTCGTCCGCGTCCGCGTCAACGGCGAGACCCGCGACCTCTCCGAGAACATCGCGCTCCAAAAGACCAAGTGGCACGACATCGAGGTCATCGTCGACCGCCTAGTCATTGACGAGGGACTCGAACAGAGCCGCGTGGCCGACTCCGTCGAGTCCGCGCTCAAGCTTGCCGGCGGGACGGTGCTCGTGAACGTCGTCGATGGCGACGACCTGCTCTTCTCTGAGGAGTTCGCCTGCGTCCACTGCAACATCAGCCTCGGCGAGATGGAGCCCCGCACCTTCAGCTTCAACAACCCGCACGGCGCGTGCCAGCGATGCTCCGGGCTGGGCTACAAGCTGGAAGTCGATCCCGATCTCGTCATGCCCAACAAGGACCTCAGCCTCGTGGAGGGCGCCATCCAGCCGTGGATGCGCTCCGGCACCGCCGATACCTGGATGATGAGCCTTCTTACCGCCGTAGCCGACGAGTACGGCTTCTCGACGCGAGAGCCGCTCAATCGGTTTACCGAAGAGCAGATTGACGTCCTCCTGCACGGCACCGGGAAGAGTCGCGTTCGTGTCCAGCACAGGACCAAGCGCGGACGCATGCACCGGTGGGACACTGCATTCGAGGGCGTGGTCAACAACCTCGAACGCCGCTACCGGCAGACCGAGTCCGATATGATTCGCGCCGAGATCGAGCGGTATATGTCCCAGCGTGAATGCCAGAACTGCCAGGGGCAGCGTCTCAAGCCCGAGGCGCGCGCCGTAACCATCGGCGGCTGCAACATCATCGACGTTACGAGCCGCTCCATCGAGCACGCTCTCGACTGGATCAGCTCTATTAGAGGCGACGGCGACTGGCGGTCGAACGGCGCCACGCCAATTACCGTCCCACGGAGGGACAACGGCTCCGGGGGCAATGGGGCGTCGAAGACCCCGGTCGACATCGTTGAAATGTCCGTGCGGTATCGCAACAACCACGTTCCACCCAAGAGCCACGACGGCAAGCCCATCGGCAGCGGCGACCCGCGAGTCCTCTCAGAGCGCGAAATGACCATCGCCTCTCAAGCCCTCAAGGAGATCGAGGCGCGGCTTCGCTTCCTCTACGACATCGGCCTCGACTACCTCACCCTTGAGCGAACCGCCTCGACCCTCAGCGGTGGGGAGGCCCAGCGCATCCGGCTTGCCACGCAGATAGGATCGGGCCTGATCGGAGTCCTCTACGTATGTGACGAGCCGTCCATCGGCCTGCATCCGGCGGACGACTACCGCCTCATCCAGACCCTGCTCCGACTCCGCGACCTCGGCAACACCGTCCTCATCGTCGAACACGACGAGGCGATCATGCGCGCGGCAGACCATATCATCGACATGGGACCCGGCGCAGGCGAGCATGGAGGCCACGTCGTCGCCACAGGGCCGATCGACAAGATCATCGACACGCCGGAGTCGCTCACAGGACAGTACCTTGGCCACCGCAAGAGCATCCCTCTGCCGGAGATCATGAGGGAAGGCAACGGCAAGTCCCTGGTGGTGCGGGCCGCGCGCGAAAACAACCTAAAGAGCGTCGATGTCGCTATACCCCTCGGCAAGCTCGTGTGCATTACCGGCGTGTCCGGCTCCGGCAAGAGCACCCTCGTCAACGAGATTCTCTACAAGAAGCTGGCCCAGGAGTTCTACAAGTCACGGGAGCGCCCCGGACTCTTCGACGCCATCGAGGGCATCGCCAACATCGACAAGGTCGTCAACATCGACCAGTCACCCATCGGACGGACGCCCCGCAGCAACCCGGCCACCTACACCGGCACCTTCACTCCCATGCGCGAGCTTTTCGCCACGGCCCCTGAGGCCCGTATCCGCGGCTACAAGCCGGGCCGGTTCTCCTTCAACGTCAAGGGCGGTCGGTGCGAGGCCTGCAGCGGCGACGGCTACAACCAGATCGAGATGCAGTTCCTTCCCGACGTGACCGTGCCCTGCGAGGTGTGCAACGGTGCTCGCTACAACCGCGAGGCCCTCGAAATCAGGTGGAAGGGCAAAAACATCGCCGAGGTGCTCAGCATGACGGTCACCGAGGCGCTGGAACACTTCTCAAACATCCCGCGCATCCGCAACAAGCTTCAGACCATGTACGACGTGGGACTCGGCTACATCAGGCTCGGACAGCCCGCCACGACCCTCAGCGGCGGCGAGGCCCAGCGCGTCAAGCTCGCCACCGAGCTCTCAAAGCGGGCGACAGGGCAGACGCTCTACATCCTCGACGAGCCGACGACCGGCCTGTCCTTCGAGGACTGCGCCTACCTGCTCCGCGTCCTCCACCGCCTCGTCGACGCCGGCAACACCGTCGTCCTCATTGAGCACCACCTCGATCTCATCAAGAGCGCCGACTGGCTCATCGACCTCGGCCCCGGCGCGGGCGACCGAGGCGGAGAGGTTATCGCCGTCGGCACCCCCCGCGACCTCGCCGACATGGATCATTCTGAGACTGGCCGCTACCTCAAGCGCGTCTTCGCAGGCGTAACGCAGGCCGAGCAGGTCGAAGTGGCGGGGTAGCGTCGCTCAAAGCTGTGGTTTAGGGAGAAACAACGCCTCGAATCCTTACGCGCTCGTCTGCCACAGAGTATCATTGGATACGGTAATCGGCGAGGGAGGCAAACCGGCCCATGCAGGAAATCAGAGGAGCGCTGTCCGCACTTCGGGAAAAAATATCCCAGATAATGGTGCGTCTTTGACCTTGCAGACAAGGAAAAGCGCATCGACGCTCTGGAGCGCGAGTCGGTAGCCGAGTCGTTCTGGCAGGACTCCCAGCGGGCCCAGGACAAGATGAAAGAGCTTGCCGCCCTCAGGAGCGAAGTCGATCGGTGGAGCACGCTCGAAAGCCGGGCGGAGGCCGCCGAAGACCTCGCCGAGATGGCAATCGAAGAGGGTGACGCATCACTCCTCGACACCCTCACCGAGGAGCTTGTCGAGCTAACCCAGAGCGTGGCCGAACTGGAGTTCACGCTGGCCCTCTCCGGCCCGCACGACCGTCGGAACGCTATCCTCGCCATCCACGCGGGCGCGGGCGGCGTCGACTCTCAGGACTGGGCACAGATGCTGATGCGCATGTACCTCCGCTGGTCGGAGTTGAAAGGCTACCGCTCCGACGTCGTCGAGCTTTCTCCCGGCGATACTGCCGGCATCAAGAGCGCGATGATCCGCATGGAGGGTGACTACGCCTACGGCTACCTCAAGGCCGAGAAGGGAGTCCATCGCCTCGTGCGACTGTCTCCCTTCGATTCTGACCACGCCCGCCACACGTCGTTCGCCCTTGCCGAGGTGTTGCCGCAGGTCGAGGAGGGCGTCGACATCGAGATCGACCCCGCCGACCTGAAGATCGAGACCTTCAAAGCCGGTGGCGCGGGCGGGCAGAGTGTGCAGAAGAACTCGACTGCCGTTAGAATCACCCACGTCCCGACCGGCATAAAGGCGAGCTGCCAGAACGAGCGCTCGCTCTACCAAAACCGCAACATCGCCATGAACATCCTCGCCGCCAGGCTCATGGAGAGGGAGATGGAGGAACGGGCCAGGGAAATGGCAAAGATCAGGGGCGAGCACGTATCCGCGGAGTGGGGCAACCAGATAAGGAGCTATGTGCTGCATCCCTATAAGATGGTCAAAGACCACCGGACGAGCTACGAAACCTCCGACACCGACGGAGTCCTCGACGGCGAAATCGGTGGGTTTATAGACGCCTATCTGGCGACCACGCTCGGAGGAAAGTAGAAAGCGTTGCGTATTCCATATTTGGAACCGAACTTTGAGCCACTTCCCTCCGGCCTACTCAACTGTCTCAACGCAATACGAAATACTTTCTCCAAAAATGAAATCCCAACCGTTTTCCATCTGCTTGCGTTATAAAGTTTGTCCCGACACAAAAACACCAACGAGGTGCGTTCGATGAAGAAACTACTTCCCCTTCTCTTCCTCCTGATTGCGACCGTTGCTCTGGTCGCGTGCGGGGGAGATTCCGAAGACGAACCTGATACGGCGGGTCAGGCTCAGTCCACAACCGAGAGTGAGGCCGCTCCCGAAACAACCGCCAAGACCACTGACGCCGAAGCCTCCACCGAGAGCCCCGGAGAAGATGACACGGCCAAGGTAGTGATCGAGACGGAGGAGCAGACTCCTCCCGGGGGCGGTGTATTTCGCAGGCTCTGGGCCGACCCGCCCACTCTCGACCCTCACCTGACTGGCGACACCACCTCCGCGGGCATCGTGGTCGAGATATTCAGCGGTCTCGTGACCATCAATACGGACCTCGCGCTCGTGCCCGACATCGCGCAGGAGTGGCAGGTCGACGATACCGGCACCGTCTACACGTTCACGCTCCGCGACAACGCGACCTTCCACAACGGCGAGAAGGTGACCGCCCACGACTTCAAATGGTCGATAGAGCGGGCCGCCTCGCCGGAACTCGCCTCGCACCTCGCTGATACGTATCTCAACGACATCATCGGCGCGGAGGACTATATCGAGGGCAACGCCGAGTCGATTGAGGGTGTGCAGGTCATCGACGAGCGCACGCTCCAGGTCACCATCGACGCGCCCAAGGCCTACTTCCTCGCCAAGCTTAGCTATCCGACCGCGTTCGTCCTGCACCAGGAGACCGTCGAGAGCGGCGGGCGGAACTGGTGGGTCGACAACGCCGTAGGCACGGGGCCTTTCAAGCTCGATGAGTACAGGATCGGCGAACGGATCGTCCTCAAGCGGTTCGACGACTACTATCGAGAGCCGCGCCCGGACGTGGACGCTATCAACATGAACCTCGCCGGCGGCCAGGCCATGGCCATGTACGAGAACGACGAGATCGACGTTACCGGCGTCGGCCTCTTCGACCTCGAGCGCGTCCTCAATCCCGAAGAGCCCCTGAATGCGGAGCTCGTCGTGGCCCCGCCGGGCTTCTCGGTCTCTTACATCGGCATGAACGCCTCGCAGCCGCCCTTCGACGACGCCAACTTCCGCAAGGCGCTCAACCACGCCATCGACAAGGAGCTGATCGCCGATGAGGTGCTGGCTGAGCTGGTGAAGCCCGCCTACTCCATCCTGCCGCCCGGATTCCCCGGCTACACGACCGACATCAAGGGCCTGCATTTCGACCCCGACCTCGCGAGGGAGTATCTCGCGCAGTCGGAGTACGCCGACGCTGACACCCGACCCCGCATCGTCGTAACGGTGCCCGGCACTGGCGGCACCATCGGGCTCGACCTTGAGGTCATCATCGAGATGTGGAAGCAGGAGCTAGGCGTGGAGGTCGAGATCCAGCAGGTTGAGTGGGCGACCTACCTCGAGGACCTCGACGACAAGAAGTTCCAGGCCTATGCCGGACTCGGCTGGTCCGCCGACTATCCCGACCCGCAGGACTTCCTCGACATCCTCTTCCATACCGAGAGCGGGATGAACCACGGCAGCTACTCCAACCCGGAGGTTGACAAAATACTCGAAAAGGCCCGCACCATCCAGGACGTGAGCGAGAGGGTCTCCCTCTACAACCAGGCCGAGCAGATGATCGTCGACGACGCGGCATGGGTGCCCACGTGGTTCACGGGCGAGCAGTACGCCCTCGTCAAGCCGTACCTGAAGGGCTACCGCCTGACCCCCATGGTCGTTCCGAAGCTCCAGGAAATCCGAATCGAGTGACCGACTGCATAGGCTCCCCTAAGGAGCGCGACTGAAACCCAAGGTGCGATGGTCCCCCGGGCCATCGCACCTTTCGTTTCCCCAAGGTTATCGCCTCTCTCCGAAGCTTGTCACTTCAACCACAGCGGACAGGAGTCAGGAAGCCAATTATTGTGCATCGCATAACTTTACAAAAACAAGGAAAATGTCACAGATCGATACAGAGTGGCGCTAAGTGTAGAAACTCAAGTTGCTCTATTAACGACCGGAGTTCATACTCACGGTTGCCGATTAGGTCTGATGGCATAGTTACGCTGGGTTCTAGCCCCAAAGACTGGTTCACTTTTTCAGCTTGACACCTCCCCTATTATCCAGCCATGATATTGAGTCTCACGTCGAAATAATGCGGAATTGACAATGGCAGGAAGTATCATTCCTAGGTCTGCAGTCATCTACTAATTGTCTTTTAACCTTGCCGAACTCACAGGGAGATTGGCCGGAAGCTGTAGCGCCTGGAAGTGAACGCCGCACATTGCTCATCAGTGGCAAGTAGTAAGCGAATTTCGATGGCGACTTTAGGGTGACGGGCTTGGGGCAGGGAAGACGCAGGATGGGACCGCCGCTAACCGGTTTGAGCTAAATGGGTGTTGAATTGCCGGAAGCCGGGAAGACCGAACACGAGAAGGACGAGTTGCGAGACCGCCTCTCTAAGCTGAGTGACGCCAGTCTTCGCATCACCGCCAGCCTGGATTTAGACACTACTCTGCAGGCGGTAATTGATGGCGCATGCTCGTTGACCGACGCACGATACGGCGCGCTTCTGGTTTTCAATGACGACGAAAGTGTGGGAAGATTCCTTGCTTTCGGCATTGGTTATGAAGAGCAACAGTTGATTGGGAGTTGGCCCAATGCTGTCGGGCTCCTCGGGCATCTGCGGGATGTCCAAAAGCCGGTAAGACTTCGGGACTTGGCAAGTCATCCTGCGTCGACGGGTTTCCCGGAGAATCACCCTGAGATGAAGACCTTTCTCGGAATGCCTATTCGTCATCAAGATGAGCTTTTCGGGTGTATTTATCTCACGGAAAAAGAGGGTGGCCAGGAATTCACACTCGAAGACGAAGATGCCATCGTTATGTTCGCCTCTCAGGCGGCGATGGCCATCTCCAACGCCCTCAAGTATAGAGCCGAGCAACGTGCCAAGTCCGATCTCCAGGCCCTGCTCGATTCCTCCCCCATTGGTGTTTTCGTACTGGACGCCAAGACCGGTGAAGTCTTGTCGATCAACGAGGAGACGAGACGAATGATCTGCAGCGTAAATGTGCAGAGCGCCTCTCCCGATCACCTCCTTAAGGTGATGACCTGCCGACGTGCGGATGGACGCGAAGTTTGCCTTGCCGAGTCGACACTCGACCGGGTATTGAGAAGCGGCGAAACGGTGCGTGCAGAGGAAGTGGTCATCTCCCTGCCCGACGGCCCATCGGTAACCGCTCTCGTAAATGCCAGACCGATCTACTCGGACGAGAGAGAGATCGTCTCCGTTGTCGTGACTATGCAAGATCTAACGCCCCTGCAGGAACTCGAACGGCTGCGAACCGAAGTCCTCGGAGCCGTGAGCCAGGAACTGCGGACGCCGCTGACCACAATCAAGGGTTCGACGGCCACCGTCCTTGGATCACCTTCTACGCTCGACCCCGCCGAGACTCACCAGTTCTTCCGAATTATTGATGAGCAGACGGATCATATCCGAGACCTTATGAATAACCTTCGAGACGTGACGCAGATCGAGGCCGGGACGTTCTCGATCGATTCCAGACCTACGATCATGGCGGATATGGCCGTCGAGGCGAGAAATACCTTCCTGAGCGGCGAAGCCAAGAACCAGGTTGTTGTCGATCTTCCGCCCGATCTGCCCACGGTAATGGCGGACAGACAGCGTATCCTCCAGGTCTTGAACAACCTCCTTGCCAATGCCTCTAAATACTCACACGAGGCGTCTACCGTTAGAGTGACGGCCTCACGGGAAGGCCCTCGCGTCGCGGTCACCGTTTCGGACGAGGGTAGAGGCGTATCTGCCGAACACCTGCCTCACCTGTTTAGGAAGTTTGCGTGGATCGATCACGAAGAAGGAAAAACCGAGTCCGAAGGGGCAGGCCTGGGCCTTGCGGTCTGCAGGGGAATAGTCGAGGCGCACGGAGGCCATATTTCCGCGGAGAGTGCCGGACCGGGATTCGGTACACAGATCACCTTTACCCTTCCGGCTGTCTGTGAGGAAGAGACCCTCGCAGTTTCTCCTCAGCTTCCTGTTCTCAGGAGGGAGACGCCTAGTGAGCAGGAAGCCGTTCTCGCGGTCACCGACGACTCCCAGATGCAGAGGTATGTTCACGACGGTCTCTTGGCAGAGGGCTATTTCCCCATGGTGACGGGGAATACGGAAGAGGTGCGTCGCCTTATTCAAGAAGGAAGGCCGTGCCTGGTCTTACTGGACTTGGCGCTGGCGGGCGATGCGGACTTCGAGGTGATGAAGAGCATCTCGGAAATCACCGATGCGCCAATAATCCTTCTGTCCGGATATGGCAGGGATCAAACTATTACACAGGCTTTTAACCTGGGAGCCGTCGACTACATCGTCAAGCCCTTTTCACCAAACGAACTCATGGCGAGAATCTCGGCAGCCCTGAACAGAAAAGAGCTGTACGGCAACACCCAGACCCACGAACCCTACGTGCACGGCGATATAGAAATCAACTACGCTGAACGAGGCGTTACGG
Source organism: Dehalococcoidia bacterium (assembly GCA_009841605.1). GTDB lineage: Bacteria > Chloroflexota > Dehalococcoidia > Lucifugimonadales > VXLM01 > VXLM01. The sequence goes on from VXLM01000085.1 coordinate 64,891, forward strand.
TGGCGGGACGCCCGGTGTACCTGACCGCCACCGAGTACAGGCTGGTCTTCGAGCTGTCTATCAACGCCGGACGGGTGCTGTCTCACGAGCAGCTTCTGGATCGAGTCTGGGGTGTTAGGAGCCCCGGCAATTCACAGGTCTTGCGTGCGTTCATCAAGTCCCTCCGCCGAAAGCTGGGCGACGACGTGAAGAGCCCCAGGTACATATTCACCAAGCATCGTGTCGGCTACCAAATGGTGAAGCCCGATCAGGATGTCACCCGTCAGGCTCTGTAGAGCTATCTGCCACGGAACGTAAGCGGCGGTCGCTGGACTGCGGATCGCCCGCGACACCCCACGGCCCATAGGACTATCCAACACATGGCGCCGCAATGGTTCGGGCTTCGTGAGAGCGCTCGGTACACACAACCACCGTCCTACCCGCGAAAAGCCTACCCCGTACCACGATACGGGGGAGACCTTTGAGTAACCCCTGATGGGAGCTTGGAAATCCCTTCCCCCTTGATGCGGTGACAGGGGTAGGTAAAACGGGGTTGCAGCTACGATCTGGCTCCGTCTCACTGTCATTCCGAGCGTAGCGAGGAATCTAAAATCCATCACTGCAAGACGGGTTAGTCGGCGCGCCATCCGCATCCTCGCCGACAGGATAGGAATTCTCCATGTCGGCGCTGCCTTAGGAAGGGCATTTTAGATTCTTCACTCCGCTTCGCTGCATTCAGAATGACAGTGGCAGGCTTGCTTTCAAAGTGGGGCAATAGCTGAATACCCACCCCTGTCAGCCCCTTGATGGGGAAGGTTAGGATGGGGGTGAACTTCGCGGCCCCAAGGCAATACCTGGAGGTTACGCAAAGGTCTCCGAAAGCGGGTATCCATAGGGGTGGAGGGTGTTCCTCTCGTCAATTCTGAACGGTTACACGGCACGATAAATTGTATGTTGACCTGCCATTATGGTGTATATTGCTTTGTTGGGGCTATTGCAAGATCCGATGAGGAATTCTTTGCGCAAGGCATTTATGGCATAGTGGGTTGTCATATGAAGCAACGAAGAACCCATCGACTGAAGCACAGGGTCTGAATAGACTGATATGGGAGCGGACGTGAACGGCCAGAGTGACGGGATTGTTATCCGCGCATCGAGCATAACAAAGCGATTTGGAGACGTCCTTGCAGTGGACGGCGTCTCCTTTGAGGTTCGCCGGGGTGAGACCTATGGGCTGTTAGGCCCGAACGGCGCGGGCAAGACCACCACCATGCGCATGGTGAGCGGTCTGTCCCCTCTTACTGGTGGAGAACTGGCTGTGGCGGGCATCGACGTGTCAAGGCAGGGTAGAGAAGTCCGCAACGTACTTGGCGTCGTAACCCAGCAGGACGGTCTCGATACCGATCTGAATGCTAGAGACAACCTCATTACCTACGGTTTCATCACCGGGCTCTCGCGTGCGCAGGCGGAAAAAAGAGCGGACGCCGTCCTGATGTACTTCGACCTCACCGACAAGGCGAAGGAGGAGATCGACAACCTTTCCGGCGGGATGAAGAGACGTCTCGCGATAGCCAGGGCATTCATGGCCCAGCCTCAGGTGATCGTGCTCGACGAGCCTACAACCGGCCTTGACCCTCAGGGCCGCAACGGCGTGTGGCAGGAACTGGAGACCATGAAGCAGGCCGGTGTGACGGTACTGATGTCCACTCACTACATGGATGAAGCCGCGGCCCTGTGCGACCGGCTCGCCATCATGCACCACGGGAAGATACTCACCGAGGGAGCGCCGGACGAGTTGGTCATCCGGCACGCCGGGTCGGAGGTGGCCCAGGTTCGTGTGTCCAACGGAGCGCGTCAAGACGTGGTGAACTGGATCGACAAGGCCGGGTTCGATTATCGACAGGCCGGCGCGGTTATCACCGTATCGGCCCACAACGGAGATCGCCCCGACCTGTCCGGACTCGAAGGGGTGCGGGTCTCTTACCGTCCTTCCAACCTTGAGGACGTATTCCTGTCCATGGCGGGCAGGAAGCTGACGGACGAGTGATGGTCGCTTTACACAGTCCGTATTTCGCCGGTGTCAGACTGCGCAGCATCGCGGGGATTTGGTTCCGCCACGCCCTGGTCCTAAAGCACACTTGGCTGCCTTCCATTACCTGGTACTTCGTTGAGCCATTCGTCGCCCTGATGGCCATAGGTCTCGGCATAGGAGCTCTGGTAGACGACGTCGACGGACTGCCGTACGCCCAGTTCGTTACCCCAGGCATCATTGCCGGCTCCGCCATGTTCCACGCGATCTTCGAGTGCTCGTGGGGGGCCTTCTTCCGCATTCAGAAGGGGATGTATGAGACGACCATGACCGCTCCGGTAAGCACGAGAGAGCTCGCCATGGGCGACATATCCTGGGCCATGAGCAGGGCGGTCCTCACGGGCTTTTGCATAGGCGCGGTGGCGGCGCTATTGGGCTGGATAGACACCATTTCCGGCGTAGGAGTCCTGCTTGCCGCCGCACTGATCGGTATGCAGTTCGGCGCGTTGGGTCTCATATTCGCCGCGCTGTCGCCGAACGTCCACATCCTGTCCCTCACCTTTACTGTGGTGGCGACGCCCCTCTATTTCTTCAGCGGAGCGTTCTTCCCCATATCCGTACTGCCGGATTGGGTAGAGCCGATAGCTTGGGCCGCCCCCCTGACGCCCGCAGTGCATCTCGCGCGAGGATTCGTAACCGGTGACTTGATGCTTACCCACCTGTTCTCCGCTCTCTACGTACTCGCCATAACCGCCGTGCTGTTCCCCATAGCCGCGGTCCTCCTGCACCGTCGTCTGGTCAAGTGACCACATCCTCTAGGACTGTTTCGAGGAGTATAGAAACAGTCCCCGGTCGCATGCGTGGCCTTATGGTTTTCCCACCATCCTGCTAAAGTGACTCTCCGTGACTTTCAGGAGTTGAAGAATGTACTTCGACCGGCGGCTATTCGGACTGACTCGCGGCGTAAGGCTTCGAATACTCTTTGCGGCGGCGCTTGGCCTGATCGCAGTGGGGGCTGGCGTTGCCCGGCTTGCCATCTCCGGCGTCGTGATCTACCGGGTCCTGACGGGAGAGTCGAGCTTCTCGGAGCTGGCGCTATCTCTGTCTGCCATCACGGCCCTGATAGTGGCGCGGAGCCTCTTTCAGTATTGGCAGAATTCCGTCAGTCATCACACCGCGAACATCGTCAAGATCGGGTTGCGTCGAGACGTATATGACCATGCCCTCGACCTTGGGCCGGGTTACTTCGACAGGAATAGGACGGGCGACGTAGTCCTCACGCTCGTCGAAGGCATCGAGCGTCTGGAGACGTTCTTCGGACAGTACCTGTCGCAAATCATTGTGTCGGCCATCGCGCCGTTGGCGATCTTCGCGTACATGGTGACGCTCGATGTGTACATAGCGCTCATCTTCCTCGTGTTCGCCTTCCTCACGCTGGCCGTTCCCGCCATGTTCTACCGTTGGAACCGGGACACCAGCTTCGGGCGGCGTAAGGCCTATGGGGAGCTGGGCGCGGACTTCCTGGACAGCGTTCAGGGCCTATCGACGCTCAAGGCGTTCGGGCAGAGCCGGAGCCGTGGACTGGCCCTGGCCGAGCGCGCACATCGCCTCTACCGCAGCACGATGGGCGTCGTCGCCGCCAACAGCGCGACGAGCGGCACGTCCATCTTCTTCATGGCCACGGGCGCTGCCGTTGCTCTTGCGGTGGGCGCGGCCCGCGTCAGCAGCGGCGAGATGGAGCTGCGTCCTCTGCTGATCGTGCTGATGCTCGGGGTCGAGGTTTTCAGACCAATGCGAGAGCTCACCAACCTCTACCATCAGGGAATGGCCGTGCTCTCGTCGGCGCAGAGCGTCTTCGAAATCATGGACGAGCCGGCCTCGGTCGTCGATCCGGCGCCGGACGGAAACGGGCAGTCGTCGGAAATCAGGCCGAGAGTCTCGTTCGAAGGCGTCACGTTCGGGTATGACGGAGGGCACAGACCGGCGCTGCAGGACGTGTCGTTCGAGCTGCGCGAAGGTGAGACGCTCGGCGTGGTCGGAGCCAGCGGCGCGGGGAAGTCGACCTTGGTCTGGCTCATGTACCGGTTCTACGATCCCCAGGTAGGATCGATAAGACTGGACGGTCATGATCTTCGTGATCTCCCGCTCAGCACGGTCAGGGACAATATATCGGTCGTCACACAGGACACTTACCTGTTCCATGGGACGGTCGCCGACAATCTGCGTTTCGGAAAGCCGGACGCGACGCAGAACGATCTGGAGGAAGCCGCCCGCGCGGCGAACGCCCACGAGTTTATTTCGCACCTGCCGCATGGCTATGACACGGTTGTCGGCGAGCGCGCCGTCCGACTGTCGGGGGGCCAGCGCCAGCGGCTGGCGATCGCCAGGGCATTGCTAAAGGACGCCCCGATCCTGCTGCTGGATGAGGCGCTTTCCAGCGTGGACGCCGAGAACGAGTCCGCCATCCAGAGTGCGCTCGACCGTCTGATGGAGAACAGAACGACGCTCGTCATCGCTCACCGTCTTTCAAGCGTGATAAACGCGGACCGCATCCTCGTGCTCGACGAGGGCCGCGCCGTGGAGATCGGGACTCACGCCGAGCTCATCGAGGCCGATGGCACGTATGCAGGCCTGATGCGCCAGCAGACTCAGATGGGAATTGAAGAGGCCGCCCCCGCAGGCGTGGAACTGGCCCGACCGCGCGTCTCGGTGGATCATGCCCCCGATCTTTCGCATCTGTCTTCCGGCCACGGTCACCATCATTCTGCATCGTCCGACCACACGGATGAGGGCCAGGAAGTCAACATTCGGTCCCTGACCGTCTGGCTGCGGCTGTTTGGGCTGGTCCGGCCGGTCAAGTTCCAATTCCTCATAACCCTGGCGTTGGGGATGCTCCACCACGGTTCCGTAATCGTCCTCGGCGCTTTCAGCGCGCTCCTGGTCGGAGCGGTATTCCGCGACGAACCCATAACGACGCTGCTGGTGCTCGTGTGCGTCTTCGCGCCGCTCTCTGCCCTTCTCTTCTACCTGGAGACGTGGCAGGCGCACGATATGGCATACCGGCTGTTGGCGAGGATGCGGATCGACCTGTACAACAAGCTGGAGCCCCTCGCTCCCGCGTACATGGTGCGGCGTCGATCGGGTGACTTTGTCAGCGTCGTCGGGGGAGACGCGGAGACGGTCGAGTACTTCTTCGGCCACGCGATCTCGCCGATGATCGTGGCGGTCCTGATTCCGGGCGGGCTGCTGGTGGCTTTGGCCGTGTTGGCGTGGCCTGTCGCTGTCGTGCTCGCGCCGTTCCTCGTAGCCGTGGCCGTCAGCCCGTACTTCGCCAACACGCGCATCGAGCGGCTCGGCGACCAGATTCGTGGTCGCATGGGGGACATTCACGCCTACATGGTCGATAGCATTCAGGGGATGCGGGAGATTTCGGCGTTCGGGCGCGGGGACGACCGCAACGAGGAGCTTACCGAGAAAGGCTGGGGCTATGCCGGTCATCTGGTCAGGTTCCAAAGGTCGCAGGCGTTCCAGATAGGCTTCATGGAGGCCATGATGGGACTCGGCGGACTGGCAGTCCTGACCATGGGCGCATGGCTCGTGTACGACGGGCAAGTCGCCCGCGAACATCTGCCTCTGGTGAGCGTGTTGGCGCTGGCGGCGTTCAGTCCCGTGATGGAGCTGGCCCGCACCATGAAGCAGATGATGGAGACGCTTGCCGCGTCCCGCCGCATACTTGCGATCCACGACGAAGCCGTCCCGGTACAAGACGGCCCCGGCGTTGCAGAAGAGGAGGGTGAAGGTCTCTCTGCAACCCCCTCTGTCGAGTTTCAGGGAGTGGAATTTGCGTACTCCGAGGGCGATCCGCAGGCTCTGGCCGACGCATCGTTCAAGATCGGGTCGGGTGAGACCGTTGCCATCGTGGGTCGCTCCGGCGCGGGAAAGACCACGAGCGCCTACCTGATGATGCGCTTCTGGGACCCCGCCGAGGGGAGTGTTACACTGGACGACCACTCTCTGGTCGAGTTCGTGCTCGACGACCTGCGCGGACGGATGGCGCTCGTCGCGCAGGACACCTACCTGTTCAACGACACTGTGCGCGAGAACATCCGGCTCGGACGCCAGAACGCTACCGACTCCGAAGTTGAGGAAGCCGCGAGGCAGGCGAACGCCGTTGAGTTCATCGAGTCCTTCCCGGACAGCTACGACACCCGGGTCGGAGAGAGAGGAATGCAGCTTTCGGGCGGGCAGAGGCAGCGAATCGCAATCGCGCGCGCCATCCTCAAGAACGCGCCGGTGTTGATCCTCGACGAGGCGACCTCGCATCTGGACGCCATCAGCGAGGCGACCGTTCGCGACGCTCTCACACGACTGATGAAGGGCAGGACGACCGTCGTGATCGCGCACAGGCTCTCGACCATTCGTGAGGCCGACAACATCCTCGTGCTCGATGAGGGCCGGGTGGTGGAGCAGGGGACGCACCGGCAGCTCCTCGACCTCGGAGGACTCTACACCCAGCTTGTGTCGGCCCAGATGGTTGGGCAGGGGTCGTGAGTAGTGAAGCAAAGGTACTTCCTTCACGAGCATCTGGCGGACTACGCCATGATGAAGGCCAAGGGACTGATGTCGAGGGGCGAACTCTATGGCGCCTCCAACTTCAGCGACTTCTCCTCCAAGAGGTTTCTGGCTGAGACGCTGCCACGCCTGGATGTGAAAGCGGGTGCGCGAGTCATGGAACTGGGGTGCGGGACCGGCTCCGGGGCTTGTTTCTTGGCTGAGTTAGGTTTCCAAGTGCATGGAATTGATGTGATTCCTGATGCCATCGACAAAGCCAGGGAGATCGCTGCAGAACGGGGTCTGGACATCGAATATGAAGTGATGGACGTGTGCGACCTGCCCCGTCAAAGCAAGCCGTACGAACTCATCATCGACAGCTACTGTTCTCAAGGCATCGTGACGGACGAAGATCGGGCCGCCATGTTTTCGGGCGTCAAGGCTCGCCTCGCCCCGCGCGGCTACTTTCTGATGAGTTGTTCCGTCTTCGAACCACATCGAGAAAATCCTGAAATGCGAGTTGTAGATGGACTCACCGGAAAGGTGTTCACAGCGTTCGATGGCAGCGATCTTTGGGACGGCGACACTGAGACCTGCTACAACCGATTTTGTGACGATCCTCTAAGGCCGGATGGCGGCCCGGAAGAATACGAAGGGACGATTCTCGTCAACGGAGTCTGGTACATCCATCGGCGTCGTTATCGGACTCCTGACAATCTGCGCACAGAGCTCGAGAGCTATGGATTCGCCGTTCTCGAACAGAATGGCGAAGTAACCGAGAATGCGATCTGCACTCATCGAGGTGCCGGAGCACCACTCAAGGGCATCGCGGAAGCCGCGGGGGTTGTAGAAACCGAGTTCGGCAACTCCGTGGTCTTAGCGGGTGTCTAATGGGACGTCGGGAGCCGTTTGTGGTGAGCTTGTCGAAGCATGAAAGACACTTCGACCCATCGACAGGCTCAGGGCGAATGAAGTCTTTTTCGACGCCCTCTCGGGGGATAGGGGTTAGCGCTGAACGGCGCTCGTGCGTGAGGAGGGATGAAGCACGTCCGCTTGAACGGATTGAAGAAAACCGGCTGGATGGACGTGCAGCGAGTCGGGACGCATCTTCAACAGGAGCAGGCGCGGGCATTGTGGTCCTCATTGGTCGTCCCCGCCCGTTGTTTGCGGACAATGATGGTACGGACCCATGGTTGCTGCCTCATTACGCACCTTGCAGAACCATGAACGTATTCTGCAAAACTGTGAACGTTTTGTACGTGGGATACTGAGGATCGACGAGGAACGCCAACGCACGGCGTCCATTCGATTCGAGAATAATCGGTTGGAATTCCCTATAGAGTCGATGGGCTCAATACTCTATACTACTCCCACACCGCTCTCGCAGATCTAAAGAATGACAGACCCGCAACAACAGTGGCAGCAGAGCCTTGACCGCTGGACCGAAGACCCGACGACCAACTTGGGGACATTTATAGCCGATCTGTTCAACGCGCTTGACAAGGCAATGGCGCGAGAGGTGGCGCCCCACGGCATCACCGGTTTGGAGTACAGCCTCCTCTGGCATTGCCTGGAAGGGGAATGCACAGCTACCCAACTTGCTCAGGTTCTGCCGGTCGACGGTTCCCGCATAAGCCGTGTAGTCACAGGGCTGGTTGACAAGGGCTTTCTGCGTAGGCGGCGCCTGCGTACGGACCGGCGCATCGTGATGCTCAGGCTGACTGAAAAGGGGATGGAACTCACTTCCGGGATCTCCCAAAACATGCAGCGCTACTACGCCATGCTCACGGAAGGCATCGGAGAGGAGGAGATGCGCGTCTTCGCGTCCGTCACCTCCAGAATAGTCGCCAACCACGCCGTCACGCAGTGGCCCGAATAACCCAGGGGCGCATTCACTGGACGCCTTTGGAGAGGTTGACGTTCGCAAGGCTGCGGTGAAGGGGGAACCCAACTCCGTACGCGGAACGCCACGCAGGTTTCGGAAGAGGCGAGGAAGACCTGTCAGGCATTGGTCTCGCAGGCCCGGACTCTCCCGGTTGTCGGCGCGGTCAGGGCTTGTTTGCTACTGCTTCGCCGAATGCGACGCCGCAGAGCGCGCCGGGGTGTTCCTTCCACCTATTATAGGCGACCCTTATAGCGTTCCTCAGATCTTCGGTCGCGGCCCCGTACTTTATGGCCGCCTCGGTGATCTCTGGCGACAGTAACCACTTACTGGCAAAGCCGAAGAGGAAGAGAACGTCTTCGGGCGCGCTGTAGATATCGAAAGAAGCAGTTATCCGGGGGTTGGCGAACCCGGCATCGAGGAAGTGGCCCTTCAACTCTTTGCCCATCTGCGGATGCCCGTCGTCAGCCGCCACAAGGTCTTGGAACATGTCCCATGATTTTCCCATGACGTCGAAGTCGGGATGGGTGAAGCTCGACGCACATATCATTTCACGGCAGCCGATGATACCTCCCGGCTTCAGGACGCGCTTCACCTCGGCAAGCACCGCGGCAGTGTCAGGGACATGCATGAGAACGTTGCGGCAGTGAGCGACGTCGAAAAAGCCGTCTTCGAAGGGAAGGTCGGTCACGTCGCCAACGTGGAATGTCGCGTTGTCCCGTCCGCCCGCCTCGGCCACGGATCGAGCCAGCTCAATCTGGGACTCCTCCATGTCGATGCCGTGCAGCTCGCCGGGCGCTACGGCCTTGGCCAGACCAACCGATATGGTGCCCGGCCCGCAGCCGAAGTCGAGAACGCGATGGCCCGGTCTGAGGTGTGGGAGTAGATGAGCGGCGCTGGCCTCGGCCGTTTGTCGCCTGAGGGACTGAAGAAGCTCTTCACTGAAGCCCATCGTGTAGTCGGGCGTCGCCGATATCTCGTGAGTCATTGTCATATTCGCTCCACTGTCACCAATGAGTCAGCAATCCGCAGCTTCAGGATTTTGCGGATCGAAAAACGGGTGGCGGGTGGCATCTCCGCTTCCACCGCCAGCGTGAAACGGTTGCCGGTTCTGGCAGTTCTCTATATTGAGCAAAGGAAAATTTTTCTCCGTCACCGGGCAAGAAGTCTCGCCGCCGTGCTATGCCGGTCAGGGTAACGGCTTGTTCGCTACGGCTTCGCCGAATGCGACGGCGCAGAGCGCGCCGGGGTGCTCCTTCCACCTGTCGTAGGCTACGGCTATGGCGTTGCACAACTCTTCGGTTGCGGCCCCGTACTTTATGGCCGCCTCTGTGATCTCGGGCGACAGGAACCACATATTGGCCAAGCCGTATATGAAGAGAATGTCTTTCGGAGTACTGTAGACGTCGAAAGAAGCGGTTATCCGGGGGTTGGCAAACCCGGCATCGAGGACGTGGTTCTTCAAGTCTTTACCCATCTGCGGATGCCCATCGTCAGCCGCCAGAAGGTCTTCGAACATGTCCCAGGCTTTTCTACTGACGCCGAAGTCGGGATGCGTGAAACTCGACTCGCAAATCATTTCACGGCAGGCTATGAGGCCGCCGGGCTTCAGGACGCGCTTCACCTCCGCGAGCACGGCGGAGGTGTCCGGAACGTGCATGAGAACGTTATGGCAGTGAGCGACGTCGAAAAAGCCGTCTTCGAAGGGAAGATCTGTCAATTCGCCTACGTGGAATGTCGCGTTCTCCTGTCCACCCGCCTCGGCCACGGCCCTCGCTAACTCAATCTGGGACTCTTCCATGTCGATGCCGTGCAACTCGCCCGGCGCTACGGCCTTGGCCAGACCGACCGATATAGTGCCCGGCCCGCAGCCGAAGTCGATAATGCGAAGGCCGGGTCTGAGGTGTGGAAGCAGATACGCGGCGCTGGCCTCTGCCGTATATCGCCTGAGGGACTGAAGAAACTCTTGGCTGAAACCCATCGTGTAGTCGGGCATCGCCGGCCTCTGATCCGTTACATGCGTATCTGTCATATTCTCCCAATTCAGTTTGGGTAGTATGAATCTGTTGAAATTAACACGGAGACAGAAACTGAGATGTCAAAATCATGGAAAGAGGCAAATATCTGCGGTGATTTCGTGCAAGTGGGCGATTTAACAGCAGAGCGTCTTCTCCTCCGAATCCTCCGGCCCGGAGAATCGGTTGCCAATTCTGACGGTTAACCTTATTGGCAAGAAATATCTCCCTGTTACTCACCCATTACGTCACGCCATATTCCTAATGGATGCCAGCAGGCATTGAAATTCCTAAATCAGGTTGCTACCGATCCGGCACCATCCATGTTGTTCCCTTGAACATAACGACAAAAGCTCATTGTACAACAGATAAATGGCAGGTGTGTGACCTAAATATTACTATACGGACAACATTTATGATGTTTTGTAACCTCTCGTCGGCAAACGCAACACTGTGGCTGTTGGCGCCAAATCTTGTCAGTGGTCATGGATGGGAGTGCCGAGGGCTCTGGACTCCATTCCACATGAAGAGATGATGCAGTCGGGCAGGGTGAACCTCACGACCCTTCGACCTCTACGGCTCCGATGGCGCGGAGACCGGGGCCGGCGCAGGAGTGCCATAAGCGCCGGATTGCTTGTCGGCAGGTGAGAGAAACGGCGCATGTCCTCGCCGCTGGCACGACCGGCCGACACCCCGATTGATTCTCTGTGGTTACATGCGTCTGAATAAGGCATAGATAGCCAGAAAGAAGATCGCCAGTGAAACCAACGCGATCCCGACCTCAAACATGGCTCCTCACCTTGACCACCCTTCCGGCAAATGAATCCGCCACACTTCTGAGAGTGAATGGGGTCGCGACACGAAATGCACCATGCACCCTGTAGATTTAAGTGTCTTGAAACAAGCTTGCATTGCGGGGGCAACCATTAAGCCCACTATACACCACACGTGTAACTTTGCAGTAACCTTGCCTCAGCTTTTCAGTGACTTCTTGTAACCTTTTGTCCAAACGGATAAAATTGCGCCTGATGGTCCCGAGTCCTGTCGGTCATCTGGAGTGGTTGCATCCGGGGTACCCACAGTCCACACGAGGTGAAGAGATGAAGCGGCATGAAGAACTGATGCGGGAGAATGAAGTCCTGCGCGACCGCCTCGCACGCCTTAGCGAGGCCAGTCTGCGAATCTCCGAAGACCTCGACTTCAACTCCGTATTGCAGGGGGTGCTCGATTCTGCGCGATCCCTCACGGGAGCCAGGTATGGAGTGATCACCTTGCAAGACGACGATGGAAGCGCAGAGGACTTCCTCTCTTCCGGTATGACCGCAGGCGAGGCGGCAAAGCTCTGGGAGCTGCCGGGTTGGCCGAGACACTTCGAGTATCTGGGCAAGATTCCCGGTCCCCTGCGGATCCCGGACTTGCTCGGTCACATCAGGTCGCTGGGCCTTCCGGATCTGAGTCCTCCGGTTGAGGTCAGCCCGGAGGTATCCTTTTTGGCCTCGCCCGTCCTTCACCTGGGCAAGCGAGTCGGCACTATCTACCTTGCCGAGAAGGAGCGCAGGCAAGAGTTTACCCAGGAGGATGAGGAGACGCTGGTGCTTTTTGCCTCCCAGGCAGCGACGGCCATCGCCAACGCGCGCAGGCATAGGGAGGAGCAGCGCGCCCGGGCCGACCTGGAGACATTGATAGAGACCTCGCCGGTGGGTGTTGTGGTCTTCAACGCCAGAACGGGGGCGCTCAAATCCTTCAACCGAGAGGCTCGAAGAATTGGCGATATCCTCCGCAATCCCGATCAGTCGCCTGAAATGCTCCTCGATGTACTAACCTTCAAGCGCGGCGATGGGCAGGAGGTCTCGCTGCGTGAGTTCCCGATGGCCGAGCTTCTGAGGGCCGGAGAGACGTTGCGGGCCGAGGAGATCGTCATACGGGTCCCCGACGGACGGAGTGTCACCACCATCGTCAATGCGACTCCGATCCTCTCCGATGAGGGCTTAGTCGAGTCGTTAGTCGTAACCCTGCAGGATATGGAGGCAGTTGAAGAACTGGAGCGGCTGCGGGCCGAGTTTCTGGCAATGGTCAGCCACGAGCTGAGGGGTCCCCTCACCTCCATCAAGGGTTCCGCCGCTACCGTGCTGGGTTCCGCAGTGGATATTGACCCCGCAGTGGTCCGTCAGTTCTTCAGGATTATCGAAGACCAGGCCGACAACATGAACGACTTGGTCTCCGACCTGCTGGACGTGGCTCGCATTGAAACCGGAACCCTTCCGGTCAGCCCCGAACCCGCAGAACCAGCCGCGTTGGTGGACCGGGCCAGAAACGCCTTCATCAGCTCAGGTGGCAGGAGCAACCTCACAATAGATATCGATCCGGGCCTTCTCCTGGTGATGGCGGACAGGGGACGCATCGTCCAGGTGCTGGGTAACTTACTGTCCAACGCGGCTCGGCACTCCTCTGAGTCGTCTTTCATCAGGGTGTCCGCCGCGCAAGAGGATGTTCACGTCGCGATCTCGGTTGCCGACGAAGGACGAGGCATCCCGGCGGAGAACCTGCCGAATTTGTTCCGCAAGTTCTCCCAGGTACAGTCCAAGGAACAGGGGGGTGGCACCGGACTGGGCTTGGCCATCTGCAAGGGGATAGTGGAGGCGCACGGGGGACGCATTTGGGCCGAGAGTGACGGTCCGGGACTCGGCGCACGCTTCACCTTCACACTTCCAACGGTCGAGGAACACGTGAGCGGAACGGCGATCGGCTCCCTACCAATCGCGACCCGCTCCCGCCGTCAGAAGCGGGAAGAAGAGAAAGAACTGGTGCGCGTCCTCGCGGTGGACGACGACCCTCAGGCTCTGAAGTACATCCGCGACATTCTTTCCCAATCGGGCTACGCTCCTATAGTGACAGGTGATCCGGAGGATGTGCTCCGCCTCATGGAGGAGGAGAGGCCCCACCTCGTCTTACTCGATCTGATGCTGCCGGAGACGGACGGCATTGAGCTGATGAAGGACATATTGGACAAGGCAGACATGCCGGTCATCTTCCTATCCGCCTATGGACGAGAGGAACTCATCGCAAGGGCATTCGACATGGGGGCCGTCGACTATGTCGTCAAGCCTTTCTCGCCTACGGAGTTGGCGGCGAGGATCAGGGCGGCCCTGCGACGGCAGGCGGCCTCTGAGCCGTCGGAACCGTATACGTTTGGCGAGCTGACCATTGACTACGCCAATCGCAGCGTGACCCTGGCCGGTCGTTCGGTGCAGTTGGTAGCGATGGAATACAGGATGCTCGCCGAGCTTTCGGCCAACGCCGGACGGGTGTTGACTTACGAGCATCTGTTGGACCGACTCTGGAGGGAAAAGACCAACGACGACGTGCGACCCATGCGCACCATCGTTAGCAAGCTCCGTCGCAAGCTGGGTGACGACTCCGGCAATCCCACCTATATTTTCACCGAGGCTCGCATCGGCTACCGAATGCCAAAGGGCAGAAGGTAGAAGCATGCAGAACCGCTAGCCTGACGGAGTGGATTGCTTCCGGCATTGGCCGGCATTGGGTGGAAAGCCTAGGCTATCTGCCACGTAACGGTTCGCTTATATTGGAGTACAGGTTCCGCTGGTTTCTGCTGTCTCGCCTGACAGAATACAAAACCACCCAGAGCCACCGGGTCCTTCTCTGCGAAAGACCACAGAAAGTTACAAACAATTGACACACATTAACGCCTAAGTCACATATATCCCGCTATGATAGACAGGTCAGTTTGCCTAGTGTCGAAGGAATTTCGAAGACAACGTGAATTGGATTTGGTGTGCACAGGGGCGACGGAGTGCTAAGGGTAACGGACTTGCAACCGGGCACACATGGGCTTGGGCGGCGCGGTCGATAAGACACTCGTAGCTTCTCTATAGTCGCCTAGGCCCACCAATAGCTGTCATAGCAAAAAGACACATGAGCGTGGCCGATTTGGCAAAATCAGGCCCTTCCGCCGTATCTTCTCCCAGTTCTACAAGCTGGCGAACAGATACCTCGGGTCCCTCCATTTTGTCGCTGCTCTCATATGGCTAAAGTGAAATGTCAACACAACCTAGAGGGAACTGGCTGGTTCGAGTCTAGTTTGGTGAGCCGGCTGGGATTCGAACCCAGGACACTCGGATTAAAAGTCCGATGCTCTGACCAGGCTGAGCTACCGGCCCGCTTGCTTCCTCTAAGCGCTAGGTGGACGGCGCTTCCAAGGGTATCCGGCCTCCGTCCATCCGGACGCGACCAGTCAATCGCGAAATTCATTCTAACACTACACGTCACTGGCAAGAAATCGCGCCCGACGCGACCAGCAAGTTTCGATTGAATAGCAGGCTGCAGTTAAGTTGAGATGCGGGGCACCGGTTCATTTCGACATTAGCACGGGGCAACGTGCAAATTATGGGAATTATATACTTGACTTCGCAACCACGTCAACCGACGTGCCTTCAAGCGGC
>VXLM01000023.1:0-68543 GCA_009841605.1 Dehalococcoidia bacterium
GTTCAACCGTAGTCTCGAACGGTCGTGCTCTGACAATAGCCCGGGCGATCCGCCGTGACCTTCGCTCCTCTCCGAGTCGGTAAATGAGATTGGCCAGGCTTTCCTCGTCCGTGTCGTTGACGATCTCCTTGGCCGATCTTCCGATGGAGGGGCCGAACCGCATGTCCAGCGACGCTTCCTTCGAGAAAGCGAACCCGCGAGAGGCGCTGTCGAGTTGGAGTGACGAGACTCCAAGATCGAACAGGACCCCGTCGCAGGGGAGAAAATCGTGCTCGGCGGCGACTTCGGCGATGTTTACATAACTGGTCTCGACCAGCCTTACCGACTCACGAAACCGGGAAAGCCGGTCTTCCGCGACCGCAAGCGCCTCTCGATCCAAGTCCAGACCGAGCAGTCGGGCAGGGGGATCGCAGTGGCCGAGAATGGCCTCTGCGTGACCGCCCTCTCCGTTTGTGCAGTCGACATAGTTTCCATCCGAACGCGGCTGGAGCGCTGATACGACCTCATCCACCATCACAGGCTTGTGATGAATCACCTGGCACCCTCTAGAGAGCAATGCTGCGTGCTACACTGTTAATGTGCTGCGGCCCGGTGCAAGGCACCTAAAAGCCGGTTATGTCCGAGTCTCACAGATGCGACGAAGGACGTGCAAGAGATTTTGAATATAGTTTTATACTTTTTCTAAACATTGACTGAATAAATCGTATGTTCCAATGACCACTTCCGAACACAGTTTCAGCTTCGCCGTCCTAACTAGCAGCGACGCAGGCGCGAAAGGTGAGCGCGAGGACACTAGCGGCGACGCCGTCGTCGAGATGATGACTGCAGCCGGATTCAAGCTAATCCACCGCGACATTGTCCCCGACGAGGCCGACCGGATAGCTGAGCGCTTGACCGCATGGAGCGACGGCGGCGACGTGGACGTTATAGTTACGACGGGCGGCACCGGCCTCGGCCCTCGCGACGTCACCCCGCAGGCAACCGCCTCCGTTGTCGAGTTTCAAGTTCCGGGCATCGCCGAGGCCATGAGGACGGAGACCACGCGGATCACACCGATGGCCATGTTGAGCCGCTCCGTCGTCGGCGTCCGCAACGGCTGCCTCATCGTCAACCTGCCTGGCAGCCCCAAGGGAGTCCGCGAGACCCTCGATGTCGCGCTGAAAGCCCTGACGCATGGCCTTGAAATGCTCCAAGGCTGGCGCGGCCACCCCTCTCACTAGAAAACCATAGAGACCTTGAGCATGTGGACGAAGACCTCGCTCTTCAATCTTTCCGCCCCCGGTGAAGGACTCCAACCATCTATCCTTCCCCCACCGGGGCTGACAGGGGTATGTAAAACGGATTTGTAGCTATGATTTGGCCCCGTCTCCCTGTCATTCCGAGCGTAGCGAGGAATCTAAAGCCCGTCACCGCAAGACCGGACAGCCAGTGCCGCGCCTTTATCGTGACCAAGAGTGAAACGGAGGAAGAATCTCTATATCAGCTTTACGTTGGGGCAGAAATTTTAGATTCTTCACTTCGCTGCGATCCGCTCAGAATGACAATTTCGAGGTTGCTTTCTGGTCAACGGAGAATGGGGTGATAATCAAATACATATCCCTGTCAGCCCCACCGGGGGAAGGGTTAAGGAAGGCGGCGACTTAACATGCGCTTCCACGTCCTGACCATCTTTCCCGGCATGTTCGATAGCCCCTTCGCGGAGGGTGTGGTGCATCGCGGCATCGACGCGGGGCTCATCGAACTGCACGTGCACGATATCCGCGACTACACGCACGACCGGCATCGTTCGACTGACGACTACACCTTCGGCGGCGGCCCGGGTATGTTGATGAAGCCCGAGCCCCTGTTTGAGGGAGTGGAATCCATCCGAGCGAAACATGACACGCCCGAAAACGCTCCCGTGATCTTGCTGACTCCCCAAGGCGAGCGTCTCAAACAGCCCCTTGTCGAGAAGTTCGCCGGCGAAGATGACCTCATTCTCATCTGCGGACGCTACGAGGGATTCGACGAAAGAGTTCGCGAGAACCTCGCCACTCACGAGATCAGCATCGGCGACTACGTTCTCAACGGTGGCGAGGCGGCCGCGATCGTCCTCGTCGAGGCGGTAGCGCGTCTGGTCCCCGGCGTTGTAGGCTCCGACGAATCGACCCGCAATGACTCGTTCACCACCGGCGTGCTCCAGCACCCACAGTACACCCGCCCAGCCGATTTTCGCGGCATGACGGTACCGAAAGTTCTTCTCTCAGGAGACCACGCCCGCATCGAGCAGTGGCGTAGACGCGCGTCCCTCCGTCGCACCTTACAGCGTAGACCCGACCTGCTTGAAGACGCCGAACTCTCCCGAGAGGATAGAGAGTTCCTCGACTCGTTAAAGGAAGAAGGTCACCAATAACTAGACCGGAATACCCATGTCCTAGATGAGATCTGTCAATACCACCGTCTCGATTCTGTTGCATCGCACACCCTCATGCGGCTACACTTGATGAGTTACACAAGTGAGCGAACCATCAAACGCCCACCTTCCAAGCAGCACTCAATCCCCTTTAGGACGAACCTACAATGGAAGCCCATCATCTCGCGCCCGTGGCGGCCAACCCCGAAGTAGACGACTTTCGTCCCGGAGACTCCGTCCGGGTTACGATCAAGGTTAGAGAAGGTGACCGTGAGCGGACGCAGGTCTTTGAGGGTGTCGTCCTCCGCAGGCGAGGTCGCGGTCCGGGCGAGAGCTTCACCGTCCGCCGTGTATCGCAGGAAGTGGGCGTCGAGCGCACCTTCCTCGTCCACTCACCCATTGTCCAGAGCGTCAAGATCGTCCGGCACGGCAAGGTGCGCCGGGCGCGCCTCTACTACCTTCGCGGCCGCTCAGGCCGCAGCGCGCGCATCAGGGAAGACCGCAGGCGCAGCGGGCGCTAGGCTTTCGGCTCTGCCGACCCAATCGCCATCAGTTGAGGCCGATCCGCCCCGGTTATTTTCCTTTTTCCCAGGCGCTCCCTATACAAGAATTTCTTTTCGGCCCCATCGCCGAACGGCTATAATACTTGCCTGCCCCGACACCCAAACGCAAAGGAAATTCGATGTACAAAATTGGAACGATACCTGGAGACGGCACAGGGCCTGAGGTTACTGACGAGGCCATGAAGGTGCTGGCGGCGGTCGCCCAGAAGAACGAGATCGACTACGACGTGGTCGAGTACGACATCGGCGGGGAGCGATACAAGAGGACGGGAGAGATCCTGCCCGACTCCGTCCGCGACGAGCTCGGAACGTTGGACGCGGCCTTCCTCGGTGCCATCGGCCACCCAGACGTCACGCCGGGCATCCTCGAAAAAGGCATCCTGCTGACGCTCCGCTTCCACTACGAGATGTACATCAATCTGCGCCCAGTCAAGCTCTTTCCGGGCGTCTGGACTCCCATCAAGGACAAGGGCCCTGAAGACATCGACTTTGTCGTTGTGCGCGAGAACACCGAGGGCATCTACAAGGGTCTTGGCGAGTTCCAGCACAAGGGAACGCCCGACGAGATCGCCATTCAGATATCCGAGAACTCTCGGAAGGGCGTCGAACGATGCATCCGCTACGCATTCGATCTTGCCCAGACTCGCGACCGTAAGGAGCTAACCCTCGTCGGCAAGACCAACGTCCTCACCTATGCCATGGACCTGTGGGAGCGCACCTTCCACGAGGTAGGCGAAGAGTACCCTGATATCAAGCTAGACTACGCCCACGTCGACGCGACCTGCATGTGGATGGTCAAGAACCCGGAGTGGTTCGACGTGATCGTCACCGACAACCTCTTCGGCGACATCATCACCGACCTCGCCGCCATGATCCAGGGCGGGCTCGGCATCGCCGCGGGCGGCAATATCCGTCCTGACGGCTTTTCGATGTTTGAGCCGATGGGCGGTTCTGCCCCGAAGTACGCGGGGCAGGGCGTCATCAATCCGCTGGCCGCGATCGGCGCGATGGGCATGATGCTCGACTTCCTCGGCGAGAAGACCGCCGCGAAGCAGGTCGAGAACGCGATCGTGTCGGTCACGTCCGAGAAGATCCACAGCCTCAGCGCCGGCCGGATGGGCTACTCCACTTCGGAAGTCGGGGACCTCGTCACAAGCTACCTGTAATCAGGTCGCCCATCTGCCTCGTGCCTACGACCTCGCCGCCGCCTCTGGCGAGGTCCGGCGTGCAGTAGCCCTCCGCTAGGACGCCCTCGACGGCTCGCTCGACCGCGTCCGCTTCCTCCGAGAGACCCAGCGAGTACCGCAGCATCATCGACGTGCTGTAGATTGCCCCGACGGGATTTGCGATCCCCTGGCCCGCGATGTCAGGCGCGCTCCCATGTACCGGCTCGTACAGCCCGAACAGCTGCTTACCGCTGCCGGCGGCTCCCGGCGCCTCGGCGAGGCTAGCGGAAGGCAGCATCCCCAGCGAACCGGTCAGCATGGCGGCCTCGTCCGACAGCAGGTCACCGAAGATGTTGTTCGCCACGATCACGTCAAACTGCGCGGGATTCCGAAGCAGCTGCATGGCGAGATTGTCCGCAAGGATGTGCTCCAACTCGACATCCGGATACTCTTCCCCGACCTCGGTGGCGACCTCACGCCAGAGCCGGGATGACTCCATCACGTTGAACTTGTCCGTGGACACCAGCTTGCCCCGCCAGCTCCGGGCCAACTCGAACCCAACCCTGACGACCCGCGCGATCTCCTCCTCGCTGTATTTCAGCGTGTCCATGCCGCGCCGCTTCCCCGTCTTGGTCGACCAGCGCTTCTTCGGCTTCGAGAAATACAGTCCCCCGATCAGCTCGCGCAGGACTATCAGGTCGACCCCTTCGAGGTACTCAGGCTTCAAAGAGCTCGCAGCATAGAGCGCGGGATGCGACTTGGCCGGACGGATGTTGGCGAACAGCCCAAACTCGCGCCTAATTTTGAGAATTCCCTGCTCGGGACGCTCCTCGGCGTCGGACACGTCCCATTTCGGACCGCCCGCCGCGCCGAACAGCACCGCGTCGACGTTGTAGCAGGCCTCAAGCGTCTCATCGGGCAGTGCCGTGCCGTACCGGTCGATAGCGTGGCCGCCGATCGGCCCCGATTGCACGTCGAACCGGTGCCCGAACCGCTCCCCTACCTCGTCCAGCACCTTCACCGCCTCGCCAATGACCTCAGGCCCGATGCCGTCTCCCGGCAGGACCGCAATTCTGAACTCCAACGCCTTCCTCCCTATGTGTCGCACAGATGGAATAGGTCAGTTATTATATCGGAACGATTGCCCCACAGGCCCAAAGAATCAGGGAGTTGGAATGGTGAGAAGGCCATGACGGTTACCACGGACGCTGTCATCATCGGTGGCGGAGTCATGGGGACGAGCATCCTCTACAACTTGGCGTCACGCGGAGTGCGCTCGTCCATCCTGCTGGAGAGGGACACGCTCGGCTCCGGCTCAACGGGACGATCCTCCGGCGCGGTGCGGATGCACTACTCCACGACCGTGAACGCCCAACTCGCCTGGGAGAGCCTCAAGATATTCCGCAACTGGGACGATGCCGTTGGGGGAGGAGACTGCGGGTTCGTCCACACTGGCTACATGGTATTTGTGCCCGAGGAGTCGCACGCGGGGCTCAAGCACAACATCGCCCTCCAGCAGGCCGTCGGCATCGAGACGGAGATCATCTCTAAGGATGAGGCCCGGGAGCTTGCACCGGCCTTCGACTACGCGGACGGTGAATCGTACGCTTGGGAACCGCAGTCAGGACACGCCGACCCTTCCGGCACGGCCATGGCCTACGCCGCCCGCTCGCGAGAGATGGGCGCGGAGATCGTCCTTGAGTCACCCGTCACCGACGTCGAGATCGAAAACGGCAGAGTGGTGGCCGTGAATACCGCCACCGAGCGCTATGAAGCGCCCATCGTCGTGATCGCCACCGGCCCTTGGTCGGGACGCTTCATGGCCCGGCTAGGCTACGATCTGCCCCTGGAAGCCACTCGACACGAGGTGTTCCTCATCCGCCGACCCATGGACAGGCTGCCCTTCCATCCCGGCGGAGGCGATATGGCGAACCTGACATACTTCCGCCCGGAGGGCTCCGATCTCACACTCGTCGGCAACGGCAACGCGGAGGATGTCGCCGACCCCGACGACTACAGCCCGACCATCCATGCAGACCATCTCGAGGACGTTTGGCTTCGCCTAGCCCGCCGAATCCCGGACATCATGGACGGCGAGCTTTTCACCGGGTACGCCGGCCTGTACACCTCCACGCCCGACCTGCACCCGATCATCGACCAAGTGGACGGCGTCGACGGCCTCTACCTCTGCACCGGCTTTTCAGGACACGGATTCAAGCTGGCGCCCGCCATAGGTATCTGCATGGCCGAGATGATACTGGACGGCGAGTCGAAGCTCGTCGACTTCACCCCCCTGCGGATGTCCCGGTTTGCAGAGGGCAATCTGAATACCACAACCTACAAGTTCAAGGTGATAGCATAGGGATCGGCCAATCCGGCAAAACACGCTGAAACCTCTGACGGAGGAGACCCATGAATCCTGCTCCACGCTCGATTGTATCCGCTCTTGCTCTCGCCGGAATCCTCTTGGTCGTGATGGTGACAGGAGCATGTTCCGAGCAGGAATCGCCCCTCATCGCCGGTGACCGGGCCACCCCCACCTCCACGCCTACCATGGATGAGTTGGTGCAGGCCGCTGTCGACGCCACGGCCACTCCGACGCCTGTCCCGCTCCCAACCTCAGTACCCGT
This sequence comes from Dehalococcoidia bacterium, assembly GCA_009841605.1. Lineage (GTDB taxonomy): Bacteria > Chloroflexota > Dehalococcoidia > Lucifugimonadales > VXLM01 > VXLM01. The sequence continues at coordinate 6,752 of VXLM01000023.1, forward strand.
CGTCGTGCCAACCGCAACCCAAGAACCTACCGCCGTTCCTACACACGAGCCCACTTCTACCCCGGAACCAACCGCGACGGCGGTCCCGGCAGGACAGACGCCGGAGCCCACGGCAGTCACGACCGCTCAGACCCCTGAGCCTGCGTCGCCGACACCCACTCCCGCTCCACCACCGACGGCCACTCCCGTTCCCGAACCGACGGCTCCGCCGGCCATAGCCGTGGATCCGACTCACACGCCCGCACCGTTGCCGGACGACTACAGCCTCAGAACTCACGGCCCGCCACCCATCGAGCTTATCAAGTTCGCGCAATGGGACGAGAACCGCGTCAAGCTTGGCAACTGGGTGGCCGGCTACATCATCGCTCACGGTCTCGATCACCCCGTGCGGGTCATCGAGATGGAGCCGGAGGAATACAAGGACAAGCTGCCACACTCCGACGTCGACATCGTCATGGAAGCAGATCCGGTCTGGGCGAAGCCCTACGTGGATGCCGGAATCCTCATTCTGCTTGGCCCGCTGTCCGATGCCAGTCCTGACACGGTCGTTGCCGTCAACGCAAGCATATGGACACGCGCCCCGAAGGTGGGCCAGTTCCTCGAACAGTACGAGTGGAACGGTGAGCAGCTCACGGAACATTCAAAGAAGATCAGGGGAGGGCGCATCGCCGTCCGTGAGAACATCATCGGCCTTTCATACATTGAGGATAACAAGCCGGTCTGGAGTCAATGGGTCGATGACAATACCGCGACACTGGTCGAAACTGCCGTCACCGGCGGTAAAGTCGGCCACTGCCGCCAGTTCGAGGAAAGGCGCACGGCAAGCTTCACGAGAATCTGTATCGACGACCCGTCGATAAGCATCACCGACAGCGCAAGGCGCGTCGATGCTTCCGCGCCGTCAACGGACACTTCAAGCTGATGTACAGTGCCGCGTAAATGAGCGCGGCACTGTAATGCCCGTTACTTGACTACCAGGTTCACCAGCCTGCCGGGCACGTAGATGGCCTTGACCACCTGCTTGCCTTCCGTGTGACGCTGGACGTTCTCCAAGGCCATCGCGGCCTCTTTCGCGTCCTCCTCGCTCACGTCCACCGGTATGTCTACCTTGGCCCGCACTCGACCGTTGACCTGGACCACCAGCTCGATCATCTCGTCTGCCGCCAGTTCAGCATCGAACTCCGGCAGCGGCTCGTTGTGGATGCTCGTCGTGTGCCCGGCGCGCTCCCACAACTCCTCGGTAATGTGCGGAGCCATCGGCGCCAGCAGCACCAACAGCTTCTCTATAGCCTCGTGCCACGTCCTTGTATCGACGTTCTTGGCCTCCCACGCCGAGTTCAGCGTGTTCGAGAACTCCATCAGACCCGCCAGCGCGGTATTGAACTTGAACGCCTCGACATCCCTCTCGACCCGCCTGATCGTCTTGTGAGTGGCGCGAGTCAGGTCCGTGTTCGCCTCCTGATCGGTCGGCAGGTCGTCCAAAATCCGCGAGTCCCGCTGGACAATCTCCCACACGCGGTTCAGCCAGCGCGACACCCCGTTGATGCCGGTGTCCTGCCAGCTTCCGCCTCGGTCCCAAGGGCCGATGAACATCAGGTAGCACCGCACGGCGTCCGCGCCGTACTTGCTGACGTATTCGTCGGGGGCAACGACATTGCCGCGCGACTTGCTCATCTTCTCGCCTTCGGACAGGATGTGTCCCTGGTTGTACAGCCGGATGAAGGGTTCATCGAAGTCGAGCAGCCCCAGGTCTCGCATGGCCTTGGTGAAGAACCGCGCGTACAGCAGGTGCATGACCGCGTGCTCGACGCCGCCGGTGTATTGGTCGACCGGCCCCCACATATCGAGGGCCTCGCGGTGGAACACCCCCTCGTCGAATCTGGGACTGGCGAAACGGAACTGGTACCACGATGAGTCGACGAACGTGTCCATCGTGTCCGTCTCGCGCTTCGCCGACCCATCACAGCCGGGACACGGCGTGTTCACGAACCCCTCGTGGAGCGCCAGTGGAGACTCGCCGGTCGGACGAAACTCTGAGTCCTCCGGCAGGAGCACGGGCAGATCTTCCTCCGGAACGGGTATCATGCCGCATTCGTCGCAGTAGACGACAGGTATGGGAGTTCCCCAGTAGCGCTGACGAGAGATCAGCCAGTCCCGCATCCGGTATTGCACAGCCCTCTTGCCCCAACCCTGAGACTCGATGAAGTCGGCGATATGCCGCTTCCCTTCGGCGCTCGGCAGACCATCGAACTGCCCCGAGTTAACTTGCGTCCCTTCCTCTATGTACGCCTCCTCGAGAGGGCCGCCGTCCCAGCCGTCCGGGGCGACGACCACCTTGATCGGCAAGTCGTACTTTTGGGCAAACTCGAAATCACGCTGATCATGGGCAGGAACGCCCATGACGATGCCTGTGCCATAGGTGAGCAGCACGTAGTCCCCAATCAGGATCGGCACACGCTCCCCGTTCAGCCGGTTCACCGCGTAGGAGCCGGTGAACACACCCGTCTTTACCTTCTCGGTCGACATTCGTTCGATCTCGGTCTGACGGCGCGCCTGGTCCACGTAGGCCTCAACCTCAGTCCGATGTTCGGGCGTCGTCAGACTCTCCACCAGCGGGTGCTCCGGGGCCAACACGACAAACGTCACCCCGAAGATCGTGTCGATGCGCGTGGTGAAGGTGGTCAAAGCGGTCTGATCGAGGTCGTACTCCGAAATGTCAAACTCGACATCGACACCCTCACTACGGCCGATCCAGTTGGTCTGCATCGTGTTGATCTTCTCAGGCCAGTCGATCTTGGACTGGTCCAGCAGCTCGTCTGCGTACTCCGTCACCCGGAACAGCCACTGGTTCAGCTCACGCCGAACGACCTCGGAGTCGCAGCGCTCGCAGCGTCCGTCCACAACCTGCTCGTTCGCCAGCACGGTGTTGTCGGTTGGGCACCAGTTGGCGGGCGCGAAGTCGCGGTAGGCCAGCCCGGCCTTCAGGAACTGGAGGAAGATCCACTGGTTCCAGTGGTAATACTCGGGTACGCATGTCACGAGCTCGCGGTCCCAGTCGTAGAGCGGTCCCATCGAGCGGAATTGCAGACGCATCTTTTCTATGTTATCCATCGTCCACTTTGCCGGATGAATTCCGCGCTGGATCGCGGCGTTCTCGGCGTTCAGTCCGAAGGCGTCAAACCCCATTGGGTGCAGGACGTTGAAGCCTTGCATCCGCCTGAACCTTGCGTGAGCGTCCGCGCCGGACATGGCGTACCAGTGGCCGATATGAAGGTCGCCGGACGGGTAGGGGTACATCGTGAGCTCGTACCACTTGGGGCGTGGGTCGTCGTCGCGCACCTTGTATATCCCGCTCTGATCCCAGCGCTCCTGCCACTTGCTCTCGACATCCGCGGGCATATATTGCCCGGTCGTTTGCCGCTCCTCTACGGTCGTCATGGTCCTGCTCCCTTCCTCTAGCCCGTTCTCAATTTCACCTGCCCATGCCCTTTAGCGGGCTGCTTGAGTCGGCAACCCTGCACTTTTCGTCCAAATGAAAAATCCCGTCCCTTGCATCAAGGGACGGGATTCTGAATGCGCAACGAATCTCGCGGTACCACCCTCGTTCCCCGGCACTCCATCCCCTTCAGTGGAACCGACTCTACATGGTCAGAAACCGTCCGAAGCGGTGGCACGGGACACTTGGAGACGATAACGGCGCCTACCGTCTCGGCCTGGGAGTTCAGTACTTTCCCCCACAAAGCAGGGATATGAAGCTACCTTCAGCCAAGAGGCTCAAGGGCGAGTTCGCGGGGGCGTAGTCGCTGAGGCTTCCACCACACGGCCTCATTCTCTATCGCTCGCTGCCCGTTACTACTCCCTGTCAAAGCCTTTCATAGGTATTCGATTGCATCCAAAAGTAGCACGCACATTTGAGAGCCGTCAAGGAATTGTCGACCCTGCGAATACTTCCCGCTCTCCAGCAGCGCTTGTCGTTACCGACTTTCAGAATCTCTATGTGCCGTCAGCATGAGAGAGAAAGTAACTGTTCAAACTTCGTGAGAATGCTCGACTCACACAGCCACCGTCATACCCGCGAGAGCGGGTATCCAGAGGGGGGAGGATGTTCCTCCATCAACTCTGAACACTTACCAGGGGGAAAATCGATTTGGTAGACCTGACGGCGTGTTGGTACAATCATTACGTGCGACCCACGAGGCCGCCTAATCTCCCAACCTGTTGTGAAGTGACGAATGCCTCGAAAGACGTTAGACGAGCTGTTTCGTTCAGGCCCACCCCGCCGTGATTCGGGCGATTCACGTGATGAACTGAACGAAGTGGAAAAGCAGTTCGTCCTTTGGGGCCTGAAGGAAGAGTGGAAGCTTTCGCGCATCGCGGAGGCACTCGGGGTTGACGGGTCAGCCGTACGACAGTTCCGGATCGACCTTGTGAGCAACCCCGGCGTACTGCTTGATCTCGATGTAGTCGAGCCGATAGAGGATCAGGGGGTCACGATGTTCCGGTGCGTGGGGTGCACTGTCCACCTCAACTCTCCTGATCAAATCGACCGGCACGCGCTGGCGCACTTTCTCAAAGATTCCGATCTCGACTCGGCGATTGCGGCACGCCAGCGGTCGAATCGTCAACGCCTCCAGTCTTGGTCCGACCAACCGGAAGCGGACGGTTTGGGCGAATCTCAAGCGAAGACGGATCAGTCCCCGGACTCGTCCCAAACGGAAAATGGCGAGAACGATGTGCCGTCAGTGGTGCCGCCTGACGCAGACCGTTCTGAGCTGCTCCAGGCGCTCCGCCGGATAGCCGCGCTTCCTGAGGAACCCGAGTCTCCCGATGAGCCTTCGGTCAATGCTGACGCGGATGCGGAGAAATCACCCAAACAGGAATCACAGCCTCCGCACATCGAAGGAGTGGATACGTTCGACGTGCATAACGCATTCGAGCGCATGGCGGAACGGCGCGGCTTGTCGGAAGACACGGCTGAATCAAGTGCCAAACCCCATTTCGAGGTCTACTCCCAGGGGGAGGCGGCAGAGTCTCATCACGACGCGTCCTCAAGCAACGTAGACTCCACCGAGAATACGGAACCCGATTTCATTGAAGGTCATTCAGAGCATGCCAGTGGAGTGGAAGCATCTGAGGACGGACGACGAAGCAAGAGAAAAAGAGGGTTTCTTTCGCGATGGGCGCGATCTGCCAATGCGGAACGGCAGCGCCGCGATGTCGTAGGCGGAATGGGAAGCGTCAAAGAGGCTACGTCCGTCACAATCGAGTCCGGGGTGATGAAAATCCTGTCCACGAGAATGCTGGATGTCGTCGACTATCGCGCTGTGCCGTTGTCGCCTCAACTCTACGCAGGCGGGGTCGTTGTCGACGCGGGCACCATAAGCAGACACTTGGCGGCAGCTTTGGCCGACATGGAGGGTGCTCACAGGGCTGTCTACGCTGCCGTCCCAGGGTATCAATCGGCCATGCGGCGCTTTGACCTGCCGGACGTGCGGGAGATCGACCCGAAGGAGGTGATACCCCGCGAGGCCAGGCGGGCGCTCGGCATTCCTGTTGAGAATGCCACATTGCGTTGGCAGCGCCTTCCAGGCCGTTCGCGTATCGCCCGGTGGCTGGTTGCCGCAGCTTCCGAGAGCTCCTATTCGGCCATCTCGTCGGTAATAAGAGGCACCGGCCACAAGATGCGCGCACTGGAACTTCGTCCCTTCCCCCTGACGAGGGCTATCGGTCACCCTACAGTGATCGGAGTGTCCGTGTCTTCGGACGGATGCGACGTGGTCGTCGTACGCCAGTGGGAGCCTCACACGTACCAGTCGGTCTATTGGGAGGCCGGCTCCGTCTCGGACAGCAGCGATCTTGTCAGGCGACTCACCGAAGTGGTCGAGAACACCATCGACCTGCACAATCTCCATAACCCGGAGGTGTCCCTGACTCCCGATGTACCGATGGCACTCACCGGCGGAGAAACGGAGCATCACGCCGACTTGGGGATGTTCGTAGCCTCCAACGTCGGCAGAGAACTCGTGGAAGGGAAGAACCCCCTCAATGCCCCGGGCGACTTCCCCTACCAGTCGATGATCGTAAACGTCGGTCTCGCCCTGTGGGACGTCTAGTCCGAAACTGCATTGCGCCAGCGAATGATGTCGAAGTTTACGGTGGACTCGATCACCGCGTCTCTCAGTGAGACCAGCGAAGGCATGATCCTCAGATCGACTCCGGCGTCGACGAGTGCCCCCATGGGATCAGGAATCGGCTCGACTTCCAAGGGCCTGCATTCGTGCTCAGAGACCCAGTACCCCGCGTACTCATCGCGCAGTGCGAAGCCCTCTGCGGGTAGGGTGTACCGATAGACGGTAGTGTTGCGCATCCGCCGTAGCCAGCGCGACTCGATTGCCGCAACAACCTCGGCCGTAGTGTGGCCGAAGAAGGTCTCAGCGTCCTCAGCCGAAGTGCTCATAGACTTCGAGATGACCACTCTCGGGCAGTCGCGAGGGAAATAGAACTGGTGACAGTGCGCCCTGTCGACCGCCCAAACGAGCGCCTCGTCGGACGGCCCGATCCTAACGGGCCGGGGAACGAAGCGTTCTATCGAGGGGTCTTCGCTGAAGTGATAGAGGTAGTCTGATGTCATAGGATAGGCGTCAAGCGAACGTAACGACAAGGCGAAAGGTCAGTGGGGCAGGGAGTCTCTTGACAGGCGTCAGTGAAAGTAATATAGTTACACGTAAGTATCTTGTGTGCCCAAGGAGAACTCCATGAGCAAGAACAACACCAACGACGACAAGAGCCTGTCAGAGCGAATCGAAACCATTGTAGACGAGTCAAAAGAGGCCTTCAAACAGGCATACCAGACCTCGGGCGTAGAATCCATAGGCGAGAACGTCAAGGAGGCCGTGGATCGGGCGCTTTCGAGGCGTGAGAACGTCGTCATGGTACGTCTGAACACCGAGAGCATCACTCGCGTCGACGAGTTGGTTGAGGCGGGAGTAGTATCTAGCCGTTCCGAGGCCGTGGCATTCCTCGTTTCCGAGGGCATCGGCGCGCAGTCGGAGCTGTTCGAGCGGATAGGCCAGAAGGTTGAGCAGATTCGACGGGTCAAGCAGGAGCTCCGAGACCTCCTCAACGAGAAGCCCCCCGAGACCACGAAAAAGGACGACTAACACCCCCTCCGGCAGATCGGCATTAGTTCATCGTTCGTTGATCTCGCTGGTCGGTGGGATTCGGTACCGCGCTTGTGGTATTGAAAATTAACGGGACTGCGACTTGGTAAGGGCGGGTTTCAAACCCGCCCTTTCAGTGTAAAACTACACATCATTTCAAAGATTTCGGACTGCTATCTGGACGTGCTAATCAGTCCATCAGCACCTTGCCCGTGGCGGACCGCTTACTATATGCCGACGGCGATTTGGCGTCATTCTTTCGAGCTACCTCATGGCAGGCGACAAGGCCGTCCGTTCCCAGTCGATGAATCGTTCCCAAGGCTATGTAAGCCACATCAACCGCCTCCTTCACGGCATCCTCGATTTCCCCCCGATTGAGCGCACGCGCGTGTTCACCTACCTCTTCGTCGAGCAGGGACAGCCTCTGTCTGAGGGCGTCGAGCGTCCCATCGACACTTGCCATATCTATCTGAGGAATATCGAACCTTTGGTGAAACGCGTCCACGCTTACCGCCAAGGTCTCAATAGCACTGACGAATTCTTCGGATTGCATTCTCGCTCCTTCCGAACCGCTCATAGTGTCCTGATCTGGTGGCATTCGAGAGTACCCAGGAACCGTATGGTATTCTACCGGACGATGCCCAACACGTCCCATTGGAAACTCTTATGACCGAGCCGACCCTGCGCTGCGCCGAATGCACCATCTCCCTCTGCGCCGACATGACGACGCTGACATGCCTCGATTGCGAGAGTCCGTTGGAAGTAGACTACCCCGGCCACGACTACGTCAGCGGAAGACCGCCTATGCCGGTGCCTAGCCAATACTTGGAATCCGCCACCCTAGGCGAGGGGAATACGCCGATCGTCGATTTACCGGCGTTCGCGTCTAGGCTGGGCATACGGTCGCTCAATGCCAAGCTGGAATACATCAACCCGACCGGCTCCTTCAAGGACCGGGGCACGGCCGTAGTAATAGCCGCGGCCAAGCAGCATGGCGTGTCCGAAGTCGTGGAGGACTCATCGGGAAACGCCGGAGCGTCCGTCTCAGCGTACGCGGCGCGTGCCGGCATGAAGGCCCACATATTCGCTCCGTCGTCCGCCCCTCAGGGCAAGCTCAGGCAGATCGTTGCCTACGGAGCTCAGGTGCACTCCATCCCCGGACCGCGTGAGGCGACGACCGCCGCCGCCGTAGAGTACGCGACCGAGCACAGTCTGGTGTACGCCTCCCACGTACTCAGCCCCTACTTCGTCGAGGGAACAAAGCTGTTCGCCTACGAAATCTTCCACCAGTCTGGTGAGACTATGCCAAAGCACATCGTCATGCCGGTCGGAAACGGATCATTGCTGCTCGGCGCACTCAAGGGGTTCGCCGAACTCAAAAGGGGAGGGCACATCGCGGATATTCCCCGTCTTCACGCCGTGCAGGCCAAGAGCGTCATGCCGATAGTAGCGGCATTTCTGGGCCTCGACGACGAACCACCTGTCGAAACCACAGTGGCCGGTGGCATCGCAGTCGGAACTCCCGCGCGCCTCGAAGAAATCGTGACGGCCATCAAGACGACCGACGGCACAGCAACTGCCGTCGAGGAAAACGACATCCTCTCGTGGCGCGACACCCTCGCCCACACCGAGGGAATCTACGGAGAACCCACCTCAGCCGCCGCTTTCGCCGGCCTCGCACAACTGGTCCAGCAAGGAATCATCCAACCCAACGAGCGCGTCCTCGTCCCCATAACCGGCTTCGGCCTGAAGGACGCCGGGTAGACCTACCCCGCCCCCTCGAACGCCGCCCGGAATCCCGGCAGAGACCCTTCCAGCGTGGCGTCGCTGACGCAGTACGATATGCGGAAATGCCCCGGGCCTCCAAATCCACTTCCGGGCACGACCAGAACGCGGTTCTCCCTCAGCATGTCGGTGAACTTCACGTCATCGTCGATGGGAGCCTTCGGGAACATGTAGAACGCCCCCTGCGGCTTGACCACCTGGTACCCGATATCCGTAAGCGCCCCGTACATGAAATCGCGCTGGGCCTCGTACGTCCCCACGTCCACCGTCACGGACTGCACGTTCTTCACGATGTGCTGCATCAGCGCAGGCGCGTTGACGAAGCCAAGCGTGCGGTTGCAGAAGGTGAGCCCGTCTACCAGCTCCTCCTTGTCGGAGTACTCCGGGTGCACGGCAATGAACCCGATGCGCTCGCCGGGAAGGGCGAGGTCCTTGGAGTGCGACGTGGCCACGACGCTGCGAGGGTGGTGCTTGAAGATGTGGGGATACTCGAGGCCGTCGAAGAGTATCTTGCGGTACGGCTCGTCGCTGACGAGAAACACCTCCGTTCCCAGTTCGGCTTCCCGTTTACGGATGACGCGGCCCATCTCCGCGATCACGTCCCGCCCATACACCACGCCGGTCGGATTGTTCGGCGAGCTTGTCAGGACGATCCGTGTCCTCGGCCCGATGGCGTCCGCCAGAGCATCGAGGTCGGGAAGGAAGTTCTCATCCGCCGGCACCACCTTGCACGTGGCCCCGTGGTTGTCGGCGTAGAAGAAATACTCGACGAAGTACGGCGCGAAGATGACCACCTCGTCTCCCGGATCGAGGAGCGTGCGCATGACCACGTTGAGCGCCCCTCCGGCTCCTACAGTCATGAGGACGTCATCGGCAGTGAAGGGCAGGGCGGTCTCGCAGGTCAGCTCGTCGGCGATGGCGGCGCGGGTCTCCACATGCCCGGCGTTGGGCATGTAGCGGTGCAGGCCCGGTGGAGGATCGTTCGCAATGCGGCGAAGCTCGTCGTAGAATTCCGGCGGTGGCTGCATGATCGGGTTGCCGAGCGACAGGTCGAAGACGTTCTCCTCTCCGTACTGCTGCTTGAGGGCGATACCCTCCTCGAACATCCGCCGGATCCACGAGCCTTGCTCCATGAACTGCTTGATCTTGTTCGACACCGCCATGGCCGCCGCCTCCCTCTGTTTGGCTGGTGAGCGAATGTATCAACGGGGAGAGGAGATGGCAAGGCTACCGTCATTCCCGCGTACGCGGGAATCCACAGGCGGAGGGAACCCGACTGATACGGCGTTGTCCTGCGTGCTACAATGTTTGGCACCGGTGAGCACATGGAAACCACCTCAAAAACCATCTATATGGATCACGCTGCAACGACCCCGGTTCGACCCGAGGTGTTGGAGGCGATGCTGCCCTATTTCGGCGTCAGCTTCGGCAATCCCTCCGGCATCTACACGCTTGCTCAGGAGAGCCGGAAGGCCGTAGACGACGCCCGCGAAACGGTCGGACAGGTGCTCGGCGCTCGCATGAGCGAGGTTGTCTTCACGAGCGGCGGCACGGAGGCGGACAACGCTGCCATCAGGGGCGCGGCTCTCGCTCTCAAGAGCACCGGCAGCCACGTCATCACCACGAGCATCGAGCATCACGCCGTGCTCCACACGTGTCATTCCCTTGAGCAGTCCGGGTTTGACGTCACATACTTGGAGGTCGACTCCGACGGTCTGGTCGATCCCGAGGACGTTGGCCGCGCGATCACCGATGAGACCGTGCTCGTGAGCGTGATGTACGCCAACAACGAGATCGGCACCGTGGAGCCGATTGCCGATATAGCCTCGGTCGTCAAATCCGAAGCTCGTCGGCGCGGACGTTCAATCGTCATGCACACCGACGCAGTGCAGGGCGCCGGATACCTCGACATCAACGCCCGGACGCTGGGAGTAGACTTGCTCAGCCTCTCGTCCCACAAGTTCCGGGGCCCCAAGGGCGTAGGCGTCCTCTACGTCCGTCGCGGGACGCCATTGGAGGCCCAGCAGACGGGTGGGGGACAGGAGCGACAGCGGCGTTCTGGCACCGAGAACGTGCCCGGCATCGTAGGAGCCAGCGTCGCCCTGAGCATGGCCGAGTCGGAGCGCGATGAGGCCGTGGCCCACACCGGCCGCCTGCGCGACCGCATCGTCCAGTCGATCTTCGAGCGTGTGGACGGAGTGCGGCTCAACGGGCACCGCACGCAACGCCTGCCCAACAACGCCAACCTGTCGTTCGACCACATCGAGGGTGAGCCGGTACTGCTGGGACTCGACCTGTCCGGCATCAGCGCATCGAGCGGCAGCGCGTGCTCTTCTGCCTCGCTCGAACCGTCTCACGTGCTCACCGCTATCGGCCTGACTGCAGAGCAGGCGCAGGGAAGTCTCCGCCTCACGCTCGGCCTGGACAACACCGACGAGGAGGTCGACTACCTGCTCGACGTGCTCCCGGGACTCGTCCACAAGCTGCGTGGTATGCCGTCACTCTCGGCGGTCGGAGGCTAAACCGCTTCAGCAATCGACGCATCTAATTCATAGAGGCGTGGCGAAGGAGAAAACCAGCCTGCGAAGCAGGGCATTCGTCCCGCCGAACAATCACATTTGAACCGGAGGAATCATGGCACATCCATTGGAAGTAACCGACGCGACATTCGAAGACGAGGTCCTCAACTCCGACATCCCCGTCCTGGTGGACTTCTGGGCAGAGTGGTGCGGCCCCTGCAAGATGATCGCGCCCATCGTCAACGACATCTCCGATGAGTACGAAGGCAGAATGAAGGTCACCAAGCTCGACGTGGACGCGAACCCGCAGGCGGCACTGAAGTACGGTGTGCGCGGAATTCCCACCCTGCTAATCTTCAAGGGCGGCAGCCCCGTAGACCAGATCGTCGGCGCGGTCCCCAGGGGCAAGCTCAAGGGCGCTGTCGATGCTGCTCTAAGCTAACTTACACAAAAAAGACGGGCAGGGGGCGAATTCAACTCCCGCCTGCCCGCATCCTCACACCTTGCTCAACCTCGCGGGAGTGGATGGGCTCCGGTGGGCCCTGCGGTCTTCAAAATCGTTGGTCCCGGTGCTTCCACCGGGACGGTGGGTTCGACTCCCTCGCACTCCCGCCACTATCTTCGTATGTAGCCTCACCAGCATCCGTCCTCCCAGCGTAAGTCTGGGGCACTGAAGGCTCCTGCTAACTGCTGCTACGCCACCAACTCAATAGTTCCTCTCTGCGTTCTCTGCGGTGAATCCAAAGCCCTCCACCACCAGCGCCACGTGGAGTATCGACTAGACCTTTTCATAGAATTCCGCTAGAATCCCCGTTCGATTGGGTATCGTTCGTGCGAAATTCGTGGTAATGTGACTTATTAAGCACCCATACATGGGAGGGTTAACGATGGGAAGCAACGGAAACGGCCACGCGAAATCAACCCACGAAGACCCGGTTCTCGTAGTCGTCCAGCTCAGCGGCGGCAACGACTTTATGAATACGGTGGTGCCGTACTCGGATCCCCACTACTACGACCACCGTGCCACCCTCGGAGTCCACGAAGACGATCTCATCCCCATAGATGAGGATCTCGCGTTCCACGCACCCGCCGCTCCGCTGAAGGAGTTCTGGGACGATGGCAAGCTCGCGATAGTGCAGGGCGTCGGGTACCCCAATTCCAGCCGCTCGCACTTCCGCAGCATGTACATCTGGCACACCTGCGAGCCCGAAAAGATATCGACCGAGGGCTGGCTGGGCATGACGACAGGCCAGATCGACCCCGACACGGAGAACGTCCTCACCGCCGTCAACTTCGGCAGGGGACTCCCGCAGGCGCTCGTCTCCAAGGGCGTGCCGGTCACTTCCGTCGGCAACCTCGACAACTACGGCCTGATGACCGGCCTCGACGACGAGGACGACCGCAACGAGACCCTTGAACGCTTCAAGGAGATGTATGCTCCCGCCATCGGCACGGGAGCCGTGATGGACTACCTGTCCGAGACCGGCCTCGGCGTCCTGGACGGCGCGCACGTGCTGAAGAAGGTGCCGGGCATGTACAAGTCGGAGGTCGAGTACGGCGGCAACGAGATCGCCCGCGGCCTGAAGGACGTCGCCCGTGTGCATCTCGCCGACGTTGGCACCCGCATCTTCTACACCAACCACAATAACTACGACACCCACTCGAACCAGGCGCCCACGCACACCACGCTGCTCGGCGACCTCTCACGCGCGATCATGGACTTCTTCCAGGACCTCGAGGACCACGGCAAGGCCGACAACGTGTCCATGCTCGTCTTCACCGAGTTCGGGCGGAGGGTAGCCGACAACGGCAGTGGCACTGACCACGGCGCGGGCGGAGGCGCGTTCCTGATCGGGAACAACGTCAAAGGCGGCCTCTACGCCGAGTACCCGTCGCTCGACCCGTCCGAGCTAATCGAGGGCGAGGACATGCAGCATACCTACGACTACCGTGGGATGTACGCCACGATCCTCGAGCAGTGGATGGACGTGGACTCCAAGCCCATCGTAGGCGGCGCCTACGAGCAGATACCGGTATTCGCCTAATAGGGTGTCCGAAAAGCCCGTTCACCCTGTGAGCCTGTCGAAGGGTTGAGGCGCTGTTCATGGTTCGACAAGCTCACCACGAATGGGATTCAGAGAGCCATCAGACCGCCATCTAAGCCTAAACCAGTCGCCTAGGACGGTTGGGAGTCCCGTTCGGTTGCCACTTGCCTTTGACTCTTCTGCACGTTGAAGAGCCTATCCGCCTCGTACGGGTTGACGTCAGGGTCCCAGATGTTGTGCTCCTCGAAGTAGACGAGCGGCGGGTACCAGAGGTTCCACGTTAGCGGCCACTCCTGCGCGATCGTGACGTACTTCGGGTGCTTCTCCGGGTCGGGCACCAACATCAGGATGATGGTTAGCGCCAACGAGAGCGCCATTCCCGGAAGCAGCAATATTGGGCGCGTCCAAGCCTGTCTTAACCAGAGCCAGCTGCTCCCGACGAGCAGCCCCCAGAAGGGTATCCATAGTGCGGACAGCAGCATGAAGAAGAGGAGACCGAACACATAGAAGAACCCAATCACCGTGCCCATGTAAAAGGCCACCTTGAAAATCGATCTGCCGAGGTAGTCAACCGGCCTCAGAACGAAAATCAACAGCGAGGAGAGGTAGTAGACGATGAAGCGGGCGATTTGAGTGAAGATATCGCCGGGGGCGTTCCTACGGGCGAAGGCCACCCGCGTCCGCATGTCAGGCACTTTCCACAGCCACGTCATGTCCGCTTGAACTCCCTGGACAGGTATCCTTCCCCAAGGTTGGGGCGTTCGAATGTCCACCAAAACCATCGTATCACAGGCGCCCTTCGGACGAGCGAATGAGCGCAATTGGCTGTGGCGATGCGCTGGGTGATTACTTGATGGAGGCGTCGCCTGCCGCGACTGCCAGCGAATCGTCTCGTCGGAGTCCCGCCCTCCAAACGAGATAGATTCCGAAACCGACGCCTATCAGCATAACTCCCATAGAGGCTAGGGTGACCTCCAAGCCGAAGCGGTGGATGAGAAGTCCTCCAAGAATGGGCCCAGCCACCTTCGCCGAGTTCTTCATTGCCCCAACGAAGCCCATGCAGGCTCCAAGGTCGTGCTCGCTGACGGCTGTTGCAACGGACGCCAACGCCGAGGGAAATACGAGGGCCTGCGCTGAGCCGATGAGCACCGCCGATAGCACGAGAGCGCTGGTGTCATGACCGAACGAAAGGGTGAGCAGACCGGCTGACATCGCAGCCATGCCGAGCGCCACGGTTGGCATGTGACCAAGTCTGTCGCCGAGGCGTCCTCCCAGCGGCGCGAGAACGAGATGCGTCCCTTCCTGCAGCGCGAAGTAAGCGCCAACTACCGCAACGTTCACGCCCTGTGAGAGGGCGTAGACCGGCAGAAAGGTCTTGACCGCGTATTCTGCAATGAGCACCTGCGCGCTCATTCCTCCTGCCAGCCAGACGCCGGATGAGCGGCTGGCTACGGATATAGCCCGCCTCGCCTGCGTAACGAATGACGGCCTATGCAATTGAGGCGCGGACTTGGTCTCCGGCAGCAGGGCTATGGGAACGAACGCGAGGCTGCTCAGAAGGCCAACCACCGTGAATACGTGTACGGGGTCCATTCTCAAGAGGAGGACTCCCGCCGCCGCGGGGCCTACGACGTACCCCGCGTTCCTTGCCATGGAGAACCAGCCGAGTCTCTCAGCCCGGTTGGAACTCGACAGCTCAACCACGTAGGCAAGGGTCACCGGCCCATAGATCGCGGTCGCAAGCCCATGGATGATTCGCACGAGTACGAGCTGGTCGGGCGAGTCGACGAACCCGTAGACGAAGGGCATTCCCGCGAACACCGCTGTACCGGTGAGCAGCCAGATGCGTCGCCCCGTCCGGTCGGAGAGGATCCCCACGAACGGCTTGAGCACCATGCCGGTAAGGGTCGAAACGGCAACGATGAAGCCGAGCAGCACGTCCCCCGCGCCCAGACTGGCAGCAAATAGAGGCAGCAGCGGCGTCTTGCCCATCTGGTACGCCGAGCGCACCAGGAAGTCTGCGGACGTTACTCCCAGAAATCCCCGTGAGCGGATCACGCCCTACGCCTTCGCGATGATCGCCGGGACTTCGAGCTCATGCAGTGTGTCCACGAATCGCTGCAGGTCCTCGTTCTCAAACTCTTCGAGACGCTCCAACGCGCCATCCGCCTTTTCGGATAGTACGCCGAAAACGTCGTGCTGCTGCATGGTCGGGGCCGCGTCCGCCGAGGAGACCGCCGCCATGAGCTCCTTGAGCTTGAATCCCACACCCGCGGGCAGTCTGATGCGGTCGAGTCCCTCCTCTTCTGGCGCCTTCGTTTGGATCAAGGCCAGTTCGATGGAGCCGAGCGAATCGTTCAGGCCCTCGACTGCGTCCGCGAGGACATCGCTCTTTCCTGCCGCGTCCGCTCGATCCGCCCACTCTGCGACCTGTCCCCGTATACTCCTGATGCGGTTGATGGCGTCGTGCACCTCGCCCGTCTTGTCCCGCACTCGAAGCATGAGGTCGAGCTGACCTTGGAATTCCTCGCCGGACGTGGACACGCGCGGGTCCTGCCCTACAGTAACTTCCTGGCTATTGGTCTGTCCTCCCACCGTGAGGGTAACCGTGTACGTCCCGGGAACCACCAATGGCCCTTCCGCCGCCTCGGACTTCGGAGCAGTCGCAACTCTTGACGACTGGTCGTAGCGCAAGTCCCAGATATACCGGTTCATGCCCTTGTCGACCGGAAGGAACGGGCCGGCGGGCTTCTCCGAGTCGGACAGGTCGTCGTAATCGCAAGGCTTGGGCCGAACGGTGCGCATCACCTTCCCGTCGCCATCCGAGATGGTCAAGACTGCCTCGCTCGCATCCGCATCCCCAAGGTTGTAGTGGAAGATCGCGCCCGTCGGCGGATTGTTTCCGGCGTCGATGAAGGTGGCGTGCGACTGCTCGTTCTCATCCTTTTGTTCAGTCCACGTCGCCGCGGAGCCCAGCCGCAGCATGTACTTCTTCCCGTCTCCCGATGAGCGCCCCGATGTCATTTGATACGCGCTTCGCACCACGCTCGCGGGCTTGAAGAGCTGGATGCCGTTGGTATCTGAGGCGTCTGCGACCTGCCTGAGTTGCTTCAAGTCGTCCAGAATCCAGAATGAGCGACCGTGCGTCGCTACGGCGAGTTCGTTGCTGTCGTTCCTGATCTTCATGTCATGCACGGCAACCACGGGCAGGTTGCCCTGCAGCGACTGCCATGACTCCCCGTCGTCGAACGACACGTGAATGCCGAGCTCGGTCCCCGCATAGAGCAAGCCTTCCCGCTCAGTGTCCGCCCGGATCACCCACGTGTACTCGTGCTCCGGGATTCCGTCGGTGATGCACTGCCACGTCTTGCCGTAGTCCTTCGTCTTGTACAGCAGGGGAGTGTTGTCTGCGAGACGGTAGCGGTGCGCGGCAACGTATGCGGCTGCCGGATCGTGCGGCGAAAGCTCTATGATTGCGATGGTTGACCACTCGGGCAGATCGGGCGGGGTGATGTTGTCCCAGTTCTCCCCTCCATCGCGGGAGATGTGGACGAGGCCGTCGTCCGAACCCGCCCAGAACACCCCTGCCTCATGGGGTGACTCGACGAACGCGAATATCGTCCCGAAGTTCTCCACGAAGGTTGTGTCCTTCGTAATCGGCCCGCCGGAGGCCTCCATCTTCGTGCGGTCGTTGCGGGTCAGGTCTGGGCTGATCGCCTCCCAGCTATGCCCTTCGTTCGTGGAACGGAACACCGTCTCGGCGGCAACGTACAGCGTCCCGGAGTCGTGGGGCGAAAATACTATGGGGTACGTCCACTGGAAGCGGTACTTGTGGTCTTTCACGCCCTGTCCGTAGACGAACTCCGGCCACACGGAGACGATCTTGCTCTGGCCGGTCTTGTGGTCATAGCGGTGCAGGGCGTCACCGCCGCCCGACGAGCTGCCGATCGCGCCGGAGAACACAACGTTGGAGTCGTCAGGATGGACCGCGATCTGTCCGCTCTCCGAGCTACCGACGAAGTGGCTGTCGGCATACAGAATCGCCCCCTTTTCGAGGTCGCGGCTCGGAGTGCTGATCGCGCTGTTGTCCTGCTGCGTGGCGTAGACCCTGTACGGATACTCATTGTCCGCGTCCATCCGGTAGAACTGCGCCGTCGGCTGATTGTAGATGGTCGACCACGAGTCCCCGTCGTTGAACGACACGCACGCGCCTCCGTCGTTGCCTTGAATAAGGCGCTTCGTGTTCGTGGGGTCGATCCACAGATCATGGTTGTCGCCGTGGGGCATCGATACTTCGGTGAACGTACGCCCGCCGTCGGTCGACTTCCAGCACTTGAGGTTCAGGACCCACACGGTCTCGGAGTCCTGGGGATCGCCGAACACGTGGCAGTAGTACCACGGTCGCTGGATGAGCTTCGGATCGCCCGATACAAGCTCCCACGTCTCCCCCAGATCGTCGGAGCGGTAGAGGCCTCGGCCCTCGGCTTCGATGATGGCCCAGACGCGGTCATCCTTGGCGGGGGAGATGGCCACACCCATGCGCCCCTTGATGCCCCCGGGCAGCCCCTTGTTCCCGGTGATGTCCTCCCACGTGTCGCCGCCGTCGGTCGTGCGATATATCGCGCTGCCGGGCCCGCCGGACGAAAAATTCCAGGGCTTGCGTCGGGCTTCCCACAATGCCGCGAACATGATGCGCGGATTGTTCGGGTCCATCGTCAGATCGGCCGCGCCGCTTCTTTCGTCCCCGAAGAGCACGCGCTCCCACGATTCCCCACAGTCGGTCGAACGGAAGATTCCACGTTCCTGGCTGTCGCCGAAGATATCTCCCAGCGCCGCGACGTATACCACGTTCGGATTAGTGGGATGTATCCGAATACGAGCGATATGCTTGGTGGCTTCCAGACCTACGTGTGTCCAGCTCCGTCCCCCGTCCGTGGAGCGGTAGACCCCGTCCCCGGCGGAGACATTCCCTCTCGGGCACGCCTCGCCCATGCCGGCGAATACCACGGCGGGGTCCGACGCCGAGACGGCAATGGCCCCTACGGCGGCGGAAGTAAAGTAGCCGTCGGAGACGTTCTGCCAGTACGTTCCTCCGTCGTCCGACTTCCACACTCCACCGGCGCAGGCCCCGAAATAGAACGTCGCCTGCTCTGTCGGATGGCCTGCAACCGCGACGACTCTGCCGCCACGATGCGGCCCGATGCTTCGCCATCGAAGCGTGCTGAGAAGGGAGGGATCGACGTTGGGGGTGACTGTCATGTTTTCTTTCCTCGTTTCGGGGGGTACCATACTGGCTGTGCGCAAACGCGACGGGTATTTTCGCAGATGAAGATGCTCACTTCAACGGCGCGCCGAACGGGCCAGTTTACACTGTCTTTCAAGTTTCCACCACACCAATCAGCTACAACCTGCCGGAAAATGGTAGGGACAGGATGTCCAACCAACGGCCACTTGACACTCAGACGAACAAGCCATGACTGACATTGCGATAATAGTCGCCTGGACCATTGCGTCATACCTGCTGGGTACGGTGCCCTTCGGTGACATCGTAGCCCGCATCGCCGGTGTGGACATCCGCTCCGTCGGCACCAGGAACCCCGGTGCCGCGAACGTCTACCGCGAGATCGGCCCAAAGTATGGCATTGCCGTGTTTGCCTTGGATGTCGCGAAAGGCGTGGTAGCTACCGCGCCGATGCTGCTGATGGGAGACCATGTATGGGCCCCTCTGCCCCCGGCATTCGCCGTCGTCCTCGGACACATATTCCCCGTGATAGGGAGTCGTTCCGGCGGCACCGGCATGGCGACCGCAATCGGCACGACGGCCGGCCTGGCTCCCTTCGGACTTCTCGCCGGAGTCCCGGCGGCATTGGTCTTGCTCGCCATCACACGCAATGCCGGATTTACCGGCGGACTGCTGTTCCTGGCAACGGCGCTGCTGGCATGGGTGGTTCGTGACGAAGTCATCGGCCCGCTGGGAGTGCTCGGCATCGGTGTCTTGGTGCTCGCCAAGGCGAGACTACAGTACGGCAGTCTCATGCGACGGGAAGCTGAGGACTGAGGAACTAGGTCAATTTCAACTCCACTAGTCTTCTCCACGTATGGACTCAACTAAGGCACGTTCGCCCTGAGCTCGTCGAAGGGCAATTCTCTGCCAACGCACATAGTTTTAAGATAGTTTCTAAAGTGAAGCGAGGAAGCGATGGTAGGTAGGGAAGGTAATCTGAGCGCACACGAGACCGCTCGTTTGCCTCATGTTTCCATTCGTGAACTCTCCCACGAATACGGCAAGCGCCTCCCTCGCGTGTCCGCCCTCTCGGACATCGACCTCGATATCCACGAGGGCGAGTTCGTCTCCATAATCGGCCCGAGCGGCTGCGGCAAGACAACCCTGCTCCGCATAATCGGCGGTCTCCTGACCCCGACCCACGGCACCGTTCGCATCGACGGTGCTACACCCGACGGCGCACGTAGTCAGCGACTATTCGGAGCCGTGTTCCAAGACGCCGCACTCCTCCCCTGGCGCACTGCCGCCGAGAACGTGCGCCTTGCAATCGAGCTCAACGGCGACGACAGGAAAAGCGAAGTCGACGACTTGCTGCACACCGTCGGACTCGACGGCTTCCAAGACTCCTATCCCTACCAGCTATCCGGCGGCATGAAGCAGCGAGTCGCCCTCGCAAGAGCGCTTGCAACGAAGCCCCGCATCCTCCTGATGGACGAGCCGTTCGGCTCCCTCGACGAGATCACCCGCACCGACATGGGGTACGAGCTCCTCCGAATCTGGGAATCCCGACCGACCACCGTCCTCTTCGTCACCCACAGCATCGCCGAGGCCGTCATGCTCTCCGACCGCGTGGTCGTCCTGTCACCCCGTCCAGGAGAGATAGTCGACGTAATCAATATCGAACTGTCGCGTCCGAGACTGCAGTCCGTAGAGGAGTCGGAGGAATTCGCCGAACACACGGGCCTCGTGAGGGGCCTGCTCAAGGGGGCGAGGCATGAGTCTCTTGCGGTCTAAGCCTGCCGGAGACGACGCCATGCCTGCGGACGGCCCGTCCTCACACGGCCAACACCTGGCTAACATGAGTCGCTATACGCGCCGTGCGTTCTTCCCCCTAATTACGCTTGCGGCAGTTGGACTCCTGTGGGAGGTCGCAGTGCGCGTAAGCGGCGTCGCAGAGTACCTCGTGCCAACGCCGAGCGCCGTGTGGTCGCGCCTCTCCGGAGACCTCAGCTACTTCCTCTTCCACGGGCTGATCACGCTATACGAATCACTCGGCGGCTTCGCTCTGGGAACCCTGGTCGCCGTCATCGCAGCGGGAGTCATGGCCCACTCGCGGCTGTTCGAGCGAACGGTCTACCCCATCGCCCTGCTCATCAAGGTGACGCCCATAGTCGCCATAGCGCCGCTGTTCGTCATCTGGTTCGGCTTTGGATCGTTCCCCAAGATGATGATCGCCGCCCTCATCACCTTCTTCCCGGTCATGGTCAATACCTTCATCGGACTCCGGTCGGTAAACCCCACCACGTTGGACTTCTTCCGGCTGCTCGACGCGAGCGAAGCTCAGGTCCTCATCAAGCTCCGTATTCCCGGCGCGCTCCCGTACGTCTTCGCCGCGTTTCGCATTGCCGTGCCACTCTCCGTCATCGGCGCGGTGGTAGGGGAGTGGTTCACCGGAGACCGCGGACTGGGCAGCGTCATCATCGTCGCGCACCACAACATCGACATGCCGACCCTCTTCTCCGCCATCGCCGTCCTCGCCTGCATCGGCCTCGGACTGACCGGTATCACTGCGCTCATAGAACGCCGTGTCCTCTTCTGGCACGACTCCCAGCAATCAGGCCCTGCCGTTTAGTGTCCTGTTTCGGAGCTTCACCCAAACAAATCAGCCCACGAGAGTATCCCCTCTCCCGTTCGCGGGAGAGGGCTAGGGTGAGGGTGTAACTTCCCCCGACACACTCCCATCTGCTTTGTGCAACGAACCTCAAAAGCAGGTCACTGCCTTTTCGATCGGTTCATGCCGCGCGCAATCGTCCCAATCGTGTAGAATTCGCCCCATGACGCGCGTCCTCCTCTTGCTTCTGCTCGCCACCCTTGTCGTCGCCATCTCATGCGGCGGCGACGATGTGGATGCCCCCCCCGACAAGGTCGTCTTCATGGCCGGCTTCAAACCGCAGGCCAACCTGCCCTTCGTCGCCGCCTACGTCGCGCAGGAGCAGGGCTACTTCGACGAACAGGACCTCGATGTCGAGATACGACACGCCAGCAGTGGAGAGCACCTCAAGCTCCTCGTCGCGGGCGATGTCCACGTCACCACCGCCGCTGCCACTTCAGTGCTCAAGCGTCGCTCCGACCCGGAACTTCCCATCGTCGCGGTCGCCCTCTTCGGACAAAAGGGACAGCAGGCCTACATTGCCCTGAAAGACTCCGGCATCAACGACCTCAAGGACTGGGAAGGGCGCAATTTCGGATACAAAATCTCCGTCCCACCCGACTATCTCGCCATGCTCGAGGCCGACGGAGTAGACAGGGAAAAAATCAACGAGGTGCAGGTCGGCTTCGATCCGCGCGTCCTCACTGAGCGCAAGGTCGACATGCTCGCCGTGTTCAAGTCGAACGAGCCCAACGTCGTCCGAAAGCTTGGTCACGAGGTCGTTCTCTGGGACCCCGCCGACTTCGACGTTCCTAACATGGGCCTTACATACATCACGACCGACGCCTACGCCTCGGATTCTAGCGACGTTCTCGACCGCTTCCTCCGTGCCACGCTCAAGGGCACCGAGTACGCCCTTGAGAACCGAGATGAGACGTTGGACATCATCCTGAAATACGCGCCCAAGGAAGACCGCGCTCACCAGGCGTTCATGCTGGACACCGAGCTGGCGGATGCCACCAGCCCATTCACCGATGAGCGAGGACTCGGTCAAATGACGGACGAGCAGTGGAAAGCGCTCTACGACCACCTGCTCGAATTCGACGCGCTGGGGCAGCCCTTCGACTACAAAACGGCCTTTACGACCACCTTCCTCGAACGGGCCTACGACGGCAACAAGCTGCGCTGGCCATAACTAACTAGCCGACCAGCTGCCTTGCGAGGTCGCCTGCGTCGTTGACCGGAAGTTGGCAAACGTAGTTCTCGCACACGTAAGCAGTCGGCCGGCCGTTGATCAAATGCCTGTCTTGCAACAGAGGAAGGTCTGAGCCACCGCCTATACCCTCCGGCGATCCAACAAAGACCCTGTTGGGCAGATAGTTGCGATAAACCCCACGCACAAGTTCCGCGGTGGCGCCGTCCTCTCGCTCGCCGACGATCACGATTTCCTTCGTTTTGGATAGATAGAAGTCCAGTGCTCCTAGCCAGTGGCCCGCCGCCGTCGGGAAGCGCTGCATGACTGCGTGTGCCGAGCGCAGCGATGTTGCCGCCCTTGCGTTGTAAGCTGAATCGCCCGTGAGCACGGCCAGCCTGAGCAGCACGCTCACCGCCATGGAGCTTCCCGCCGGTGCCGCGTTGTCCGTCAGGTCACGGGGCCGGATGACGAGTTCCTCATGGTCCGAACCGGTGTCGTAGAACTGCTGGGTCGTCTCATCCCAAAACAGGTCGACCATCGCCCCACCCAGCTCGATGGCCGCTCGCAGCCATCGAGCTTCAGACGTTGCCTCGTGCAGCAGCAGTAGACCGTCGATTAGGAATGCGTAGTCTTCAAGATACCCGTAGAGCTTCGCTTGCCCGTCCTTGTATGTGCGAAGCAATCGCCCGGACTCGTCCACAAGGCTGTCCAGCAGAAACGCCCCATTCGCCTCGGCCACACCCCGGTAGTCGTCACGGTCGAGAACGACCGCAGCCTCGGCAAAGGCCGCGAGCATGAGTCCGTTCCACGAGGTTAGCGCCTTGTCATCCCGCTCCGGCGCAATCCTCGTTGACCTCCATTCCAGCAGCTTCGCTCTAGCTTTATGTAATCGCTGTTCGAGCGCATCCGCGTCCATCCCAACATTTCGGGCAAAATCGGGCAGGGGAGTTTGGACATTCAGGATACTGTGGCCCTCGAAGTTGCCGTGAATCGTCACGCCGTAGTAGTCGTTGACGAGTTTGCCATCGTCCGCGCCAAGTACCTCGACTATCTCCTCCGGCCTCCAGACGAAGAACTTCCCCTCCACTCCCTCGCTGTCGGCGTCCTGCGCCGAGTAGAACCCACCCTCCGGCGAAGCCATCTCCCGAACGCCGTAGTCCAGCGTCTCCTCGACTATCCTCCGGTACATCGGACGGCCAGTGACTTGGAACGCATGAAGATAAAGCCGTGCCAGGAGCGCGTTGTCGTAGAGCATCTTCTCGAAGTGAGGGACGAGCCAGTACGTATCCGTGGAGTACCGGTGGAACCCGCCTCCAAGCTGATCGTAAATCCCCCCTCGCGCCATCTGATCGAGTGTGAGTTCCACCATTTCGAGTGCCGAAGGGTCTTCGGTTCGAAGGTACTGACGAAGCAGGAACTCAAGCGTCATCGGCTGCGGGAACTTGGGCTGAAGTCCGAATCCCCCATACTTGTCGTCGAACTGCTTTCGGAGTTCTCGCGCCGCGCCGACCATGATGTCGTCCGTCAGCGGCTCGATGCCCGGCGCGCTCCGCGTCATCTGCCGCATGTGGGTGACCAGTTGGTTCGTCGTGTTGACGACATCGCCCCGTCGGTTGCGGTACACGTCCGCCATCGTCGTCAGAACTCGCGGAAATGAGGGCAGACCGCCCCGTTCTTCGGGAGGGAAGTAGGTACCGCCGTAGAACGGCTTGCCGTCCGGCGTGAGGAAGACGGTCATCGGCCATCCGCCCTGACCTGTCAAAGCCTGTACCGCGCCCATATAGATCGAGTCGATGTCCGGGCGCTCTTCTCGGTCGACCTTGATCGACACGAAGTGCTCGTTCATCAGGGATGCGATACCCGGGTTCTCGAACGACTCGCGCTCCATCACGTGGCACCAGTGACAAGCCGAATATCCAACGCTGAGGAGGATCGGTTTGTCCTCGCGGACGGCGTGTTCGAGAGCCTCAACGCCCCAGGGATACCAGTCGACCGGATTGTTGGCGTGCTGATGCAGGTAGGGACTCGACTCGTGGATCAATCGGTTAGGCACTGTGTCGCTTTCCCTTTGCTCACGAGGTCGAGTAACCGGCCGGCGAGGCGGTCAGTTCCCCTTCAGCCTGCTTCAGAGAAGATCACTTCCTCGCCGTGACCTTGTTTAGCACGAAGAAGATCAGGCCGACGATGAACAGTCCAACTGCGGTGAAGAAAATGTTGGAGCCGGAGAAGACGGAGCTCACCAGCATTATGGCCGCCAACACCCAAAACACGTATGCCGCGCCCATAAAGAACACTCGCGCTGTGTCCATGATTTCCCCCTGTATGTGCAGCCCAAGATTTGCCCATACTCTACACGTTGGGAGCGCGAATGCAAAGCGAGTGGCTTCCTTTGGGGGCCCACCGCGCCTTTACTGTGAGAATGACCCCGGCAAACTTCCCGTAAGGGCGATTCGCGAATCGCCCTTCTTTTTCTCCTATGAAAACAGACTGCGGCAGACCTCTTGTAGGGGCAACCCTTGTGGTTGCCCGTCTCCAGCTTTTTATCCCATTATGTGGCTTTCGCAAGGCCGTGGAGATTCCTATGAAAACAGGTAGAGGAAGTACGTTCGCCCTGAGCTTGTCGAAGGGCGGTGCGGCAACCACCCATTTCGTCATTGGTATAATAGCCCCGGTTCGACTGAATCCATGACCGCACCCTCCATCCCCCACACCCCCGAAGACATCACAGCCGATTGGCTGACCGATGCCCTTCGCTCTTCCGGCGTCATCACAACCTCGTCGGCAACGTCCATCGACGCCGGTGACACGTCAGCCGGGCATGGTTTCACAGGACGAATCGCCAGGCTTGCCGTGACCTACGACTCACACGAGAAGGAAGCGCCCTGCTCGATCATCGCCAAGTTTCCCTCCTACGACCCTACCATTCGCGCCGCCGTTACCGACAGCGCCATGTCCTACGAGCGTGAGATCAGGTGCTACGAAAATCTGATTGGCAGCGTGGCTCTCTCTACGCCTCGGCGGTACTACAGCGCCCACGACCCCGAATCGAGCGAGTGCATCCTCCTCCTCCAGGACTTGGCGCCCGCGCGCTTCGGCGACAACGTGGGCAGTCCGTCACGTGAGGACATCGAATCTGCCATTCGAGCGATTGCAGGGTTCCACGCAGAATTCTGGGAGAGTCCTCGTCTGATCGAAATGGACTGGCTCCCTGAATATGCGCAGGACGCCGACGCGCGCCAGCGGGCCTTCCGGCAGGCCATAGGCCCGTTCCTCTCGACGTGGGGCAAGTACCTGCGGCCATCGACCATCGACCTCATCAACCGCCTGGGCGATAGCCTGGCGCGCATCAGACTGCAGCTCAGCCGTCCCCCTCGTACGGTCCTCCACGGCGACTACCGCCTAGATAATCTGGCGTTTGACGAAAGCGGTCGCGGTCCCGCCGTCATCGACTGGCAGGCCCCATCCATAGGTCGGAGCGTTGCAGACATGGCCTACTTCATCGTCTACTGCATCGATCCGAGCGAGCGCAGGGCCCTGGAGTCCGAACTGTTGAAGCTCTACCACTCCGTACTCATGGAACACGGAGTCGGTGCATACGACTTCGTGTCGTGCATGGAAGACTACCGGCTCTCCATCGCGGCCAACATGCTGCGCACCGTCAGGGTAGGGGGAACCTTCGACTACTCCGGAGATCGCGCCCAGGCCCTCCTCAGAACGATTCTTCACCGGGTCGAGACAGCGCTCTCCGACCACAGAGTCGCGGAGCTTGTCTAAAGACCCTTTCGTTCACCCTGAGCAACGCTGCGCCCCGCGCCGGGGCTGTACCGGGGTTGTCAGTAACTGCCCACTAAGGCAAGGTAATCACGAGAAGGTCGTCTGGTGGAAAAATCTATTCCTCTCTTACCTCTGCGCTCTCTGTGTTCTCTGCGGTGAATCTTCTTCTTGTTTTGAGCAGTTACTTGAAAGCCTGTCGAAGGGTCGAGGCGTCGTTCATAGTTCGACAAGCTCTCCACGAACGGTTTCCGACGCTTATTGGACACACTGAGATAGTTTCTTACGCCCTTCACCCAAACTTAAACGCATAGATGTCCGCGTCCTTCAGCACGAACCGCAGACGTACCGCCTTCCCTGCAAGCGCACTCACGTCGCCTCCTTCGTCCCACGACGCCTTGCCGTCGATCTCATCCCCAAACTTCTCCGGGAAGTCGCCTAGCCCGAAGCCGGGTAGGGCGTGCCCTTCCGCGTCCTGGATCTCGACCTTGATCGAGCCGACAGCCGATGTCGAGTAATTCAGTTCAAGCTCACTTCCATTGAACGTGAAGGGCCGCGTGGTGAACTCGCCTCCCTTGAAACTCGCGTTTACGGACACGAATCCGTCTGTTCGAAGCGTGTAGCGACGAATGCGCTGAGTCGGAAGGTGCGCGTTCTCCATCCCATACATCGTCATCTCTTTGTCGGACGTGTGCAGGATGCCGACCTCGAAGTAGATGCCTCGGTCGTGCCAGTTGTTGAAGTCCGACCCTGGCCGAATGAACGCCTCCATGAAGCTCCGGTTGAACTTGAAGCCGTCACGGCTCGACATGAACACGATATCGCTCACGCCCGTGTCGTACGTCCAATCGGGGTCCGGCGTCCGCTCGTGAACGAACCGCGAAGGAAACATCAGGTATGTCCCCGGTGCCCGGTGTTACTGGATGCACGAGTTCGTGTAGAAGTGCTCCCAGGGCGTGTCACCGCAATCGATGTTCTCCAGCGCACTCCAGTCCAGAAAGTTCTTCGACGTGCCGCGACGTATCCACCGCACCCCCTTGAAGAAGTCACTCGTGCCTTGACCGGCCACCCCCCGGAAGTACCCCACGTACTCCTTGCGCCATGTGTCCCAAAACGGAATATTGAGCGTATCGAACGGGTAATCCGTGTGGATCGGCTCCTCTCGCATCATCTCCCACCGAAGTCCGTCGGGCGATGAGAGCGCGTGCATAACCCGCCGAACGCGAATGAACGCTTTGTACTGCTCCTCCGGCTTCGCGTCCGGATTCCCGTCCTTGAACGGCGCCAGGTTGATCCCCGGCCCCGTCCATACGATGTTGTTGTCCTTCGACCCGTTGAACTCGATCAGGCCAAGATTCGGCTTCGTCCAGTTGATGCCGTCATCACTCTCGGCGTAGCAAGTGATCGAGTTGTAGTCAGTGTCCTGTAGCTGAGGGTCGGCACGGTACCAACCTCGATACTTCCCCTGATCGGGAAACACGATGAGGTACGAAAGCCCACCCACCTCCCAGGGATGTTCCGGTTCGAGGGCGATGTCCTGCAGTGTAGGGGAGTGCAGGACCCGCTCGACCCCGGTCATGTCGGCGATCCAAAAGTCATCGACGAAGAGTTGCCTGTCCTCGCCAATATCCACGGGAGTCTCAGTATTCATCTCGTCGTCCCCCGCTTACCTTCCGTCAAGCAGGCGCGCCCGGCACGGGCCGAACCAGTTTCGCACACCGATCGCCGGCAAATTGAAGCCAAGTATAGCAAAGAGCAACGCGAGCGCAGGCTGTAGCCATAGTCGCGGTGTCTGAATTACCGCTGGCGTGGGCCGGACAGATGGTCCTGCGATACCAGCCGACCTCGAAACGATGAAGGGAGCGCCGGGGACATTCATGGTCTTCGTCCACGTACAAAACACCTATGTGTTGTATGAGTCAAGCATTGAGGACAATGAGAAAACTTCTCTCCATAGGGTGAGGTGCGATACTCAATCTGGTTCGTATGCACGGACTAGACCGGAACCCGAACATTCAAAACCAGGGCGCTAACTGAGCCGCACGTACCTTGACATTCCTTGTGAGCACTCGTAACATCTATATCCGTGAGTATCGCTAAGCACATGGTTTGCCAGTGTTGTTGTCGGAGGCCGGAGGGTCTTCTGCCTCAACGTGCGCGCCGGTGACTGCTTAGCGCCGACAGTTTAGAAAGAGACCTCTGGCCCCTCCGTTCGCGGAGGGGTTTTCTTTTGCCCAAAAAAATCCGAGAAGGAACGCCAATGCCGGTACTGGAATCAAAAAGATTGGGAGTGCAAGAGCTTGCCGATCTAAACGAACGCTTCGAGTTCGCCCACCCAAGCGATGTGCTTGCATGGGTCGATGAGCGTTTCGGTGCGGGTGCCGCCCAGATGTCCAGCTTCGGACTCGAAGATGTCGCGCTGTTCGACATGTTCTGGAGGATCAACCCGCAGGCGCGCCTTATAACGCTCGACACGTGGCGACTACCGACGGAAACATACACGGTCATGGACCAGACACGGCTCCGCTACAACGCGGGCATAGAGGTGTACCAACCCGACCCCGCGGCTGTGGCCGGAATGGTCGCTGAGCACGGATTCAATCTATTCTACCGAGGCCGGGAGCATAGATTGACCTGTTGCCACGTGCGCAAGGTAGAGCCCATGGGGCGCGCCTTGGCCGGCATCGACGCATGGATCACCGGCCTGCGCCGGGACCAAGGCATGGAGCGCAACAACATTGGCATCGTTGAGTGGGAGGAACCCCGCGCCAGCTACAAGATCAACCCACTCGCTAACTGGACCTTCGAGGAGGTGCGAAACTACGTGGAAGAGCACGCTGTACCTTACAACGAGCTGCATGACAAGAACTACCCATCCATCGGGTGCGCCCCGTGTACGCGGGCCGTCGAACCGGGAGAAGACCCTCGTTCAGGACGCTGGTGGTGGGAGTCTGACCCCAGCGCCAAGGAATGTGGGCTCCATCTGGTTGCGCTCGAGGCAGCCTCATGATCGCAGCTAGCGAACTAACAATGAAAGCCCAAGCTCTTCTCAATGGCTCGCACTCCGAGTCCAAGCATCTCCGCGCACTTGAGTCGGACGCAATCCACATCATTCGGGAAGTGGTCGCGGAGTTCGATCGGCCTGGCCTGCTCTTCTCCGGCGGCAAGGACTCCGCCGTGCTTCTGCATCTCGCCGTAAAGGCGCTCCGGCCTTCGCATCTGCCGTTCCCCGTGCTCCACATCGACACCGGGCACAACTTTCCCGAGGTCATCGCTTTCCGCGATCGTGTCGTCAATCGACTTGGCGTGGATCTAGTGGTGGGCTCTGTTGACGACGCAATTGCCTCCGGTCGTATTCCTACTCCATCGCGCCCTGATTCCCCTCGCAACCGCATGCAGACGCCTGTGCTGCTCGAAACCGTTCGCAATGGGAAGTTCACCGCGGTTATGGGCGGTGCGCGGCGCGATGAGGAGCGATCACGCGCCAAGGAGCGTGTGTACTCCGTGCGTGATGAATTCGGCCAGTGGGACCCACGCAACCAGCGCCCTGAAGTCTGGGATCTCTACAACGGTAGCCTTGGCTTGGGCCAGCACATGCGGGTCTTCCCGCTCTCCAACTGGACGGAGCTGGACATCTGGCGATACATTGCCGAAGAGAACATCGATCTGCCCGAAATCTACTACAGTCACCGGCGCGAGGTATTTGAGAATGACGGGATGTTCATGCCGCTATCGCCGGTGATGCAGCCCTCAAATGGCGAGCCGGTGGTCGTCCGCAACGTGCGTTTCCGCACCGTCGGTGACATGACCTCCACAGCAGCCGTGCCATCGGAAGCTGCTACCCCGGAAGCGGTCATCAACGAAACACTGGCAACTCGCATTTCTGAGCGCGGCGCGACAAGGGCTGATGACCGGACCGCCGAGGCGGCGATGGAAGACCGCAAGCGTGAGGGATACTTCTAGCATGGACCTCCTCCGCATCGCCACCGCCGGGTCCGTGGACGACGGCAAGAGCACGCTCATTGGTCGCCTGCTATACGACTCGAAAGCTTTGGACGATGACGTGCTCGCCGCCGTCGAGGAGGCAAGCTGGCGGCACCACAACGACTATGTGAACCTCGCTCTTATCACCGATGGCCTGCGTGCCGAACGAGAGCAGGGCATTACCATCGACGTTGCCTACCGCTACTTCTCCACGCCAACGCGCAAGTTCATCCTTGCTGATACGCCGGGACATGTGCAGTACACGCGTAACATGGTCACCGGGGCGTCCACCGCCGAGGCGGTGCTCGTCATGATTGATGCCCGAAACGGTGTGGTGGAGCAATCACGCCGCCATGCCGTAACCGCCTCGTTATTGGGCATCGATCACATCGTCGTTTGCGTCAACAAGATGGATCTCGTTGGTTATGAGCAGCAGGCATACGAGGCAATCCGTTCCGAGTTCACCCCGTTTGTTGAGCGGCTCGATGTGGAGGATGCCGTATTCATCCCGGTATCGGCGCTCAACGGCGACAACGTGGTCGAGCCGTCGACGAACATGCCTTGGTACCAGGGTTGCACGCTGCGAGACCACCTTGAAAACCTGCCGGTGCATGAAGGACTCGATGCCTTGCCGTTGAGAATGCCCGTTCAATACGTCGTCCGCCCCCACCGCAAGGAGTACCACGACTACCGTGGCTATGCGGGAAGCGTAGCTTCGGGTGTCCTGCGCGTGGGCGAGAGAGTGCGCTTCGTGCCCTCCGGCATGGAGAGCGTCATCACGTCCATCGAAGCGCCTTGGGGCGCCGTGGAGGAGGCCTACCCCCCAGACGCCGTCACCGTCCAGATTGCCGACGACCTCGACATTGCTCGCGGGGAGATGATCTGCGGGACGGACGCCGGTCCGGTGATGACCCAGGAGTTCGACGCCGTCGTTTGCTGGATGGACGACCGCACCGCGCTTCGCCCCGGAAATGTGTACCGCATTAAGCACACCACACAATCGGCGAAGGCAATGGTCACCGACCTCCTGTCGCTGTTCAGCATTACCTCGCTCACCGGCGAATCGGACGCGGATTCGTTGCAGTTGAACGAGCTCGGCCGCATCCATGTCAAGGTCAGCACACCGCTGGCGGTCGACGACTACACCAGCAACCGCGTCACTGGCAGCTTCATCCTCATCGACGAAGGGACCAACGCCACCGTCGCTGCGGGAATGATTGGCGAGCCTCGATTTCCGTTCTCCGTTCCGGCGGCTCAGCGCAAGGCTGACACCAACGGACACATCCGCTAGCGATGCTTTAGAGAAGTCCCAACTCCCCCACCTTCCCGCGAATCAACTCGACCCGCCCCTTGCGAGGCTCCAGCCGCGACCCGTCAGCCGTCGGACGAATGAAGCACGCCGACTCATACAGATCGAACCCCGCGAACCGCTCATCCCCCAGAGCCGCCTTCAAGTCCGACATGTACTCCTCGTCACCTACGGCCCGTTCGATGTATCTGTTCATATACGCCGGGATGCCGAGTTCCGAGGCAAGTTCGAGCGCCTCTACAGCTACCGGGTCCCTCAGTGCATTCGAGAGTCTGCTCCGCACCGGCGGCGTTCCCGGCTGGTCCTCCAGCGCCTCCCACCAGCTCGTGCGGAACGTGATCCCGTCCAGCAGACCGTCCCGCATCCAGTCCTGCCACGCGAAGTGTGTGTTCGGCGGGAATCCCATGATCTGGCCGTGAACGATATCCGGCCTGAACGCCTCCGTGTGGATATGCGCCTGCATCTTCTGCCCCATGCTGCGCGCGCGATTGCTCGTCCGTCGCATGAATGACGTGAAATGCTTGCCCCTCAGCCGCGAGAACCGGTCGAGGTCATCGACGCTGCTCCACGGATCGCTGTCGTACTTCATGCGATTCGCCTCGACCACCGGTTCATCGAAGCCGTACTCCCATGGCTCATCCACCAGGCTCCCATGCGACGACACTCGTATGTCGATGCCGTCCACGCCCGTTTCCAGAATCCTGTCCACCCACCCGTCCCATAGTCGATGTACCTCCGGGTACACCTCCGACACCGTTCCGGGCAGGTACTCGTTCTTCCCCTGCGCGAATGCGACGAGGCCCCCAACGGCCAGGCGGTGCCAGAATACTCCTTCTCCCTCCGATGAGACATTCACGTCGAGCGGAATCTCGAAGTGCCCCATCCCGCTGTCGAAGTCGGGGCCATCGCCATTGAGGTCGCGTGGGCCGTTCCACACCGCGCCGCGCGACGCCACGACGACGGGCAGGGGAGTAGAGAAGTCGTCCCCGTATGCCTCCACCATCCCGCACGCCGTGTTGATGAAGTCCCCCGACTCGTCCGTGAAATCGGTCGTGACGGCAACGAACCTCTTGCTAATGTTCAGCCCGTCGATCGTCAGCGTCCTTACCGGCGTTCCCTTCGCTACGACAAGCTCGCCATGGTAGTTCCGCACCTCGCGCGGAGCTGGCTCCACTCGCTCCGTCACCGACAAGGTAGCGTCGAGTCGCGTATACCGCCCGTTGTCGTCGCTCGTCCAAAGCTGCAGGTTCTCGGGACGGACGCGGGTAGGGGAGGCGTCCCTTTTCAGCAACCGTATCCGCGTAACCACAGCGCCGTGCCCCGCCCTCGTGTCAGGCCGCCTTCTCAGTCGCGTGTGAGGGTATCGCTCGAGGAACGGGATCACCTGCGGCACGGACCCACCGATCTGTTCGAGCCCGCTAAGCTTCCTCCCACTGCACGGCCCGTTGATGCCCGACATCCCCGTGTTGTACGGCTTGAGCACACCGTAGATCTCCAACCCATGTCGGTGTGCCACCGGCACAGCCGCCTTCAACGGCTCCCCAATGGCCTCAAGTGTCTGCGTCCCGTACGGAATCTGCGCATTCTCATACAGACTGCCCGCCCACAGTGACTCCGGATCCACGTCCCCGTAGTAGAGCCAGTACACCCGCTGAACGCCCATGCTCCTCAGCGTGCCTACCAGCTCGTCGAGAAGCCGCGCATCGTAGGGCCCGGGCATAACGTCGTCCGGAAAGTCCACGGTCGCCGACAATACAAAAGGATGCTTGCCCATTGCGAATCCTCGGAAAGTTTCGCGGATTGTAGCAGAAAGTAGGCAATCCTCAGCTTCACAACAACGTCGACGGAACGCTCAGGAACGGCCGCTTCACGAAATCCAGTTCCCGAAAGCCAATCTCCGCATAAGCTGGCTTGAGAGAATCCCGTTCGCCCTGAGCCTGTCGAAGGGCGAGTAGTGCCGCAAGCCAAGTGAGTACCCCCGCTGGCACAGCTGTTCAGAATCCCCATTTGACACGAAAGAACGCATGTACTATCCTTGGTTCCAAGCGACCTTCCGTCGCCACATTCAAGCCATAGGAGAAAGTTACAAAATGTCCCACGATGTCCCGCAAGACCCGCTCACTCTCTCTGAGAGTCAGCTGCGTGCAGTCCCATATTTGTCCGCCGCCCGGATATTCACCGAAGCTGCAAAGGACTTGGGGATGTCACGCGAGACCATTTCCCACTGGTTGAACGACCATGCCTTTAGAGACGTATGTGAGCAGCAGTGGGACCGGACCGCCGCAATCTCCACTGCCGAGATCAAAGTGCTTATACTCAAGACTATAGTCTCCCTCGCTGAACGCCTCCTGTCCGACGGGCCGCAAATGCCCACCGACACCTTCCGGCTCGTCACTGTCCCCGACCTCCCCAGGGCCCACGAGGAACGTGAGCGCGAGGCTCACATACGCTTCCAAAAGCTCATCGCCGACTTCAAGAACCGCGACAACTGTGCGAGTAGCGCGGAACACCGCAACATATCGCGTCCACGAAACCCCTCAAGTGAAACTCCCCCATATCGGGTCCTTCGGTCTCTGCTCCCCGATTCCAGACTTGACGTATGAGAACATTCATACTATTTTGATGTTAAGCGACCCTCCGTCGTTCCACTCAAGACATAGGAGAAAGTTACAAAATGTCCCACGATGTCCCGCAGGAACCAACCGCGCTCTCCCAAAGGCAGTTGCTCGCTATCCCATACTTGACCGCCTCTCCCACATTTACCGAGGCAGCCGAGAAACTGGGAGTGTCCAGGAAGACCATCTACCGTTGGTTGAACGATCCTGACTTCAGGCAAGCTTATGAGCGACAGCGGGAGGAGACCGCCGCACTCGCCACTTCCGAGATCAGAGCTCTAATGCTCAAAGCTGCCGTCGTCCTCGCCGAACGCCTCGAATCCGACGACCCCGAGGAGCGCGCCCGCGCCTCACGCGACGTCATGACCTACGGCCTCAAAGTGGCCGACTCCGAAGCGAATCGCAGGGTCGTCGAACGCCTCAACCGCATCATCTCCAACGTCGAAGAGGAGGACCGCTACCACGCCCGAAATCCCCACGTCCCCCACACCCGCAACCCAAACTCACGCCGTCATTGATGCACGGCAATCAATAACGGACCTCGTACCTCCATCCGTCCGGCCTGCCGTACAGGGCAATCGCATTTTGCTTAGGCTACCCATGTCAACCGTCACTCCGGCGTAGGCCGGAGTCCAGATGGGGTTGGGAGGCTCTCCCAAGGCAGTCGACTCTCGTCAAAATGCGATTGCCCTGCCTGCCGTAGGGGCAACCCTTGTGGTTGCCCAGGGTGCTGCAGACCGTGGGACTACATAGGGAATTCTCCTCACAATCGCTCATGCCGGTTGTCGCCTACACCACCAATCACGAAAACGACCGTAGGGGCGATTCACGAATCGCCCCCTCGGAGCGAAATTCGTGCCTCGAAATCTCCCAGCCATTCATGGCAAGCCCGTAGAACCATGAACAGCACCCCCATCCGTCCGGCCTGTCGTAGGGGCAACCCTTGTGGTTGCCCTCCTCGCCCCAGGGTGGTGCAGACCGTGGGACTACATAGGGAATTCTCCTCACAATCGCTCAGGAGGACAGGGGACCTGCCAACTCGGCGAAGAGTGAAGAAGAGGGGAAGGTGGCGTCCCTGGCAGGATTCGAACCCGCGACCCGCTGCTTAGAAGGCAGCCGCTCTGTCCAACTGAGCTACAGGGACATCTGCTGCTTGCAAGTGTAGCAATGCGAACGTATGGCAATCAAGTCAAAACGAGTCTCGTCCGGTACCCACCCAGTGGATCGACACCCTTCCGATCTGCAGAGCCTTGATCCGACGTACCGATACGCCGTCGGAGTCGGGTAGGGTAGTGAGGTGCTCCTGGACGAGTTCGCCCACACGTCTCCTGAAGGTCAGCGCGACCATGATGCCGAACATCATCGACGACATACCTTTCATCACGCTCTTGGACCGGCCTCGAAGGACCGATGACACGACCAAGGCCATGAGAGCTGCGACCAGGATGTTCGTCCCGCAGTAAGGAGAGACGGCCAATCTGTGCTCTCCCGACTGAAGCCGCCGAAGCGCCTCCGCTGCAGCCTCCCTGACCTCCTCGGTCGATGCTCGGCTATAGAGAAGGAATCCCCCCGGGGTGGCGTTCCCCGCTAGGGGAGGGCGGACGCCTCGTTCGAGTAGCACGGCAACGGTCGCGTGCTCCCTCCCATGCTGGGATCGGATTTCTCGCAGCAAGCCTAACAATGGGTTACCTCACCTATGCCTACCCTCCGAGCCTAACAGCCCCGCCACTCCCCAGTCAACGACTGCAGAACTAAATAAGAATCGGTAATTTCGCGTGTAAAACACAGAAAATCAAAGACTTCGGGCATTCCGTAGTCAGATTCTCAAACTCCGGCACGGCAAAGGTCTAGGCGAGCAGTTGGGCAAGGGGTTGGTTTCTTTCTGAGCGTGAAACCCTCTGAAATTCTTGGAAAAGTGATAGAAAACGAATTGACACCGCAATTGCCAGAGGCTTAGCATGAGACTACAGTACCTTGTGGGAGGAGTGATGATGAGGAGAAAAACCAAGAAGATGATCGCGGTCGAGGAGAAGTTCCAGCAGCCTCTGGAGAAGATGTTGCCCCAGATGGTGACCGAGTACGGCCTAACTGCCACAGCCGACGAGTTGGGTGTGAGCAAGGCTACTCTTGGCTACTGGCTGCTCAAGCTCGGCATTAACGTGCATCGGGTCGCGCTGGCGCCAGGCGAGACCATCGAGGTTAAGAGGGTGGGGTATCCTTCCAGCAATAACTAGGCTTGAAGAAACTCTAAGAACCTTCCGCACGGGCTGGAGCGTTGAACTGCTCCGGCCCGTATCGTTTAACCGCTAAACCCCACGACGAACGGCCATTCGGGCTTCCTTCTCCCGCTCGCGGTCAATGATCGCCCGGCGCTTATCATGCTGCTTCCGACCCTTGGCCACACCCAACTCCACCTTAGCCTTCTGTCGCTTCAGATAGAGCTTTAGAGGCACCAGTGTCAGACCGCGCTCATCCACTTGCCGTGTCAGCCGCCTGATCTGGTCCTTGTGAAGCAGCAGCTTGCGCGGACGCTTGGGATCATGGTTGTTCTGGCCCCCGGACGCCGAGTACTGCGAGATGTGGGCGTTCATCAGCCATATCTCGCCGTTGTCGGGACGAGCGTATGCGTCGCTGAAGTTCGCGCGGCCCTCCCGGATCGCCTTGATCTCGGTTCCGACCAGCACCAGCCCCGCCTCGATGCTATCGAGAATGTCGTACTCGTACCGTGCCTTGCGATTGACGGCGATTGACTTGTTGCCGTCCATGGTGCCGGTCCTTATGAGCTGCTGCTTAGTTCGATCGACCCGCCGCCAGTCATCGACTCCAGCTCTTCAATGGCCCGGCGAAGCTGTTCGACGTCGGCCTTCTGGGCGTCACGACTAGTCACTTCGATATCGGGTGCGACGCCCTCGCCTTGGATGAGTCTGCCGTCGGGCGTGTACCAGTGAGCTACGGTGATGTACAGGCCCGCCCCGTTGCTGAGACGTCGGAGCCAGTTCACGCTGCCCTTGCCGAACGTGGTGTCGCCGATCAATGTTGCGCGGTCGTGGTCTTGGAAGGCGCCCGCGAGGATCTCGGACGCGCTGGCGCTGCCGCCGTTGATGAGAACCACCATCGGTATGTCGGTGAGAAACTCCCGGCCTTCCGTGTTGATGGGATAGTCCGTGCGCCGCTTGTTTGCGTCGACTACGTACATGGCTAAGCCGTCTTCGATGAAGAGACTTGCTACGTCGACTGCTGACGACAACAGCCCTCCCCCGTTGCTTCGGAGGTCCAGGATCAGCCCCTGAGCTCCGGCCTCCATCTCCCGCTCGATCACCGCGCGCAGCTTGTCAGCCGTCTGCGGATAGAAGTCCGTCACGCGGACGTGCATGAACTTTTCGCCGGGCTCGCTTCGGTGCTTCACGCTCGTCAACGGAATGACGCCGCGCTTGATTTCGAGCAACACGGGGTCGATCTGTCCCAGCTTCTTTACTAGGAGCCGTGCGATGCTGTCTTTCGGACCGCGAATCTTTGAGGCGGCCTCCAGCGTAGAAAGGCCTTCCAAGCTCTCGCCGTCAACCTCCAGGATGATGTCGCCGGGTTTGATTCCGGCGAGGTCGGCGGGGCCGCCTTCGATGGGGGATGTTATTACGAGATGCCCTCTCGCGTTCATCTGGACGTGCGCGCCGATGCCCTGAAACTCGCCCTCGAATACGTCGCCGAACTGCCCGTTAAGCACCTCCTTGCGCACGTATGAGGTCTGCGGATCGCCGAGGGTGCTGGTGATGCCTCTGATCGCGAACTCCGTTGCCAGCTCTGGATCGAGCTTTTCCCGGTCTACGTAGTCGCGGTTCAGGTGCTCCCACGCCTCCCAGATTACGTCCAGTTCGTTGGGCACGTGCTTCGGAGCTTCAATGTCGTCGTCGTGGACAACGACCTTCGGGAACAGAGGAGCGTCGGTCGAACTTTCCTGGGCTTCCAGAGCTTCCGATACCGTGTCCCGTACGAGCTCCTGGATCTCCTCGGCAGACGCATCCTCGTGCATCTTGGTGACGATCTCTTCGACTATCTTCTCGAGGTCCGGCGTCGGCTGGG
Source organism: Dehalococcoidia bacterium (assembly GCA_009841605.1). GTDB lineage: Bacteria > Chloroflexota > Dehalococcoidia > Lucifugimonadales > VXLM01 > VXLM01. The sequence continues at coordinate 45,086 of VXLM01000023.1, forward strand.
CGGGTAGGGTGTCGGCCGAAGATTCGGTATCGTCTCCTCCAAACGTACCGCAGCCGAGCCCGATCATCAGGAAGACTGCGAATATGACAATAGCGAACGTCTTTGCTGCCTGATGGTTCATTTCAGGATGAGTCCTTTCCAGGGACCTCGAAGGCCCGTGCTGTCATGGTATCACGTACAACCTTGGGTCTTCTCAGCCCATGCCGACGCACCAAGACGCTACTGGGCTGGAGAGACCGTTATGGAATTCAACGATGTGCCAACCAATGGGTTACCTTGCGCACCTGGCTCTCGAAGTCATGGTTCACAAAGATGCTCCCCGGAATATCGTCCGCCGTATTGACCGAATCGGTGCTCCATGATACCGTTTTCTGAAAACGTGATATTGCCTTTTCTTTCAACGTTCAATAGAAATAAACTGCTTTTCAAGTAAATTGAAAACATCCTGAAATATCTTTTCTATATTTTCTCAACGGTGAGCTATGGTTGATGCAACTTCGCAGACTGTAAAGAGGCGCACGCGCATCTCACGGCCTTACCCGCAGCATAAACTCAGGGAGGTCTTGGGGATCACACGCTCGATACACGAAAAGAACGCCGGCCTGCCTTTCGACAGGGTGCGACTTGCCAAGTCCATGGGCACCACCCCGGCCAGCAGCGCATTCATGATGAAGCTCAATTCATCGGCAAAGTACGGCCTGACCGCGGGTGGCTATAGCGACGCGCGCATTTCTCTGACTGAGTTGGGTGAAAAGGCCGCTAAGGCCGATCCCGCAGCGCTCATTGAAGCAGCAATGCACCCCGAGACGTTCAGGGCGTTCTATGATCTTCTCGATGGCAAACGTATTCCAGGTTCGGAGGAGGCGTCGGCGATCATTATTGACGACATAGGCATTCCGGAGAGTCTTGCCTCCGAATTCCTGGAGATTGTGGTCCGCAACGGAGAATTGATCGGCATAGTAACGGAGGCGGGCAATTCACACTATGTAAGCCTGGCGGACTTGAACCTACAGACCTCACCGGCTTCCCAAACGCCCCCGACCGAGGAACCGAAGGCGCCGCCCCAAACGGAACGCCCGGCCCGTGAAAACAAAGCGCCGGCAGAGCCGTCCCGGCCGGCAGTTCATCGGAATGAAAAGGGACGCCTCCTCGTAGCCCATTCCGGCGCGGGAGCTATCGCCGACCGAATTGTTCGGACCCTGGACGGATTCAGCATCCCGCACAGCGTCGTTGAGATCGATCCGATTGACTCATCCCCTCTCAGTGCCGAATGGGCGAACGGCATGGACGGATGCTCCGGGGCGATTATCGTGATGGCCGGGCCGAGTCAGGTGGTGTCGACCCCAGGGGTCGCCTCATCGCGGACATCGAAGATGCTGTTGCAGCTCGGAGCCGCAGTGGACCGCTTTAGGGATCAGGTCGTGATGGTGGTTGGTCAGGAGAGCGACCACTTCTTGCAGACCATCCGAATTCAAAGGGTCTACGCCGACGGCGACGATGCGGGCAAGTTCGAGGTCGATCTGTTACGCGGCCTCATGAACTCGGAAATGATGCTCGTTTCGGTTCCGAGCCGGAATTTATAGGTCGCCTATGTTATGTCAAATTACGTCACAACCGCAGCGGAACTGTATTTCAACTTTACATAACATTTATAGTGCGAACTATTAGCGTCCTGTCAACATGCCCGCTTCTCTCCCCCACTGCGACTTAATAGGCCTCTCTCGATTGTCTGTACGACGCGTCCGGCTGATTACCGACGGCCAAACTCTTGAATAGGCCTGCGGATTTGGAGGAATTTACTGCCCTACAGGGGGATGGATGCGGCCTCTGCCGAAAAGTGGCCTCTTTATGCGGTCACTACGACGGACTCGACGGGCTCCTCGACACCGAGGAGCCGTTCGACTTCGCCTAAGAGGTCTTTGAGACCCAAATGTTCCGTAGCGGAAATGAAGACGACGCCAGGGGGCGGTTCGTCGGCCTTGAGAATCTCAGGAAGCAGGTCTCCGTTTCGTGAATCACCGGCTCCCGGCAGCAGGTCGGTCTTATTAAGGGCGAGAACGGTCGGCTTTTCAGTAATTTTGAGGTCATCAAGTATGCTCTCGACCTCATCGATGTGGTTTGCTAGGTTGGGGCTCGATACGTCAGCAACGTGCACGATAATTCGAGCTTCCCGTATCTCCTCCAGGGTCGCTCGGAAGGCCGCCACAATCGCCGGAGGCAGCTTCTGGATGAATCCGACCGTGTCGGTGAATAGCACTTCCTTGCCTGAATCGAGCCGTACTTTCCTGGTTACGGGATCGAGGGTGCTGAACAGCTTGTCCTCGGCTGTCACGCCTGCGGCTGTGAGGCTATTTAGGAGCGTGCTTTTGCCCGCATTGGTATATCCCACCAGGCTGACTACGGGGATGCCCTCGTTCCGTCTCCTCGCGCGATAGAGGTCTCGCTGGCGGCTCACCTGACCCAGCGCCTTCTTGATGCGCTGGATACGGTTCCGTACCAAGCGTCGGTCGGTCTCTATCTGCGATTCGCCGGGCCCTCTGGTTCCAATGCCGCCGCCGAGTCGCTCCAAGTGTGACCACTGGCCTGCCAAACGGGGCATCAGATACTCGTGCTGTGCCAGTTCAACTTGAAGACGGCCCTCACGAGTCTGGGCTCGCGCCGCGAACACATCGAGGATGAGTGCCGTGCGGTCGATGACCTTGACCTTCTCTTCGAGCGCGCGCTCCAGGTTACGCTGCTGCGTTGGAGTCAGCTCGTCGTCGCATATAACCGTATCGATGCGCTTGGCTAGGACAGTCTCTTTAAGCTGCTCCAGCTTGCCCCTGCCGAGGTAGTAATGAGTGGGCTTCTTGAGTTGCTGAGTGAGTGATCCCACCACCTTCGCCCCGGCGGTCCGGGCCAGCTCACCCAACTCCGACAGCGATGCGCGCATAGGAAGCGCTTGGTGTCTCCGGAACACCTGCGCGCTCACTAGCAAGGCTCGCTCGGCTTTTCGAGCTGTCGATATCATTCGCGGGGCGATGGGACACCCCCTCTTATATAAGGAGAATGCATTATACTCAGTAATTTTACCCTAAAATGGAATGATTATCCAACGCCGTTGGAGTATAGTCCCCGTCTCACCTACGGGCGCCAGTCGGACACGCGGTCGAGAGCCTTATCTATCAATTCGTCCTGAAGAGTGATTGAGAGGCGTACATACCCTTCGCCCGCGGCCCCATAGTTGCCGCCCGGAATCATCAGGACGTCGGTATCCTCCAAGAGCTTTTCGGCAAATTCGGCTGAGGTATAGCCTCCTGGAACGCCTGCCCAAATGTACAGGCCTGCCTTTGGCGATTCCACTTTCATCCCCATGTCCTTGAGAACGGGTACGATGCGGTCGCGACGGGCTTGGTAGACGGCATTTCGTTCGTCCACGGACTCCAATGGACGCTTCATGGCCTCGATCGCCATGTGCTGGACGGCCTGAGGGACCCCCGAATCCAGGTTCGATTTGATAGTCAGCAGCGCATCGATCATATCCGCGTTCCCGACGGCCATCCCGATACGCCAGCCGGTCATATTGTAGGACTTGGAAAGCGAGTGGAACTCGATTCCCACGTCCATCGCCCCCTCAGCCTGTAGAAAACTGGGCGGCCGATAGCCGTCGTAGGCCACTTCGGTGTAGCAGGCATCATGCATGACGGCTATATCGTGGTTCTCTGCAAATTGGATTGCCTTGCGGTAGTATTCGAGGTCCGCGACTGCGCCCGTTGGGTTGTTCGGGTAGTTCAGCCACAGTAGCTTGGCCTTGCTCGCCACATCGCCGGGTATCGAGTCGAGATCAGGCAGCCAATCGTTCTCCTCGTTGAGTGGAAGCATGTAGCTCTCGCCGCCCGCGAACAAGGTGCCCATGGCGTAAACGGGATAACCGGGATCCGGTACAAGAGCTATGTCTCCGGCGTCAAGGAAGCAAAAGGCAACGTGACCGATCCCTTCCTTTGCCCCGATGAGCGAAACCACTTCCTTTTCGGAGTCAAGCTTGACGCCAAACCGTCGCTGATACCAGTCGGCCACGCCTTCTCGAAACTCCGGCAGGCCCTCAGACTCAGGGTATCGGTGGTTTGGAGCGTCGTGGGAGGCCTCGCCAAGCGCGTCGATGACGTAGTCCGGCGTCGGAATGTCCGGGTCGCCTATTCCGAAGCTGATGACCTCTATGCCCTGGGCCTTCTTTTCTGCGATCTTCCTACTGATCTGCACGAAAAGGTAGGGTGGGACTCTGTTCATGCGCTCCGAAAACCTCATTTCGCCTCCATTCCGACAATGCTGTGTTATTAGAATTGTTACAAAACTGGGGTAACTAGTATTTTTGCGTGTAAATTAGATATTTAGACTTTGTAATGTTTACTGAATTGGCCGGTTTCTAGTGTTTACGTTAGGACTGGCATTGGAACTATTTGAGATTAAACTTGTCCTGTGAACACCTCGGCCACCGGTCCTTCGAGGATTACGGTGCCCTCTCCAGGCCATCTGACAACGAGATCCCCGCCGGGAAACGACATCCGCACGTCGTTGCCCTTCGTCCGTCGCTTCAACCGCGATATCACGCCCACCGCGCACGCGCCGGTGGCGCAAGCCATGGTCTCGCCGGAGCCGCGTTCCCAAACGCGCACCTTTACGTGGCCCTCGTCGATGACATTCACGATCTCGAAGTTCACTCGGTTGGGAAAGAGCGGATGATGTTCTACCAGCGGACCGAGCAGGAACAGAGGAATATCGTCCACCGGTTCGTCGATGAAGGCTACGGCATGAGGATTTCCCATAGAAACGGCGTTGATCTCGAACGTGACACCGTCCACCGTCAAGGGATAGTCCATTACCATGGCCCGGTCATCGAGCGCGACCGGAATATCCTCCACCGCCAACCGTGGCTCTCCCATGCTCACCCTCGCCCATACCACCTTGTCGCCCTCCCAAGTAGGCGTAACCTCAAGGTCACCGGCGAGAGTTTCGACCAGTACGGGGGAAGTCTCTCGAGGAACGATGTCTCTAGTAAGCGCAAAGCCGACGAGGCAGCGTATGCCGTTTCCACACATCTCCGCTTCGGAGCCATCCGCGTTGAACATTCTCATCCGAAGGTCGGCGTGTTCCGAATCGAGCGCGAGTATGAGTCCATCGCCCCCTATACCCGTATGACGGTCGCTCACCCTTGCCGATATGGCCGGCCAGTCCTCTTCTTTTCCGCGCGCATCGACATAGATATAATCGTTGCCTGCGCCGTGCATCTTCGTGAACTCCAAGCTCGGCCTCCGCATCATCCAGAGTCGGTACAGTATATCACTCCGTGTCTACGAAGACCCCATTTACCGCGAGTCCATGCGCTTCCCTACGGAATCACAAGCGTGCTCGACCGCCTGATCGAGACCCTCACGTTCGCCCGAGAACCACCGTATGCGCTCGTCATTTGTGCGGAACCACGCTCCCTGCTGCCGGGCGAAACGGCGTGTTTTGGTCTTGATGGTCTCAACGGCGTCTTTAAGTGTTGCTTCCCCTCGGAGGTATTCACAGATTTCCCTATAGCCCAGGCTCGACATTGCAGATAGACCGGGTCCGTAGCCCATATTCAGCAAATGTTCAACCTCCCCTACCCACCCGGCTTCGAACATGGCATCCACGCGGGCGTTGATGCGTTCATACAGCCGAGCGCGATCAACCTCGATACCGATGACGGTTGCCTGAAAAGGCGGCGGCGTCCTGGTCGGCCCCTCCGGTTCACTGTTAGGGCCCTGTAGTGCCAGTTCAAGCGCTCTGATGACCCTCCGTGGATTCGCCAGATCGACTCTCTTCGCTGCAGCCGGAGCGGTCTGTTCGAGGTCTTTCACGAGGGTGGGCAGACCTTCTCGGGCCATTCGAGCTTGCAGTTCATCCCGGAGCAAAGGGTTCGGCGAAACCTCCGGCACGTTCCACCCCTCCAACAAGGCCCAAACGTACTGGCCGGTTCCGCCCACCACGATCGGAACACGCCCTCGCCTTAGAACGTTGGCAATCGCATCGCGTGCTTGCCTTACGTAAAGCGCAACGCTGTAATCCTCCGATGGGTCGATGATGTCGATCAGGTGGTGGCGAATTAGCTGACGGTCTTCCGCTGGCGGCTTGGCCGTCCCAATATCCATGTGGCGGTAGACCTGACGGCTATCGGCCCCGATGATCTCTCCGCCAACAACCTGGGCAATCTCCATACCCAGTCGCGATTTGCCTGACGCTGTAGGCCCGACAATCGCCAATACGTTGGCCTGTCGCGCGGAGAGCATGGGTATGTTATCCCGATGCGGCGCGGGCGTTCTTAACCAACTCGACAAAGCCGTCCGCGTCGAGGCTCGCGCTTCCAACCAGAGCTCCATTGATGTCCGGCTGTGCCACAAATCCGGCCACATTGTTCGCATCCACGCTACCGCCGTAGAGGAGGGGGAGGTCAAGCGCAGAGCGGCCGAAGTCTTCCTGCATGAGGCCACGAATGAACTCCATGATGTACTGGGCGTCCGCCGGACTTGAAGCTACGCCCGTGCCAATGGCCCACACAGGTTCATACGCCACGATAACGCCGTTGAGAGACGGGACTTCACGCAGCGCGGCACGTACCTGCCGCTGTACGACGACCGTTGCATCGCCCGCCTCACGCTCGGCCAGCGTCTCCCCGACACACACGATGGGCGTGAGCCCCTCTGCAATTGCTGCGCTGACTTTGTTGGCCACAATCTCGTCGGTCTCGCCGAACAGATGGCGACGTTCCGAGTGGCCAAGAACTACGTACTCACAGATTTCTCTAACCATCGCGGGAGAGACCTCTCCCGTATAGGCTCCCTTTGACTCGTGGTACATGTTCTGGGCCCCCACGAAGACCTCGGAGCCCTTGAGCCGCTCTGCCACAACCGGAAGAGAGAGCGACGAAGGACAGACAATCTTCCTCACGCCTTGAACGTCTTGGAGGCCGGCGAGAAGGCGTTTGGCAAAGCCTCCCGCCTCCGAGGGGAGTATGTTCATCTTCCAGTTGGCTGCGATTACAAGGTCCGGCACTTGTGTTCCTTCAGGTCTGAATTCTCATTAAGACCGAATTGTACACGACCTGAGGACAATCGCTCCTACGGGCCGAACTTCTGCAGCTTCCCGGCGTTCGCCAGCGCAATCAGCATGATATTGACAGCCTGTATTCGACCGATCGACCCTGATGCGCAAGCTCTTTCGTTGAACCCCCCTGCCCCGTCACCCACATAAATCGACGATTTCACCATCAACGGCACTGGGTGCCAACTGTGGCTGCCCATGACTGAAGGCGTAGAGTGATCCCCCGCTACTACGAGCGTGTCGATATCCAATTCCAATAGTCGTGGTATCCGGGCGTCAAGGCGTTCGAGTGTCTCGACCTTTCCCTCGAAGTCACCGTCCTCTCCTGCGGCGTCGGCAGGCTTGTAGTGCAGAAAAAAGAAATCGTGCTCATGAAAGCTCTTTTCAAGCGTGTCAAGCTCGTGGTCAAACGTCCCGCCCGTTGGGATGACTTTCATCCCGACCAGATGGGCTAAGCCGCGGTACATCGGGTACGCGGCGATGCAGGCCGGGTTCAAACTATACGTTCTTCCCATGTCGGGAATGTCCGGCAGCGCTGAAAAACCCCGCAGGAGCATCATGTTTGCCGAAGACCGTTCGCGAAGGACTTCTCGGGCCAGTTTAGCAAAGGAGCGGACGATTTCAGCAGTCTTTTCAGCCTCTGGCACGACGGCTTCAGCCTCTAACGGCGGCACCCCCACCAACTGCGGATCGGTCTCTCTCACCCGTTCGTCCAGTCCATCGCTGCTGAGCACGAGGACGAACCGGTGGTCACTAACCGGATACACAGAAATATCGACGTTTGGCACTTCAATCCCGTCGAGCATTTCCACTAATGGCGTGCTCTCGGACGTAGGAATCCTTCCAGCCCGCCGGTCGACGAGAAGGCCGGAGTCGTCGACCGTGCAGAAGTTCCCTCTCGTTGCTACCTCCCCCTTCCTTAGCTCAACTCCTATGCCTATAGCTTCAAGTGCGCCTCGTCCGATCATGTACTTCACGGGATCGTACCCGAATAGCGCGAGGTGGCCAGGGCCGCTGCCGGGGGTGATCCCCGGCGCTACAGGCGTCGTGAGGCCGCAGGCGCTCTCGGCGGCCAGTCGGTCGAGGTTGGGTGTCTCCGCCGTCTCAAGCTCCGACTTTCCCGTATCAGGATGCGGCAGGCCGCCAAGACCATCAACCACCAGCATGACGATCTTGCTACTAGTGGAACTGCATATCTCTGTGATGTAGGGGAAGTCGATCATCTAATCTCTCCCATCCTCAGTCCGCGTCCAGAAGGCCGGCGACGCCCGGCAACTCACGACCCTCAAGAAATTCAAGCGACGCCCCACCGCCCGTGGAGACATGCGTCATCCTGTCGGCGAGCCCAAGGCTGATGACGGCCTCGGCAGTAGACCCTCCCCCTATGACCGTAATCGCCTCTTCCTGAGCCGCTAATGCCTCTGCAAGCCGTTTTGTGCCCGCTGAGAAGGCAAGCCACTCGAATACCCCCATCGTCCCGTTCCAGAGCACCGTCCCTGCATCGGAGAGAGCGTTCGCATACCGCTCAGCGGTTTCGGGACCGATATCCATGATTCGCCAGCCGGATTCTATACATGACACGTCTACAATTCGACTCATCGCATCAGCCGAAAAGTCTGACGACACCACAACGTCCGTCGGTGACAACACCGCCGTCCCAAGTTTCTCGCTCCTGCTCAAGATATCCCCTGCCCGCTCGATCAACTCTTCTTCCACGAGTGAATCGCCGACCTTGAGTCCCTGAGACTTCAGGAAGGTGGCGGCCATCCCACCGCCCACCAACAGCGTTTTCGCTCGTCCGGTGAACCTTTCGATCACCGGGAGTTTGTCTGATACCTTTGCCCCTCCTACGATTGCGACGAGTGGTTGCCTAGGCGAATCGAGCACGGTTCCCAGCATCTCCAACTCGCGCTCCATGAGGAGACCGGCAACTGACGGCAGGAATTTCGTTACTCCTTCAGTTGAGGCGTGCGCCCGGTGTGCGGCCCCAAAGGCGTCGTTCACATATACGTCCGCTAAGCTCGCCAAGCCCTTAGCATAGGATGGATCGTTGCTTTCCTCTCGTGGATCGAACCGGAGATTTTCTAGCACGACGACCTCTCTGGGTTGCATAGCCTCAACCGTTGTCCAAACATCAGCGCCCGACGGTTCACTTGTCAGCGTTACAGGATGCCCAAGGAGTTCGGCTAATCGCTCCGAAACGGGCTGCATTCGCAGTTCCGGCGACACCCGTCCGTTTGGCCTGCCAAGGTGGGAGCAGAGGACAACTTTGGCGTTCCGGCTCACGAGATTTTCGATGGTGGGTAAGGTTGCCCGAATGCGGGAATCGTCGGAGATGGCAGTCGTCCCGAGTACGAATGTAACGTTGAAATCCGCTCTTACTAGGACAGTCTTACCTTCGACATCGACATCCCGAACCGTCTTCTTCCGTGGCACGGTTCCACTACCCGGACAGGATGGATGCCGCGAGCTGATGCAGCATGTCCTTAGACGACTGAGGCAAGTCGGTCTTGCCTACCGCCGCCAGAGCATCCCGTCGAAGATCGTCCACCATGTCTTCCGAAAACTGTCTGCCGCCACCCTCGTCGAGAATGCCGCGGATGGCTTCAACGTCAGCTGCGTCAAGGACCCTCTTGAAGTAGATTTCTCCCAACCGGCGCTTAGTCGTAACGTCGGCGTTCTCGACCGTGTATACGAGTGGAAGCAGCTTTTTCTTATTTAGTACCTCGTCGCTGGGCTCCGTCCGATGCCATAACTCGTTCAAATCGTCTTGGATCTGTCGAGCAAGACCGACCTTCGATCCGAATGCCGCCATCACGGACATAGTAGCGTCGTCCGCCCCCGCCACGAGCGCGCCGAGCTTCATCCCGCCGACATACAATGCAGTACTCTTGTCCGACGCCATCGCCAGATATGCGTCCACGCTGATGTTGATTCGTTCACGCGCTTCAAGGTCCTGGTACCGTCCTTCACAGAGCGCGAGATTCGTTTCATCGAATATTTGAATGGCGCGGAAGGTAGTCTCCGGCGTCGCCCCGCGCTCGGCTAGACGAAACAGAGCGACCCTGGCCATGGCATACATCCCGTCTCCGGCGTTAATGGCCTGGGCAGGGCCCCACTTCCACCAGACCGCGTCACGTCCTGCACGCTGTGGACTGCCCGACTGCACGTCGTCGTGGATTTGGACAAACGCAAGCGACATCTCAATCGCCGCGGCGGCGGGCATGCAGACTGAAATATCTCCTCCCGCGGCTTCGCACGCCGTCAGACATGCAACACCATGAATCCTGCCACTAGTAGTAGAAAGGGCATGGTATGGACTTTCACTGTCATCCGGTCCCCAGCCCATGTGATACGTCATCATGTCGTACAGGGCCAAGTCACGCGACCGGAACATATCGCGCAGTTCCGCCTCGATCGCGGCCTCGAACTCTGCTATCTGTGATACGGCTACCATGTCTACACTAATGTTTTGGACCTAACTGCTATCTTGCCGGATCGCCTTCTCTATGTCGTCCAGGGTTATGCTTCCCTCTCGGAGTATCGTTGGGGTATCGCCTGAAAGATCTACGACGGTTGATGCCGTCGTTCCATTCGTATCGCCTCCGTCGATTACCAGATCAACCGCGCCTCCCAGCTGTTCCTTGACCGCTACTGCGGTCGTCAGCGACGGACTGCCGCTCAAGTTGGCGCTCGTGCCGGTGATTGCCTTGTCGAGGGACTTCGAGATGTATCGAGGCAGCCAGTGGTCAGGCACTCGAAGTCCGACTGTATCACGCCCCGCCGTAAGCTTGTCAGAGACGAGGGAACTCTTCCTCAAGACTATCGTCAAGGGCCCGGGCCAAAACGTCTTGGCAAGTGCCCAGAATGACTCCGGGACGTCTGGGACGTACCGCTCAATCGAACGCGCATCATCGAGAAGCAGTGGGACGGCAAGCCCGGATGGTCTGCTCTTGATGCGGAAGACTCTGTCTATGGCCTTCTCATCGTCGTAGGCCGCCGCAAGGCCGTAAACGGTATCCGTGGGAATGGCTGCAACGCCGCCGTTGCGGAGAATGCGTACCGCTTCGTCCGCTTGGCTGCCAAGTGTCTCCTGTACCGGAACGCTAGAGGAAGTTGCAGGCATGTCGAGCTTGACTCAGTATAGCACAGATGCTACCTTTTGAAGGCCTTGACTATGAGCACCAACGTCACCCCTACCCAGAGCCGGAACACCCCCGGCGACGACGGTTCAGACCTTCCTGTACACGCGGAGACCGTCGAGGAAACAGTGGGGCAAGGTCGGCGCTCTGAGCCGCACCACCACACTCAGCGCGAGTCGGTCCTAGTCATCGACTTCGGTTCCCAGTACAGCCGTCTGATAGCGCGACGAGTGCGCGAAGCCAACGTCTACTGCGAGCTCATTCACCACACTGCAGGTTGGGATGACGTTTCGCACCTGAACCCCAAGGGAGTCATTCTCTCCGGCGGGCCTGCTAGCGTCTATGATCCCGGCGCGCCCCTAGCCCCGTCATGGGTGTTCGACAAAGGTCTCCCCGTGCTCGGCATTTGCTATGGGATGCAGGCCGTCGTCCACCAGCTTGGGGGCAAGGTCGAGCCGAGCAGCAAACGGGAGTACGGACACGCGATGCTGGAGCAGCAGGGGGCCGAGCACCCCGTATTCGAGGGTCTCTCACCTTCATTCCCCGTTTGGATGAGTCACGGCGACCGCATCGTCGAACAGCCCCCCGGTTTCGCCGCGGTCGCGCAGACCGAAAATTCACCGATCGCTGCAACGTCGAATAAAGAGAATGTTATCGGCCTCCAATTCCACCCGGAAGTCGTTCACACTCCCGACGGCACGAGAATCCTGGAAAACTTCGTCCACACCATCTCCGGATGCGGACGGAACTGGAATCCCAGCAATTTCATCGAGGACACGGTCGAGGACATCCGCTCGCAAGTGGGAGGTGGCAAGGTAATCTGCGCGCTCTCCGGTGGCGTGGACTCGGCCGTGGCGGCAAGCTTGGTGCATAAGGCCATCGGCGATCAGCTTACCTGCATCTTCGTCAATAACGGCTTCATGCGCCGCGAGGAGCCGGAGCGCATCCTCGACACATTCAGACGGAACATGAACGTAAACATCGTCTATGTCGATGCCTCCGACGAGTTCGTAGACTCGCTGAGCGAGGTCATCGACCCTGAGGACAAGCGCCGGACCATTGGCGAGCTTTTCATCAGGATATTCGACCGGGAGGCCGCGCGCCTTGGTCAGGTAGATTTTCTGACACAAGGCACCCTCTACCCCGACGTGATCGAAAGCCAGACCCCCGGCGACGACGTTTCCGCCAAGATCAAGACGCACCACAACGTAGGTGGTCTGCCGGAGGATATGAAGCTTGAGCTTGTCGAGCCGCTTCGGTACCTCTTCAAAGACGAGGTTCGCATGGTCGGACTGGAGCTTGGCCTGGCAGAGGAAATGGTATACCGGCAGCCTTTCCCTGGGCCCGGTCTCGCCATCCGGGTCATGGGCGCCGTCACCCAAGAGAAACTGGACATCCTCCGTGCCGCCGACTGGATCGTCATGGACGAGATCAAAGCCAACGACCTCTACCGCGACCTGTGGCAGAGCTTTGCCGTCCTGACCGACACGATGAGCGTCGGCGTCGTTGGTGACTTCCGCGCATATGGCTACGTTGTCGCCGTTCGCGCCGTCACGAGTGACGAGGCCATGACGGCGGACTGGGCCCGTCTGCCCCACGATGTGCTCGGCCGCATCTCCAACCGTATCGTCAACGAGGTCCCGTCCGTGAGCCGTGTCGTGTACGACATCACCAGCAAGCCGCCCGGCACCATCGAGTGGGAATGACAGCCGGATGAGGGTCCTCGTCATCGGCAAGGGCGGACGCGAGCACGCCATCGTCTGGAAGCTGTCACAGAGCGCCCGAATTTCCCAACTGCTGTGCGCCCCCGGAAACGCAGGAACTGCCAGAATTGCGGGTAACGTCTCAATCTCCGAAACCGATATTGAAGGACTTCTCTCCTTTGCCTTGCAGCACGGCATCGACTTCACGGTAGTCGGCCCTGAAGCCCCCCTCGCCGATGGCATCGTTGACAGATTCCAGGAGGCAGGTCTTTCTATCTTCGGCCCCTCTAAGGCCGCCGCGCGAATCGAGTCCAGCAAGAGCTTTGCGAAGGACCTGATGATTCGTGCCGGCGTCCCCACCGCTCGCGCTGAGGTCTTTCACGACTACGACGCAGCCCGAAAATACGTTGAGACCCTCTCCCCGCCCGTCGTCATCAAGGCGGACGGCCTTGCCGCCGGCAAGGGAGTCGTCGTCGCTGAGACGACGGAAGAGGCTGTTTCGGCCCTCCGAGACCAGATGATTGACCTCGCATTCGGTTCGGCAGGCGAGACGGTGCTGATCGAACAGTACTTGCAGGGGCCGGAGTTGAGCGTCTTCGCCTTCGTGGACGGCGAGCGAATATCGCCTCTAGTCGCCGCTGTGGACTACAAGCGCGTTGGCGAGGGCGATACGGGGCCGAACACTGGAGGGATGGGGGCATACAGTCCTCCCCTGAATGTCCTCTGGAACGACGAGGTTGAACGCAGCGCCCGCAACGACATCATGGAGCCCGTCGTAGCCGCCATGGCCGCCGAGGGATGTCCATACGTCGGAATCCTCTACGCGGGGTTGATGCTCACCCGCGACGGCCTGATGGTCATCGAGTTCAACTGCCGCCTCGGCGACCCCGAGACACAGGTCGTCCTTCCTCGCATAGAATCCGATCTGCTCGAACTTATGCTGGCTTCCGTTGCGGGCAACGTTAACGATGCACCCCTGCGAGTAACTGCCAACTCTTGCGTTGGTGTAGTTGTCGCTTCCGGCGGATATCCCGGCGCCTACGAGACCGGCTTCCCTGTGGCCGGGCTGGATGAAGAACTTGATGATGTAACTGTATTCCACGCCGGCACCAAGCTAGACGAGAACGAAGAGACCATCACCGACGGCGGGCGGGTGCTCACAGTTAGCGGGTCGGGCCCAACCCGCAAGGACGCGCGACGGCGGGCATATTCGGCCGCGGAGAGGACCAAGTTCAATGGCTCCTTCTTCCGCAACGACATCGCGGACTTCGCCAAACAGTGATCGCCCAGACGTCGAAAAGAGTCAGTGACGTTCCCGAACTCCTCGCCGCGTTCGAGTCGAACGCCCTCCTGCGTCCACGATTCGACGTGCCGAACATCGTCGATTTTTCAAAGGCGGTGTTCAACTGGGCTGCCATACCCAACCTCGACATCGGCCAGAATGTCAAGCGAATAGGTGAGACATTCACGGACGCACAACAACTCGTGATCGTGATCGTTGACGGACTGGGAATGAACTTCATCGACAAACTGGAGCCTACCTCCTTCCTGCGTCGAAACCTTTGTATGAATCTGCAGACGGTCTTCCCTTCCACCACATCGTCGGCGGTAACGTCTCTGGCCACTGCCGCCTGGCCGAACCGTCACAGCATCATCGGATGGGACATGTACCTCGATGAGGTCGACACCGTAGCTACAATCCTCCGGTTCGAGCGGCGTCACGATGGAGAACCGCTCGATCGACTTGGCATCGTAGAGAGGCAGGCCTACCCCGTGCCCTCGCTTTTCAGCGGCTTTGCCGGTAACTTGTTCTCCGTTGTCCCCGACGGCATAGCGAACACCCCATATTCCGACTACTGGGGCGGCCATAACGCAACCTACGCCACCTACAACGACCTTACCAACGGGGTTGATAAGGCGATATCCCTAAGCCGTGTCGCGAAAGCTCCGAGCATTATCTATTTGTATGCGATAGATGTTGACTACGCGGCCCATGAGTACGGAACGAACGCAAAACAGACGATCCATGCCCTTGAACGTGTCGATAAAGCAATCGAGCGCTTGGCGATGTGCCTCCCGCCCAGCACGCGGCTCATACTGACTGCCGACCATGGACACCTCGACGGTCGAACGCACGAGATTCTACCCTCGGACCCGCTCGTCAATCACCTCCTTCACGAGCCCTGGGGCGATGCGCGGGAGATGCACTTTGCTGTGAAACCGGGAAGTGAAGAAAAATTCGAAACGGAATTTCGCGGACAGTACGGAGAGTTCGCTTTTCTGTTGACAGCGGATGAGGTCGAAGCTCTGGAGCTCTTTGGCCCGGGACGCATCGAGGATGCCGCACGGAGGCGGTTGGGTACCCACCTCGCAATCTCACGTGGCGCGGACACATTCATCTATCTGGCGAAGTCCGATCCAATGCAATTCATCGGGTACCACTCCGGCCTCACGCCGGACGAAATGCTGGTACCATTGATCGTTGTGTAAGTCATCAAGATTCAACACGAGGTAAGCGCAAATGCCGTTAGTCGGAATAATCGTAGGAAGCAAGTCGGATCGCCCCCTTATAGACGAGACGTCAGAGGTCCTCGACCAGCTCGGAGTCGAGCATGAGGTCGTGGTCGCTTCGGCCCATCGCACGCCCGAAGCCGTGATGGAGTGGACGACCTCCGCCCGCGACCGGGGCATCGAGGTCATTATCGCCGCCGCCGGTGGCTCAGCCGGTCTGCCCGGCGTTGCGGCGTCTTGGACCACCCTGCCCGTCATCGGCATCCCCGTGCCGTCGAGCGACCTGGAAGGGATCGACTCCCTCTATTCCATTGCACAAATGCCGCCGGGTATTCCCGTCGCCTGCGTCGCCATTGGCTCGTGGGGAGCGCGTAACGCCGCCTTCCTCGCCGCCCAGATACTCGGCATCAAGCACGACTCCATCCGCGCGGCCTACGACGAGTACCGCCAGGGCCTCAAGTCGCGGTAGGACGGATAGCCCGTTGAT
Source organism: Dehalococcoidia bacterium (assembly GCA_009841605.1). Classification (GTDB taxonomy): domain Bacteria; phylum Chloroflexota; class Dehalococcoidia; order Lucifugimonadales; family VXLM01; genus VXLM01. Next base: position 61,030 of record VXLM01000023.1, read on the forward strand.
CGAACGTTACACCCGCCCTCGGATGGGCGCAGTCTGGTCCGAGCGCAACAAGTACGACCGCTGGCTCCAGGTCGAGTTGGCCGTCTGCGAGGCGTGGACCGAGCACGGCACGATTCCCCTCCTCGATATGGAGAAACTGCGTTCCGCCACGTACAACTATGAGCGTCTCGAAGAGATTCTCGTAGTCCATCGTCACGAGATGACGGCGTTCCTCCAGTCCATCACCGAGTTCATTGGGCCCGAGGGCCGCTGGCTCCACCTCGGTCTCACCACGAGCGATGTTTGGGACACTGCCACCAGCCTTCAAATCCTCGACGCCATCGACCTGCTGGACGAGGAGATCGACGCGCTCATGGACGCCATCAAAGTGCGTGCTATCGAGCACAAGGACACCCTGATGATCGGCAGGACGCACGGCATTCACGCCGAGCCCGTAACCTTCGGCCTCAAGCTCGCCGTCTGGTACGACGAGATGCGTCGCAACAAGGCTCGCCTCGCCAACGCGAGATGCACCATCGCCTATGGCAAGCTCTCCGGCCCTGTCGGAACGCATGGTACCGTGCCTCCGTCAATCGAGTCAGCGGTATGCGAGCGTCTGGGCCTAAAGGCAGCCCCGGCATCCACGCAAATACTCCAGCGAGACCGCCACGCCGAGTACGTCACGACCCTCGCCCTCGTCGCGGCGTCGCTGGAGAAGTTCGCCACCGAAATACGCGGCCTCCAGCGCACCGAGATCCGCGAGGTCTCTGAATACTTCCCGAAAGGACAGCCCGGCTCCTCGTCGATGCCCCACAAGCGCAACCCAGAGCTGTCCGAGCGGGTGTGCGGCCTCGCGCGCCTGATACGAGGCCATGCCACTACGGCCCTGGAAAACGTAGCGCTCTGGCACGAGCGAGACATCAGCCACTCATCCGCTGAGCGTCTCATTCTGCCGGACGCCTCGATAGCCCTAGACTACATCCTCAGCCTCATGACAGGCCTGATCCGCGACCTGAACGTCGACTCCGACCGCATGATGTACAATATCGAATCGACTCATGGCGTCCTCTTCTCGCAGCGGGTGCTCCTCGCCCTCATCGAGCAGGGCATGGAGAGGGAAACGGCCTATGGCATCGTCCATAACCGCGCTATGGAGAGCTGGGAGACGGCACAGGACTTTCGGGACATGATGCGGTCAGACTCGGAAGTTTCCGGGCTGCTGGCTCCCGACGACCTGGAAGCCCTGTTCGACTACAGATACTATGTCCGACACGTCGACGAAATCTTTGAACGTGTCGGCTTGAAATAGGAGGAACAAACGGATGCAAGCCCTGATGGAATCTCCCCTACCCGACCTCGTATACCGAGGCAAGGTCCGCGACACCCACGACCTGGGTGACGACTTCCTTATGGTAGCCACCGACAGGATTTCGGCCTTCGACGTGGTTATGCCGAACGGCATACCCGACAAGGGCGCCGTGCTGTCCCAGATATCTGCCTTCTGGTTCGCCAAGACGCAGCACCTGGTCCCAAACCACCTCATCGACATGGGCACCGCCCGGCAGGACCTCGGACTCTCGACCGACATGCAGCGTCGCTCTATGATCGTCAAGAAGGCCGAGCGCATCGACGTCGAGTGTATCGTGAGGGGCTACATCACCGGCTCCGCATGGAGCGAGTACCGCAAGACCGGCACCGTTCAGGACAAGCCGATGCAAAAAGGACTCGTCGAGGGCGATAAGTTCCCCGAGCCCCTCTTCACGCCAACCACGAAGGCTGAGGTAGGCCACGACGAGAACATGAGCTACGAAGAGGTCGTCGACATGGTCGGCGCGGACACCGCTGCCAAGCTCCGCGACACCGCGATCGAAGTGTTCAACTTCGCGCACGATGTCGCGATCGAGTGCGGAATCATCCTCGCCGACACCAAGATGGAGTTCGGCATCATTGACGGTGAGTTGTCACTCATCGACGAGCTTTTGACTCCCGATTCCAGCCGCTTCTGGGATGTCGAGGGGTACGCTCCCGGCAAGTCCCAGCCCAACTTCGACAAGCAGTTCGTCCGCGATTACCTTGACTCCGTCGGCTGGGACCACGAGCCCCCGGCTCCCGCCCTGCCCGACGACATCGTCGCGAAGACCCGCGTACGCTACCTCGAAGCCTTCAAGCGGCTCACGGGCAGCGACTTGTCCTAGAGACTTGTAGAGCGCTGGACCGGTACGAGAGTGAAAAATCCTGTTCAGCGCTGCAACGTAGGATACGACAGTGGCCAATAGCAGGCAGCAAAGAAGACAGGGAGGCCGGCAACAGCCTTCCGCAAGCTCCAAGCGACTGCTCTACCTGCTCATCGGAGGCGGTGTACTCGTCGCCGCAGCGGTCGCCATTATTGTCTTTGCGGCCATGGGCACGAACCCTTCACCTGATTCCGACGTTCCGGCTGTCACACAGGTGGAGCCTGAGTCTTCCCCTTCCGACACTGAGTCCGTCCAAGCTACCACTCAGGAAGAGTCCGTGGCGAGGCTGCCACTCATCACGCTGGAAGAGTTCGCCGACTTCCAGTGTTCCCACTGCATGCAGTTTGCCATGGGAATCGGGAAGCAGATCAAGGAAGACTTCGTAGAAACGGGCAAGATACGCTTCGTCTTCCGCCACTTCCCCTTCATCGGCCCGGAGTCCTTCAGGGCCGCCGAGGCGACCGAGTGCGCCGCCGACCAGAACAAGTTCTGGGAATACCACGACACCGTATTCGAAAACTGGAAGGGTGTGAACGAAGGGCACTTCTCCGACGACAACCTCAAGCTCTTCGCCGGCAACCTTCAACTCGATCGGGGCGCTTTCGACGCTTGTTTCGATAGCCGCAAGTACCTCGGCAAGGTCGAGTCGGACATACGACGCGGGGAGCAACTCGGTGTCCAGGGCACGCCTTCGCTCTTCCTCAACGGGGAAATGCTCACCCCGTCGTCCAACGAAGAGCTCGTTCAACTCATAGAATCGGCTATTGCGACGGCACAATGACGGCGGCCAAAATCTCACGATGGGCCGTCGTTGCCCTCAGCCTAGCCGGTCTGGCAGTGGCAACCTACCTCAGCGTCGAGCACGTCACTGGTGGGATCCCCGCCTGCGGCGTCTCCACCGGCTGCGACGAAGTGACGACGAGCGACTACGCAGTCTTATTCGGAGTGCCCGTGGCTTTCATTGGTGTCGGGGGCTACGCAGCATTGCTGCTGGGGACGCTCACCTATCTCGGACTGGAAGACCCGCCCTACGTACTGGCATACGTCCTGCTTGGCATGGCGCTGCTTGGGGAAGGCTTGTCGGCATACTTCGTCTACACTCAGGCGTTTCGCATCCACGCCTACTGCCAGTACTGCCTGGCATCCGCCGCGATCATGACCGTCATTCTGGTCCTGAGCATCTACGCTACACTCAAACCGAGATACGAACGGCCTATCGTGCTAGACTAGTAGGCTGAGAGTCCCACGAAATACCCGGCTGACGGTGAGGCGATATGGCGAGCGAAGTTACAAGAAGACGCAGACAGACCCCAACTCAGGCGCGCGCCGCCCGTCGCGAGCGCAGAAACCGACGAACCCGGCTCAAGAGGATACTGGCCCTTGTCGCGGTTGGTGGAGTGTCCGGTCTCTTCCTCATTGCTCTATTCATTCCCCAGAGCTTCGGCGGCGGTGAACGCGACCTACCGGACGGCCCCGGCGTTAAGCAGGAAGATCAAGGCCGGGAGCACATACCCGAAGGCGGATCGCATGCCCCTTACAACACCATCCCTCCAACGTCCGGCTGGCACTACGATCGCTGGGCATCCTGGGGCATCAAGAGCGAACCCCTCCCTTCCGAACTATTCATCCACAACATGGAGCACGGCGGCGTGATCCTCCACTACAACTGCCCGGACGGGTGCTCCGACGAGGTCAAGCAGATGGAGGAGATCGTCCGCCGTACCGACGAGACCATCCTCATGCCGAACCCCGACATGGAGAGCAGGTTTGCGCTGACCGCTTGGAACTGGCTTCTGACCATGGAAGAGTACGACGACGCCTTGGCGCGGGATTTTGTCCGAAACCACCTGAACTCGCCCAACGCGCCCGAGTGGCCGAGTAGGTAGCGTCGGAAATCACTTGTCAATGCCTTCGATAATAGACCTGCGCCAACCTTCCCGTAGGGGCGACCCTTGTGGTCGCCCGTCTCCGTCGCGAGTGCCACTTTCGTATCGAGCGACGAGGATAATAACCCGCACGCAAAACCCCTAAGCCCATGGTCGAGCATTCGTACCCCACCGGATCACGCCCTTCCCTATGCAAAAATACCTCGCAAAGGTCTACATCTCGCTCAAGCCCACCGTGAACGACCCGGAGGGACTTACCATCCGTGGCGCTCTCGACACTCTCGGCTACGACAGCGTCGAAAGCGTCCGTGCGGGGAAGTACTTTCAGATCGAGATCGCGTCGGCCTCCGAACGCGAAGCCGTCCAAAGCGTCGAGGGGATGTGTAGGCAACTCCTTGCGAACCCGGTCATCGAGCAGTACGAATTCGAGTTGGACTGCATCGACTGACGGTTGGGCCCAATTGCGAAACGTTGTAACGCTTGGAAAAAGTCGCAGGCGCAGAACTGCCTGCTAGTGGTTCAACAGCATAGTATTGAAGGATGACGAGACGATGACTTGGTAGCGGCGGGTTTCAAACCCGCCCTGTCGTTGTGCAACCCAATTCCGACCCTAACCGCTACTCGTCATTCCTGCGAAGGCAGGAATCCAGAGAACCTGATAAGGCGAGTGCATAGCCATGTTACTCCAATCTCGTCTACCCGTAATTTCAAAGATTTCGGTCCACTAGATACCAGCGTACGTGTGGACTGGTCTGTCCTTGCGTGGCTCGCATGCTATTCGGTCTAAGTTGGCATAGGTCTCGCATCCAACTAGCCAGCATATCGGCCAACCCATGCCTAACCTGATACGCAGCCACCTTTGCAGCTTCCGTACACTCCTCATCTACCCCTCCCACCCTCTTAACGAGCATCGTTTAATGCACGACGAACGGAAGAGGAGTACACCCCACTCAACGGTTACCAAGTAGGGGGCTGATGGTGCGATTCGGCGCAGATGGGCATGACTTTGTTTGGCAGGGGTGGCAGGATTCGAACCCGCGGCCTACGGTTTTGGAGACCGTTGCTCTACCAGCCTGAGCTACACCCCTGCATTGCAACCGCCTTTCGATTGTACGGCTCCCATCGCCGCAGGGTCAATAATCCTATGTGTTACGCAATCACATAGTCAGACGTGAATCTGATGCAGGCTTTGGCAATGGGCTATACCCTATCGCTTCCGGCTGGCACAGGGATCATACGGTATAATCGGCGGACACCAAACGAACGAGGTTCTACGTATGCGAGGCGCGGACGCAGTTGCAAGGACGTTGCGAGCGGCGGGAGTGACGCGAATCTTCACCCTCTCCGGAAACCAGATTATGCCGGTGTTCGATGCCTGTCTGGAGGCCGACATAGACCTCTTGCACGTCCGCCAGGAGGCCGCGGCGGTACATATGGCCGACGCCTGGGGACGCCTCACCGGCCAGCCCGGCGTCGCGTTGGTTACGGCGGGGCCGGGGTTCGCCAACACCCTCACCGGACTCTATGTCGCAACGATTTCCGAGTCGCCCCTCGTGCTGCTGAGCGGATGCGCTCCAATGGGCCAGCACGCCAAAGGCGCGTTTCAAGCGATGGCACAGGCGGAGATCGCCAGTCACGTCTCAAAGGCGTCCTGGACCGCTGAGAGCCCTTCCGGCCTGCCAAATGACATCCGCAAGGCGCTCGATATTGCCACTTCAGGACGGCCAGGACCGGTCCACATCGCCCTACCCTTCAACACCGTGGACAACGAGATCGACTCGCCTGAAGACGCGCTCGTCTCCGACGACGTGGATCCATTGTCGGAACGAATCATCGGTGACTCCGACGCCGCCCTCGTGCTCTCTGAACTGCGTAGCGCAAAGACCCCGCTCATCTTGGCCGGATCGATGATGATGCGCGGCGAAGGTCCGTCCACACTCGCCGATCTGTCTGCCACCACCGGCGCTCCCGTCGTGCAAATGGAGAGTCCACGCGGCACGAACGACCCTGCCCTTGGTGCCTTCGCCGAGGTGCTGGCTGAGGCCGACCTCATCGCTCTCATCGGCAAGAAGCTGGACTTCACCCTCAAGATGGGAACATCTCCCGATGTACGCCCGGACTGCCGGTTCATCCAGATCGACCCTGACTCATCGGCGATTGATCTGACCCGCAGAAACGTGGGCGACGAGCAAAGGGTTGCACTGTCCATCGTGGCTGATCCCCTACCCTCCACCCGCAGGATCGTTGAACTAGCCACTGGCCATGTGCCGGAGAGCGGCTGGGCCGACGAGGTGAATTCCGCCGTGAGTTACCGTCCCGCTACTTGGACGGACATGAGAGCGGAACAGGGCCAGCCGCTTCATTCCTATGAGGTAGCGGCGGCCATCCAGTCATACCTCGATGAAGACCCGACCTCCATATTCATCTGTGACGGTGGCGAGTGGGGCCAGTGGGCGCAGGCCTGCATCACCGCTCCAACGAGAATCCTCAACGGTCCCGCTGGCTCCATCGGAACTTCGATTCCCTTCGCCCTAGCCGCCCGGCTGGCACGGCCCGATGCCCGGATCGTCACAGTCTTGGGCGACGGCACTGCGGGATTCCACGTCATGGAGTACGACACCGCTGTCCGATACGACATCCCCTTCATCGCTGTGGTCGGAAACGACGCGGCTTGGAACGCGGAGTTCCAGATTCAGCTCCGAGAGTACGGCGACGAGCGTCTCGTGGGCTGCGAGCTCCTGCCCTCTCGGTACGACCGCGTCGCCGAGGCCCTCGGCGGCCACGGAGAACACGTCGACTCGGCCAGCGACTTGGCCCCGGCCCTTCAGCGTGCGGGAGCGTCGGACCTCCCTGCCCTCGTCAACGTCAACCTCGCCCGTGATGCGGCTCCCGTTGTGCGCAGGGGAACTGACACCCCTCAGGCCAGCTCGGCAATGCTCCACTGATGACGGGCCGCTCAGCTCGACTTATGGGAATACGAAACGAACCCCGCGAAATCCCGATTTGACGCCAATTTACGACAAGCCTAAACTGGTTTAGAGGGATCACCGGACTTGCAGGTATCGTTACCCTTCACGAATCTGTAGACTCACGTGCTGTTGGGCGAATCGGAAATGTTGGGTAGAAGCGAGCGCCCACTCGTGTTATCACGACATAACCCCGTGACCATAACTTGACAATAACAATAGGCAGTGGCACTAAATGGCACATTTTTCGAGAGATTTTTTGTTGTCGCGCCCTCGTGCTTCAGGGCCTCCGTCCCTCTATACAGGGCGATAACGCACTAGCCCACTCAGCGAATTCCGTGTCACCGGCGTGCCACCTGTGCCATCTTCATCGCTTGTTGCGAGGCCGCACGGCCACGTCCGCAATTCCTGCCTAGTCGAGAAACTGATCGGGCCACCAGGCAGGCCAC
>VXLM01000023.1:68553-78712 GCA_009841605.1 Dehalococcoidia bacterium
CGGACTCCCCCTGGTACGGAGATCGAGGGTCCCAAAAACTTCGAGTCTGGAGCGTTAGCTCCCTGATATTCGGACGGTCGAGTTCCGCCGGCAGCGGAGATATCCTCCCCGGCACTCCGATGACGAAGCTGCGCGGCGGGATGTCCTTGGTCACGACCGCGCCCCCCGCAATGAAGCTCCCCTCGCCGATGGTGATGTCCGGCATCACCGTCACGCCCCCTCCGATCATCACGTCGTCCTCGATGGTCGCCCCGCGAGGCGTCGGCATCGGCTCGATGCGGCCGGGAAACCGGTCGTTGGTAAACATCACGCCCGGTCCGATGAACACGTGGTCGCCCACCCACGTGCGAGATGGTATGTACACATGGGACATCACGCGCACTCCCGTGCCGAAGCGGACGATACCTTCAATGGTCGACTGGTTCATCAGCGTGCAGTAGTCACCGATTTTCACGAGCGCCCGGACAACCGAGTTGTACCCGGCCTGGAAGTGATCCCCTATGCGCGTATCGCCATAGATGACCGTGCCCCGCCGGATGATGCAGTCTTTGCCAAGCACGGCAGGCCCGCACTCTTCGTGATAGCGTAGACCGATCTCCACGTTCGGCTCGATGATCGCCCCCTCACCAATCCGTGCGTTCTCAAAACTGCCCGCGTCGAGAGTATCCATACCGCCCTCCATGGTTCCATGCATGAATTGTCGGAAGCATACCACGCAGTCTTGCCTTTGTTGACTGGTCCCTACCCCATTGCTACGCTTGGGCTATGAGCACTCGGCTTCGCGCGGTGTCACCTCTGTTACTTGTCCTAATCGCTCTGGCGGCGTGTGGACGGGAGGATCCGTCCGTAGCGCCCGTGGAGATAGACTCGTCGGAGCTCCTAACCATCACATTCGATGGGGATGGCTTCAGCCCCCTGCGGCTGGAAGTCGAGGTCGGCCAGCAGGTGGTCTTCACGAACGAATCGGATACGTTCTTCTGGCCCGCCTCGAACATTCACCCGACACACCAGATCTACCCGGAGTTCGACTCGGGGGCACCCATCGAGTCCGGCGATTCCTGGGCCTTCACCTTCGACCGTCCCGGATTCTGGCGTTATCACAACCACCTCGGCCCGGAGCGCAGCGGGCTGGTCGTCGTGACCGGGGATCCTGTAGAGCCGCCCGTGCCCCTCGTCCTGACCACCGAGGGCCTTGACTTCGGCGAGCCCTCCGAGCTTTCTCTCACGCAGTACGTCGAACTGTACGAGAGCGACAACGCCATGTCGAGATTCCTTCGCGACTATGGACCCTCCAACACTGTGAAGGCTCTCCTCGAAGGCTCGAAGCGCACGAACGCCGACTGCCACCAGCGCGCTCACGATGCCGGGCGCATGGCGTACGAGTTGTTCGGCGCGGCAGCTTTCTACCTCTCCAGTCACGAGTGTCAGGCAGGTACCTACCACGGAGCGACCGAGGCGCTCTTCCACGATCGCGGCACTATCAACCTGCAGGAAGACGTGTCCGTCCTGTGCAGCTACGCGAGCGTCTCGTTCTACTACCTTCAGTGTCTGCACGGCGTTGGGCATGGCCTCATGGCGTGGACGAGCTACGAGATCCACGACGCGCTCGCTCTGTGCGAGGAGCTCAACTCCCCGGCGGACCACCGCGCCTGCTACTCCGGCGTCTTCATGGAAAACGTCATCGGCGGTCTGTCGGGACTGATGGGGCACGTGACCGAGTATCTGTCCGACGATCCTCACTTCCCTTGCAACGCTCTCGACGAGACGTATGTCCAGATGTGCTACTTCTATCAGAGCACGCGCATGATGATCCTCTACGAAAATGACTTCGGCAAGGTTGCCGAAACCTGTGCCGCCGCCCCCGAGAATGCCCACCACTACTGCTTCCGCAGTCTTGGTCGGGATGTCGGTGGCTTCACCGTCGGAGACCCCGCACGCGCCATCGAACTGTGCGGCTTAGCGGAGGAACGGACCAACCGGGCGTACTGCATCGAGGGAGCCGTACAGAACAGGTTCTGGGAAATATCGGGAGCGGACGAAGCGCTTTCGATGTGCGCGATGTCGACCGACCAGGGCGACCGGTTCGCCTGCAATCAGACCATAGTCTTCCGTGCTCAGGAACTCTACGAGACCCAAGAGGCATTTTCGGCGTTCTGCAGTCGTGTTGAAGAGAGCTTCAGGGCGTGGTGCCTCAACAAAGAGATTACGCAAGTGAGCAGCGAGTCTCCATAGAAGCCCCGTTTGACCCAGCGACAGCAATTCACTCCCGCTCGATCACACCCGTGCCACTATCACGAATGCGTGTTGACAGCCTCACTCTCCGTTCATAGACTTACATCGAACGACGACGCCCCCAGAGGACAAGCCCAACGAGGCCCTCGATGACGGAAGATACTCAACAAACTTCTTTCCCCAAGAAGATCGGCGGACACATTCGCGCGACGCTTGTTGCAGGCGCCCTGATCCTCATTCCGATAGCCATCACCTTTGTGCTGGTGACGTGGGTCTTCAACAACATCGATGGCTTACTCTCGTTTGTCGTCGACAGATTCATAGGCCGACACATTCCTGGGCTGGGCCTGCTCGTGCTGCTCATCATCGTCTATTTCCTGGGCTTGATCTGGACAAAACGGCTCGGTCGGCGCAGCATCCGCACTCTTCAGCTCTTTCTCCTCAAGATTCCCCTGATCGGCGCCATTTACGGCCCCGCCAGAAAGCTCATAGAGTCGTTTACCGGCGAAAGCGCGGCGGGCTTCAAGCGCGTCGTGGTCGTCGAGTACCCAAAGCAGGGCACCTGGATGATCGGATTCCTCACGGGGATATCGAACGTCGTGCCGGGCACCACCATGGGCGTGATCTATCTTCCAACCGCGCCTACTCCCAACTCGGGTTGGGTTGCTATGGTGCCCATCCAGAACATCTACGACACCACAATGACCGTACAAGAAGCTATGTCGATGGTGCTCTCAGGTGGGATATCCTCACCGGCACAGATTGACCTCAAGCCGATGGATCCTGCAGAGGTGGCCGAGTTCGCAACCGTGGGTCCACCTGGAACCTGGTCGTCGGTACGCCCGGAATCCGGGGTGTTCAACCTGCCGTTCATTGGCAACCGAGACGACGAAGACGAAGAAAGGTGACCTGTTATGGGAGTTGACGCCAACAAAGTCCGGCTTACCGGAGAGAACTCTTTCCTGCGATTGGGAGCGTCCGCCGATGCGGAACCCACGACCAGCAACAGCCACTGGCGAATCGTCCACTCGCCCAAGGGGCCGGGACACGTGCTCTTCACTAAGGGTGAGTTGACCGGCCACGAGCCACGCGTATACTCCGACAACATCGACATGGCGCGGTGGCTCCAAGAGGGCGTGCAGGCGTCCATGGGCGACCAGTACTCCGGCGATATCCCCATAATCGAGGCCGACTTTTGGAAGTCGGGCGACACGCTGTCCTTCTGGACTGAGTACATCGAGTCGCGTGACGACCACATCACTCTGACATGGTACGACCTCGGCGAGCCGGTGATGATGGCGAATCTGCCCGGCGAGAAGGAAGGCCAGCCGCATGGCGTATACAGCCTCCTCATCCCGGCGGCGAGAGCGCAGATGACCGTGAACGGCGTCGTCGCGTTAGGCAAGGCGCATCCCCGTCCTCTCGACGATACGACCGCCATCAGCACCTGCTGCATCGCCCTTTCGGAGACGTGGACCATCCCGCGAGACCACGCATGGGCCTCAGCCTGAGAAAGGCGTTTAGGTAGCCGAGCGTACTTCTGCACTCCGCTCCGGTCGCCGTCGCTGCGCGTCCAGCCACTTCCGCTTCTGCTCCCGTCGAGTCTTCTCATCAGGCGGAACGAATCGGGCATGGAACTCCGCTCGATATTCCTCGAAATTGCCTTCGCGGATAGCAGCCCTGATCTCTTCCATGAGACGCAGCACGAATCGAACGTTGTGAACCGTTGCCAGACGGAACGCGAGAAGCTCATTTGCCTTGAAGAGATGGTGAACGTACCCTGCTGTAAACGTTTGGCAGGTGTAACAGTCGCAGTCGTCTTCGATTGGCGTCTGCCGGTCTCTAAAGCGCGCCGTATCGACGTTGATTCGTCCTTCGCGAACGAACAGCGCCCCGTTGCGCGCGATTCGGGTCGGCAGAACGCAGTCGAACATGTCTATTCCTCGCGCGACGCACTCAACGAGGTCCTCCGGCGAACCGACTCCCATGAGGTACCGGGGCCGCTCGGAGGGCAAGAGCGCGGTCGTATGCCCCACGGTGTCGTGCATGTCCTGCTTGGATTCGCCAACGCTCAGACCGCCCAGGGCATAGCCGGGGAAGTCCAAGTCTGTGATCTGCTCGGCGGATATTTCCCGCAGATCGGCGAACGTCCCGCCCTGAACGATGCCGAAGAGCATCTGGTCGTCGCGGGTCTGCGCCGCGCGGCATTGTTCTGCCCATCGCGTCGTCAGTTCGACCGCTTGGGCCACGCCGGCGTGATCGCTGCCACCCGGAGCGCAAACGTCGATCGGCATGATCACGTCTGCCCCGATTCCCTCCTGATGACGGATGACCGACTCGGGACTGAACATGTGCTTGCTGCCGTCGATATGCGACCTGAACTCGATTCCCTCCTCACTGATGTTACGAAGATGCTCAAGGCTGAACCCCTGGAAGCCTCCGCTGTCGGTCAGCGTGGGGCCATTCCATGCCATGAACCCCGCGAGACCTCCCGAGTCCCGGACCGACTCGACGCCCGGCCGGAGATACAGATGGTAGGTATTCCCGAGCAGGATCGTCGCTCCCATCCGGCGAAGGTCGATCGGATCTACCGCCTTTACGGAACCCTGCGTAGCAACCGGCATGAAGGCGGGTGTCGGCACATCGCCGTGGGGCGTGTGAAGCGTCCCAAGACGGGCATCGCCGTCGGTTTGATGAAGGGTGAATCTGCTCATGGAGTACATGGGCTCGTGAGTCGGTCAGTTCCGAGATAACTGATCTTCGCACCCATCGTCATTATATGCCAGCCTGGGCGAAATCATTCTTGGTCCGAACCTGATTGAGTATAATGTAGCTTTGAGCTTGACCAAGAGAAGGCGGGCTACGATGAACTCCGACGAGATACGCGAACGATTCCTCAGCTACTTTGAGTCACAGGGCCACTCACGAGTGGCCAGTTCCTCGCTGATTCCTGTCGGCGATCCTACCCTGCTGCTCACCAACGCGGGGATGGTGCAGTTCAAGCCGTACTTTTCGGGAGATGCGACGCCCCCTAATCGACGGCTGACTTCCTCGCAGAAGTCCTTTCGCACGGTAGATATCGACGAGGTAGGCGACTCGACTCACCTTACGATGTTCGAGATGCTGGGAAATTTCAGCTTCGGCGACTACTTCAAGGACGGGGCCATGGGATTCGCGGTAGACTGCCTCGAGTCCGCCATGGGCCTGCCGAGGGAGAACTTCGCGGCGACGGTGCATGAGGGCGACGACGAGGCCTACGAACTGTGGCAGAAGCACGGCATCCCGGAAGAGCGCATCTATCGATTTGGGGACGCGGACAACTGGTGGGGACCTCCCATTCACGGAGAGGAAGGACCCTGCGGCCCATGCGCCGAGCTTCACTACGACTTCGGCGATGCTAGACCAGGCTGCGGAGTCGACGACTGCGGCCCCAACTGCGATGACGTGAACCCCGAGACCGGGCAGGCCTGCGAGCGCTACGTGGAGCTGTGGAACCTCGTGTTCATGCAGTTCTACCGAAACCCGGACGGCAGTATGCCACCCCTGCCCGCGACAGGAATAGATACCGGCATGGGATTTGAGCGGCTCGTGGTCGTTCTGCAGGATGTGAAGGACATCTATGGGACCGATCTGTTCCTGCCTCTCATCCGCAAGGTGGAGCAGATCAGCGGCCACGACTCGGAGGAGAGTAACGAGGTGAGGCAGGCGATGCGCGTTGTCGCAGAGCACGGGCGCAGTTCCGCATTTCTCATAGCAGACGGCGTCGTCCCCTCCAACGACGGGCGGGGCTACGTTTTAAGGCGAATGGTACGGCGCGCCATAAGCCATGCCCGCAGGATCGGCTTGGACGAGCCCTTCCTGGGAGAAATCGCCGATGCCGTGACCGAGATCATGGGAGACGCCTACCCCGAACTCCGAAACAATCGCGAATTCGTGCAGACGGTCATCAAGCTGGAGGAGGAGCGCTTCCTGGCGGTATTCCAAAACGGCTACGCGATGCTAAACGATGCCATCAAAGATACCGAATCCCTGTCCGGCGATGCCGCCTTCCGCCTGTGGGACACGTACGGATTCCCCGTCGAGATGACGCAGGAGATAGCCGCAGAGAGCGGTGTCGGGGTGGACATGGAGGGCTTCGAGCGACACATGGCCGAGCAGCGCGAGCGTGCGCGTGCCGGGGCAACGTTCGGTGCCGACCGTACGAAGATTCGACAGTACGAGAGCCTCGGCGTCGGCGGAGTGAAATTCCTCGGCTACGAGTCGCTGGTGTCGCACTCGGTCGCCGTCGGCATGATATCCGGCGATGAGGTTGTGGGCGAGGCAGCCGAAGGTGACGAGGTCGAGATCGCGCTCGTGGAGACTCCCTTCTATCCCGAAGGCGGCGGTCAGGTCGGCGACGCGGGCGAGCTCGTCGGCCCTGAGGGCAAGATCATCGTTCACGACACGCAGCGCGTCATGCCCGATCTCATCATGCACTTCGGCAAGGTCGTGCAGGGCAAGGTAGCATTGGGACAGAACATCGACGCGTACGTCGATCCCGTGCGTCGGGAGGACACCGCGAGGAACCACACGGCCACCCATCTGCTCCATGCCGCTCTGCGTGAGGTGCTTGGCGCGCACGTTCGACAGGCAGGTTCGCTCGTCGCGCCAGACAGGCTCCGCTTCGACTTCTCCCATGTCGAGCCGGTAACAGACGATGAGATGCGCCAGATTCAGTTCCTCGTCAACGAGAAGATTCGCCACAACGCTACCGTGAGCAAGTCGGAGGACAGATACTCCAACGCCATCGAGCGAGGAGCGCTCGCCTTCTTTGGCGATAAGTACGAGGACACGGTACGGCTTATCGAGATTGCGAACGGCGCTACCTTCAGCTTCGAGGTCTGCGGCGGAACGCACGTCGCGCGCACGGGCGAGTTGGGCTCCGTGTTCGTTCTCGGTGAGTCGAGCATCGGGGCAGGGATGCGCCGTATCGAGGCCACGAGCGGTCGTGGAGCCGAGCGAGTCGTGAACGAGCGGATATATTCCACCAATGCCGTGGCCGCCAAGCTCCAGACACCCGTAGCCAATATCGAGGGACGGATCGACGGCTTACTTGAAGAGCTGACCAGTCTGCGCCGAGAGAAGGAGAACCTTGAACGCAAGCTGTCCCTCACGTCCGCAAGTGAGCTACTCGAACGACGGCAGGACGTTGGCGGGGTCTCGGTGCTCTCAGCCAAAGTAGACGCCGCGAACGTGGACTCCATGCGGGAGATGGGCGACTGGCTTAGAGACAAGATGGGCAGCGGGGTCGTCGTGCTGGGGGCGGTCATCAACGACCGCCCTTCCCTCATCTCTATGGTCACGCCCGATCTGCGGTCCAGTGGACTGGATGCCGCGGGCATCGTTCGAGGCGCCGCCAAGGTGATCGGTGGAGGCGGTGGCGGACGACCAGATGCCGCGCAGGCCGGAGGCCGGGACGCCTCGAAGCTCGACGACGCCCTCAACCTCGTGCCGAGCCTTGTCGAAGAGCAGTTAGGCCAAGCGTGAGGACACTCGCCCTCGACGTAGGAGACAAGCGCATCGGCGTCGCAGTCAGCGACCCGCTGGGCATCCTAGCGACTCCTCTCACCGCAATCGAGCGCACGTCGGACGGCAAGGCCATCGACTCAATTCTGGAAATTGCCGGCGATCAGGAGGTGGGAGAGATCGTTGTGGGGCTCCCCGTCTCGCTCAGCGGCCATTTCAGCGACCAGACAAAAACCGTGGTTGCCTTCACTCGGAAGCTGGAAGCGCGTTCGCCTGTTCCCGTCAAAATGTCGGACGAGCGGTACTCCACGCTGGAGGCCGAGCGGCTTTTGAGTCAGTCGAAGCCGAAACGTGCGCGAAGTCGAGGCGAAATCGACGCTGCTGCTGCTGCCGTTATACTTCAGTCGTACTTGGACGCGCGAACCTCCGGATAGCGACGAGGGCCGTGCACACCGCGCTTTCCCGCTCCCCTACCCCATAGCGTTTCAGTCACGGATCGTCAAGGCGGCGGTATGCGTCTGATATACTAGGGCCACCTTCGTCCGGGACCCCTGATGACCAAGCAGCTCGGCGTCATTGGATATCCGCTCTCTCACACGCTGTCGCCCGTCTTCCAGCAGGCGGCGCTCGACTACCACGCGATTCCGGTGACCTACTCGGCTTGGCCGACCCCGTCGGAAAGCCTCCCCCAGACCGTCGAACGCCTGCGCGGCGAGGAGTACATGGGGTTCAACATCACGATCCCCCACAAAGAGCAGTTGCTGGATCTGGTGGATGACGTAAACGACATGGCGCGCAACGTTGGGGCCGTCAACACAGTCGTCAATCGTGACGGTGTGCTTACCGGCCACAACACTGACACCTACGGGTTCGTCAGGAGCCTCAAAGAGAAGGCCAATTTCGATCCGCGAGGCAAGAGCGTTCTCCTGTTGGGGGCCGGCGGCGCGGCGCGTGCGGCGGCCTATGCTTTGGCAAGTGAAGGCGTTGAGCGTCTGACCATTGCAAACCGAACGGTCGCGCGGGCGGAGTCGCTGGCAGAGGACGTAGGCAGTGTACTTGGAGAGATCGAGACGGTTTCATTAGAGAACGTCTCCGGCGATGCAGACCTCATTGTAAACTCGACCTCCGTAGGCATGGCATCGGGCGACAGCGCGGGACAGACCCCGATAAAGGCGGCTTCGGTACCGCGCGACGCGCTCGCATACGACATGGTGTACACTCCGGCTGAGACGCCCTTCCTTTGCAGCGCACAGGAGGCGGGAGCGCGCGTCTTGGGCGGGCTGTGGATGCTCATTTACCAAGGGGCGGCGGCCTTCGAACTCTGGACGGGGAAACACGCCCCCGTAGATATTATGTATCAAGCCGCTCAGCAAGCTATGGAACAGTAAGCGAGACCTCATGGGACCAAACATCTATCTGACCGGGTTCTCCGGCAGCGGCAAGACCACGGTAGGCAAGCAGGTCGCCGCCATGACGGGCTGGAGCTATCGCGACACCGACGACGAGATCGTCGCCGCCACGGGTCGCGCCATCGAGGATATTTTCCGCGAGGACGGCGAGGCGGCGTTCAGGAAGCTCGAGCGAAGCGTCTTAGAGTCCGTCTCGCAGGACGAACGGCAGGTGGTCTCCACCGGCGGCGGTATTGTCGTTGACGAGCGCAACCGCCGCACCATGGAAGCGACCGGCATCATCGTCTGCCTTGAAGCTCGCGCCGACACGATTTACCGGCGGGTGTCCGGGCCGGAGGAAACACACGACGAGCAGGCAGTACGGCCCCTCTTGCAGGACTCCGATCCCCTGCGTCGCATCCTCAGCCTCAAGGCCGAGCGACAGGCGGTGTACGCTCTCGCGCACTGGACGGTGCACACCGACGATCTGTCGATCACGGAAGCCGCATCAGAGGTCGTGAGAGCGCGTGATATCTGCTCGAACCGGGCAAATTCGCGACAGACCCATGACGCCGACCTTGCAGCAACGGTGCACACGTCATCCGGGGACTACCCGGTGTGGGTCGGGTGGGGACTCTCGCACACGGTCGGCGAGCGCGTTAAGACGCTGCTAGACCCCGGCGCGGCCTACGTCATTACCGACAACTTCGTACACCGGCACGCCCGCACCGTTCAGATGTCGATGGAGGCGGCGGGAATTCCCAGCCACATCTTCGTAATGGAGTCGGGCGAGAGGCACAAGAGCCTCGACACCCTGTTACATATCTACCGGTGGCTGGCGGAGCGGAAGGCGGAGCGTCGGCACGTCGTCGTCGCGGTGGGTGGTGGGGTCGTCGGCGACGTGGCTGGATACGCCGCGGCGACCTATCTGCGCGGAATGCCGGTCGTGCAGGCCCCGACTACGCTGGTGGCGATGATGGACGCGGCGGTCGGGGGCAAGGCGGCCGTAGACCTGCCGCAGGGAAAGATTCTCG
>VXLM01000122.1 GCA_009841605.1 Dehalococcoidia bacterium
CTAAATTTAGGTCCCAAGAGAGCGTTCAACTCCGTTCGCCCTGAGCCTGTCGAAGGGCCGAAGCGTAGTTCAAGGTTCGACAAGCGCACCACGAACGAAATCCATCCATCAGACAACCTATCAACCATCCGGGAATGGATCGTTCGAGCTCTTGATCGCCTGCGCCTCTACAATGTTCAAGCCGCGGCCGGTCTTGCCTCCCCACCACTCCTTGATGTAGGAAATCACTGCGACTATTTCCTCGTGGCTCAACTGAGCGCCGAAGGCCGGCATGGCGCTCTTAAAGTTGGGCAGCAAGTCGGGGTCCTCCTGGAACTTACCCCCTTCCCGAACGACTCGATACAGGAAGCCGTCTCCGTGGTGCCACGTGTGACCGTCACCGTTGAGTGGGGGCGCCGGAAGCGTTCCGTCCTCCTTGGGGATATGCCAGTCTGGCTGTCCCTGTCCCTGCAGTCCGTGGCACGCCGAGCAGATCGAGGCAAAGATATCCTGTCCCGACCGGGCTACGGGTTCGGTGACGATGGGCCGCTCCGTGGGAACCGGCGTGTTGGCCTCCGGCGGTGATGAGCACGCCAACGAAATGAGCATCGTGAATGAGAAGAGGGCCAGCCCCGCCGTGCCGACAATGTTGCGGCGTCCAACGCGGAGGGCAGGAGTGCTCACTGATCATCCTCGCCCTGGTTGAGTTCATTCCACTTCAAGGTGACCTCTTTCTGCCACACGATCTGTGGGGCATCCCAGCCCGACTTTATGTACTCCAGCACGGCCTCGACATCGCCGTCATCCAGTTTCCCCACGAATGATGGCATGGTCTTCTGAGGATAGTCGAACGTGCCGAGAATCATCTCCTTCAGCATCCAGTCCGGGTGGTGCCACGTGTGCCCCAGGGGACCGTGCACAGGCGCATTGGCAAGTCCACCTTCTCCTGTCCCAGCCTCGCCGTGACAGTTCAGGCAGTACATCTCGTAGATTGCCATACCCTCTTTGACCAGGGCATCCTCGGAAGAACTCCCAATGCCGCACGCAGCAAGGCCGACAATCATCATCTCGCCCACTGACAGCCAGACAATGCGGGTTGCTCTTCGCAGTGATTCTGCAATATTCCTGTTCGTGGACTACTCCTGCGCTATCTCGTAGTTGAACTGCCAGTTGATGCCGAACTTGTCCGTACACGCGCCGAAGTACGCGCCCCAGAACATCTCAGCGAGAGGCATCGTCACCGTGCCGCCCTCCGACATCTTGGCGAACAGCTCGTCCGTCTCTTCCTTGCTCTGTGTGGGGAAGGTGAGCGAGAAATTGTTGCCCTGCACCCTGGGAGGCCCGAAGCCCGCAGGAACGTCGCTGCCCATAATGACGCCGTCGCCGACCACGAGCGTCGCGTGCATGATCTTGTTCTTGTCCGACTCGGCGATCCCCATGTCGTCCGGGCCGTCGCCGAACGTCTGCATTATCATGTACTCCCCGCCGAAGACGGACTTGTAGAAATCAAGCACCTCGCGGCAGTTGCCGTCGAAGTTCAGGTAAGTCAATACGGGCATAGCGTTTCCTCCATGGCCAAAACCGGTTTGATTGATATGACTACCATACGAAGCCCCGCAACGGCAGGTCAAGCCACACTCACGACGATTGGCGCGTTCCACCCGGCTTCCTTGACCGCCTTCCAACCCTGTTGCTACACTTTGACTACGTAGCGTGGGCGGTTAGCTCAGTTGGTTAGAGCGCAGCGTTGACATCGCTGAGGTCATTGGTTCGAATCCAGTACCGCCCACCAATCTCAGCCTCAGTTGTTGGTCGTCATCCCAGAAGAGTGGTATGAGGATTCGGCCATGAGAAGTAGACTTGACCCAATGAAGAAGACAAGGGAACGGTGGTTCCTTGATCGCTTTCTTGAGATTTTGGGGATTACTCCTGACTTTTCTCCGGAAGACAGAGATCCGCCGGATTTTATAGTCACAATTGGTGGCAAGCGGATTGGACTGGAGCTCACCGAGTTTTTCTTCTCCGATGTAGTTTCTGGAGAGCAACCTAAGTTCCAGATTCTCAGAGAGAAGGCCATCGAAAAGGCGTGGAAGCTTTTTCGCAGCAACGACGGACCTGCCCTGAAGGTAGTTCCTGTGTTCAATGACATCCCTGAACCCTTAGGGCCGATGCATAACAACGAGATCGAGGATTTCGCTAACAGGTTCGAAAGGGCCGTGTGGCTTAACGGATGGCCAGACGAACCGAACAAGCGGCAAGAATTCCGTGGAGGCCGGATGCTACCTGAGCTTGACTACTATTCGGTAAGGGCTAGCAAGGAAGGAACAAATGAACTTTGGGGTAGGGCAGGTCCCACGCACCAGGAAGTTCTAGAAGCCCATCACATCCAGTCTAAATTAAATAGTAAGGCTCTCAAGCATCCAAGCTACAGCGGTGATTTCTGTGAGATATGGCTCGTCATCTACACGGAAGGCGGACTGCGGGACGTACCCAATGAAATTGGAGAGGACGCACGAAATTCTGTTTACGATTTCCCGTTTGACAGAGCTTTCTGGTTCGATTATTTTCCTAATGTAGAAGTAACTTGCCTTAGGAAAGTCTAGCCATGACCGGCCAAATCAGCCTTATGATCGAGAGATCGGCCTGGTATCAGTGCCGGTCTGGGCATCACAGCCTGAAAGCTAGAGGTTGGCATTATCATTCTTGCTTAGCTAATCTAGTCCCTTAACCCAAACGGGAGCCAACCCAATGCCCCGCAAGAGCACCGGCGAGGTAAAACTCCTCTCCGGCGGCAACCCGCAGATCTCGAAGGCCGACGGCGACGCTCCTGTGCAGGCCTACATCGCCGCCATGCCGGAGTGGAAGAGCGACCTCGGACGCCGCCTCGACGACCTCATCGTGCGCAACGTGCCCAACGTCCGCAAGGCCGTGCGGTGGAACTCCCCTTGGTACGGCATCGAGGGCCGGGGCTGGTTCGCCAGCTACCACGTCTTCACCCGCTACGTGAAGATCACCTTCCTCAACGGAGCTTCGCTGGATCCCCTCCCGCCTGGCGGAGGCAAGGACCCGGACGCGCGCTGGGTCGACATCTACGAAGGCGAGCTCGACGAGGAGCAGATGGCCGAGTGGGTCCGCCAGTCGGCCGCCCTCCCCGGCTGGGATGGGTTTGATACACTGTGAAACTCGAATCACCTTCGTCAGATCCACCGGAGTAGCCGCGCCCAAGACGACCCCGCAGGAGGGCCCACAGCATGATCAAGCTCGGATGCCTCGTCGATCCCGCCATACGACAGCGAGACCGCGATCACACCGACCGGGTCTCGGCGGAAGAGTTCATCGAGTTCGCCAAAGAGCTCCGGCTCGACACCATCGACTTCCATCTCTTCGACATGCCCATGGACCTCGAGCACCTCTCCCGCCTCAAACGTCTCTGTCACAGGAACGGCATGCCCATCGGCTACATCGGGCGAGGTGGCGGCCTCTTCGGTCACGAGATTCAGAAGGGTCGTATGACCGTCGAGATGGCCAAACTTGAGGTCGACGCTGCTCTCACCATCGGCGCGCCGATGGTCCGCCTCCGCATCGGCGGTCCTCCCGACGCGAGGACGCCCGACGGCGTCATCATCGAGGAGTACTGGCCGGGGATGATCGAACGCCTCCGTCAAATATCCGACTACGCGGCTGGCAAAGGAATCATCGTCGGCGTGCAGAACCACGACAGCGGCGCAGCCCTCTCCACGGCCGACGACGTAGTCCGTATGATGAGCGAGGTCGATCGTCAGAACTTCTCCTACATCATGGACTGCGGTCAGTGGATGGGCTCCCCCGGAGGCAACCCAATCGGCGAGGTCGACCCCCGTGTCGATATCTACACCTACATGGAAACGGTCGCCCCCTACGCCTCCTGCGTCCGCGCCAAGATTTACCGGATCGACCATGGATACGAGGAGTGGATCGACTACGACCGCATCGTCGGCATCCTCAAGGACGTCGGCTACAACGGGGCCATCTCGATGGTCTTCGAGCTGCGCTCCGACACCCAGGCCTCCACTCCTGAGGCCGTCCGCATGGCGACCAACCACCTGCGTGAGATCCTGGCCAAGCACGGCGTCTAGGGACGGGCAGGGACGTGCCTACCGCCTCACGACTTCAGCACACCCCTCAGCATACCTCTCCTGTAGACTCCATAGCATGACACTCTTCGAGAACAGCGCCAGGCAGCAACTCGACCGGCACGCGCCGTTGGCGGCGAGGATGCGTCCCCGCTCATTCGATGACTTCGTCGGACAGGAGCACATCGTCGGTCCCGATACCGTCCTCCGCCGTAGCATTGAGGCCGACCGCATACCTTCCATCATCCTTTGGGGCCCGCCCGGAACGGGCAAAACGACGCTCGCCAACCTGATCGCCAACGTCACCAAGAGCCACTTCAGCTCGGTGAGCGCCGTCGGGTCGGGTGTTGCGGACCTGCGAATCATCGTTCGGGAAGCCAAGGACCTCCTCGGCATGGAGCGACGGCGCACAATTCTGTTCATCGACGAGATTCATCGCTTCAACAAGGCGCAGCAGGACGTCATCTTACCGCACGTCGAGGACGGGTCGGTCATCCTTATCGGCGCGACCACCGAGAACCCGTCGTTCGAGGTCAACTCTCCCCTCTTGTCCAGGTCTCGTGTTTTCGTTCTCAAAGCCCTGACCGCGGAGCAGATCGAGCAGATCATCTTCAAGGCAATCAGTGACGCCGAGACTGGCCTGGCGGAGCTTCGTCCAGAGCTCGACGAGGACGCCATGGAGGCCCTCGTGCTCTTCTCCAACGGAGACGCGCGCATCGCTCTGAACACGCTGGAGCTTGCAGTGCAATCGACCCGACCCAACGAAAACGGCATTCGCAAGATCTCCCCCGAAACCGTGGAAGACGCCTCCCAGCGTCGGTCGCAGGTCTACGACAAGTCGGGCGATCAGCACTACGACACGATATCAGCCTTCATCAAGTCGCTGCGGGGTTCCGACCCCGACGCCTCACTCTACTACCTCGCCCGCATGATCGACGCAGGAGAGGATCCGTTGTTCATCGCACGTCGCCTAGTAATCCTCGCGGCAGAGGATGTCGGAATGGCCGATCCGCAGGCGCTCTCCGTCGCTGTCGCCGCACAACAGGCCGTCCACTTCATCGGGATGCCGGAGGGTCAAATTCCCCTCGCCGAAGCAACCGTCTACCTGGCCACCGCGCCCAAGAGCAATGCTTCGTACATGGCGCTGAACCGCGCGCTGCAGGATGTTGAAGCGTCAAGAAACGACCCAGTGCCTCTGCATCTCCGCAACGCCGTCACGGGGCTGATGAGGGGTCTCGGCTATGGGGAAGGGTACAAGTACGCCCATGACTACGAGGGCAACTTCACGCCCGCGGAAAACCTCCCCGAGAGCGTCCGCGGACACCGCTACTACCGCCCCGGCGACCAGGGCTACGAAATCGAGGTCCGCGAGCGCCTTCGCAAGTGGTGGGGTGAGCGGTCCCATCACAACACTGAAAGTCCACGGCAATCATCCGAGGAATGAATGACCGTCTAATGAGACGCCGTTCGCCCTGAGCTTGTCGATGGGTCGCAGTCTCGCTTAGCCCATCGACTCCCGCACCGTCGTATCGATAACGTCCAGCGTGTGGTCGATGTCGTCGGATGACACGTCGTTGTGAGTCACAAGCCGCCAGAGGTTATTCCCCCGGTCTCCGACCATGACTCCTCGTTCCGCCAGCTTCTCCGCGATGCCAGCCGGTAATTCGTCCGTCGTAGTCACGAAGACCAGGTTCGTGTAGACATCGTCGGGGTCTACCTGGAATCCCGGGATGGATGACAGGCCGCGCGCCAGCTTCTTGGCGTTGGCGTGGTCGTCGGCGAGCCGCTCGATCATGGACTCCAGCGCGACGATTCCGGGTGCAGCGATGATGCCGGCCTGTCGCATCGCGCCGCCGAGCACCTTGCGCACCTTCCGGGCCTTGTCGATAGTCTCGTGATCGCCGACGAGGAGCGAACCGGCAGGACAGCCGAGTCCCTTGGAGAGGCAGAAGGTGACAGTGTCTGCGTCCTTGACGAGTTCCGATGCCGGAGTTTCGAGCGCGACGGCTGCATTGAAGAGGCGGGCGCCGTCGATGTGCAGGGGGATGTCGTGCTCGTGGGCGACGCCGGCCACGGAGGCGATCTCGTCAGGTGTCAACGCCCGTCCGTTGCAGGCGTTATGTGTGTTCTCCAGCGCGATGAGCCGCGTCGGGGAATAGTGCTGGTCCGCCGGGTGAATGTTTGCCTCAACCTGGGCGGGATCCAGGGTGCCGTCGGGTTGGTTGGGGATCGGGTTATAGGCTACGCCACCGAGGGCCGAAGCCCCGCCCGCCTCCGCGCGATAGATATGCGACTTGTCACCGATGATGATGTCCTCGCCGCGCTGACAAAGCGCGAGGATTGGTACGAGGTTTCCCATCGTTCCGCTACTGAGCAGCAGGCCCGCCTCCTTGCCCAGCATGTCGGCTGCCAGGGTCTCCAGTCTGTTGACGGTGGGGTCCTCGCCCACCATGTCGTCGCCGTACAGGGAGGTCGCCATCGCCTCTCGCATCGCCGGAGTGGGCAGGGTCTTCGTATCGCTTCGCAGATCGACTATTCGCATGGGGTTTCCTCAGTTGGGTGTACGGAGTGGTTGTTTCGCGGGGAAGATTCTAGCGGAAGTTCGGTATTGAGTGAAAGGTGCCAGCTATTGGTCAAGGTTGTGGTTTATCATTGAAGAATGAGGTCGCCATGACTGCGGAACTGCCCTACAACCAAGAGAAGCTACCATCTATTCATCCGGGGGAAGTGCTAAACGAAGAGTTTCTCGTTCCTCTGAAGATCACGCAGTACCGGCTGGCGAAGGAGATTGGTGTGGACGCACCTCGCATCCACTCAATCGTTCGTGGAGAGAGGGCCATCACAGCGGAGACGGCCCTGCTGCTTTCACGCTTCTTCGGCAACTCTGCCGAATTCTGGATGGGACTGCAGAGTCAATATGATTTGGAGGTCACCGAAGACCGTCTCTCCCAGAGACTGAGCAGGGTGCCGACCCACTCTGCCGGCTAACTTCGTGTTTCGCCGCGCCATGCTTGTCATCCGCCTTGCCGTCACCTACCATGGAATGCCGCGATGATGCGCTATTCGGCCATAGGTATCTACAGCACGGGGAAGATTCTCCTCGACGGCGTCATCGCTTCCCCCGGTGACGGCGGTGTGCGAGTTTCGGCCGTATTGATATGCCATCCACATCCCATGCTGGGCGGCGATATGAACAATCCGGTCGTATCCGCCGTCGAGGTTGAAGCGAACGAGCGCGGCTTGGCGAGTATGCGATTCGACTTCCGAGGCGTTGGACGCAGCGAGGGTGATTTCTCGAACGGCGAGCAGGAGTGGAACGACGTCAAGCACGCTCTGAACTTCCTCAAGGGGTTTCCCGGCGTGGACGGTTCGAAGATTGGTGTCGTCGGGTACTCGTTCGGCGCGTCCGTCGTTCTCCGTGCCATCTCGAAGCTGAAACCTGTGAAGGCGTTCGCCCTCGTAGCGCCCCCGCTAGGTTCTCTTCATGCATCAGGAGTCAAAAAAGATAAGCGGTCGAAGCTCTTCGTGGTGGGCCAGAACGACAACGTCGTCCCTTCGCTCCAACTGCAACGACAGCTGGACGACCTTCGCGGCCCCGTTCAGTTCACCGAGATTCCCGAAGCCGACCACCGGCTGAACGGCCACGAGCAAACGGTCGCCAAGCGGGTCGTCGATTTCATGGTAACCACCTTACTGTCCTGATCACACACTTGGGGCCTGCGTCCCCCAGTATTTCAATGGAGGAATGATGTCTGATACGAGAGAGTATAGAGTCGAGCGAGACTCCATGGGCGAGTTCAAGGTGCCCGCAAATGCATACTACGGTGCCCAGACCATGAGGGCGGTTGAGAACTTCCCCATAAGCGATCTTCGCTTTCCACGTTCCTTCATTCAGGCTATCGGCCAGGTCAAGCTCGCAGCCGCACAGGTGAACTCCGATCTCGGACTGCTCGACAAGGACCTTGCCTATACCATCGGCGAGGCGGCGGCAGAGGTCTCGGACGGCAAGCACGACGACCAATTCGTTGTCGATATATTCCAGACCGGTTCCGGCACCTCGACGAACATGAACGCGAACGAGGTGATCTCCAATCGCGCAATCGAAATGCTGGGAGGCCAGCGCGGTTCCCGTGATCCCGTCCATCCGAACGACCACGTGAACATCGGGCAGTCCTCGAACGACGTGATCCCCACTTCGATTCACGTCGCGGCCCTGAGCTCCATTCACGACAGTCTCCTCCCCGCGATGGCGCACCTCGAATCGGCATTGAAGGACAAGGGTGATGAGTTCATGCCGGTGGTCAAGACCGGGCGTACGCATCTTCAGGACGCCACACCCGTCCGCTTGGGCCAGGAGTTCGTCGGCTATGCGGGACAGATCGAGCGTGGCATCGAGCGGCTCCAGAGCGCCGTCACGCACCTTTCCGAACTCGCCATCGGCGGTACGGCGGTGGGTACCGGCGTCAACGTCCACCCCGAGTTCGCGGGCAGGGTGTGCGAGATACTCGCCAAGCTGATCGGTGTGCCGGTAAGAGAGACGACGAACCACTTCCAGGCGCAGAGCTCGCTCGATGCTATCGTGGAGACCAGCGGCGCTCTCAAGACGATAGCTGTCAGCCTCATGAAGATCGCCAACGACGTGAGGTGGTTGGGATCGGGTCCACGCGCCGGTATTGGCGAGATCGACCTGCCCGCCGTCCAGCCCGGCAGCTCCATCATGCCCGGCAAGGTCAACCCCGTCATCCCTGAGTCGGTGTGCCAGGTCTCCGCGCAGGTCATCGGCAACGATACGGCGATTATGGTCGCGGGGCAGTCCGGCAACTTCGAGATCAACGTCATGATGCCCGTCGCCGCGCACAACTTGCTGGAGTCCATTGAGCTTCTGGCGACCTCGTGCCGTAATTTCGCCGACCAGTGCATATCCGGCCTGGCGGCAACGAGCAAGGGTCCCGACATGGTGCAAAACGGCCTGGCAATCGTAACGACGCTCGTGCCCCACATCGGCTATGACGCCTCGGCCTCCATCGCGAAGGAGGCAGGGGAGACCGGCGAGTCGATCAAGCAGGTCGCTCTCCGGCGGACCGACCTCTCATCCGAGGAACTCGACGATATCCTCGACGCCGCGTCCATGACCGAGCCCGGCCTCGGAAGTGGCGTGTCGCTGGGATAGCGTTCAGACTTTATCCTGTTGGCAAACGTAAACGCTTTCTGTCCAAATAGGGGCGTACAAAGCGGGTTCTTTTACCGCTCCCTCATTTGCTAAAATATCCTTACGGTATACAGCATTTCAGGCCCATCGATCGTTGACGCCACGTCCATAACTTCCAATACGCCGACAGCACATGGCTCTACCCTTCCTCGTCATACCACTGGCAGTCGCAGGCGGCTCTGCCATCGTCCAAGCCGTCGCCAAGCTGAAAAGCCACGCGCGACTCAACGCGCTGCGTGCTGAGTTGGAGGAGTTGGAGTCCCAACATCGGGAGGACATGAGGCATCAGTACGAGAGGCAAATCGAGCTCTGCTGTCAGCTGGACCTGCCTGAACCGGAGTTGCCGTCAGTACTGCGGGAACCACGGAAAGTTCTGGAGGAAGAACAACAAGAACCCCTGTGGCGTCGGCTTCTCAGACGCCGTGATCGCACTCTCGCCGATGGCTCCCCGCATCACTCCCGTGCAGGCATCATCGGCCGCCACGGGGCAAGCTTCGCCGCAGGGGCCATCTGGAGAGTCTGGTCGGCTGTCATCTTGAATTGGATACGTCCGATAATCGCCTTTTTCCCCAGGATCGCCACGATCCTCCCCCGCTTCGCTGCACTCGGAGGCACCGGAGGTTCCATAGCGGCCTCCACGGGCCTTCGCTTCGCCCTGGGCGCGTTCAACATCATTGGCATCATCGTCGGGCCTCTTCTGGCCGGCTGGGCAATCTTCCAAGAAGTCAGAAACGTTCGACGAGCGCGCCACGAGTTGGAAGAGACCAGGATTGAGCGAGGAATCCAGTTGCACCACTACTCCGCCCGCACCCGCCAACTCGAAAGACGGCTAGCCGCCCCCACACCGGCAGCCGACGTGGTTTCTTCCTAGAGTGTTGTAGAACAGGTCGCCTTATCCGTTCGTGGTGAGCTTGTCGAACTGTGGACGACCTTTCCACTCAAAGTCGCCTCCTAATCAAAACGGGAGTAAATGGACCTCTTTCTGAACACTCCCTGGACTTGCCCTTTCGTCACGCTCCCTCTCGGTAATTCCAAGCGCCGGCCATCCCCGCGACACTCGGTGCCTGCTGACCGCTCCTCGATTTGACAAGCAAGAACACTTGTACCAACATATTTACATGAAAAGGATTCCCACAAAGCCTACAGTGATGACGGCAACGGCACGAAATGGCACAAATACAAGAAGAATGCCGACATCACCACTTGGAATTCCTCTCGATCAGATGGAGAGTCCACTCATCGAACTTTACGATAACAACGAAAATGGCACCAAATAGCACCAAATGGCGCCATTTCAGGAAAAAATTCCGAGGGACGGATGCCGGCACTCCCATTGTGATTGCATGCCGGTTGTGCCAAGGCTTGAGTCCTTGACCGCTGGATGAATGGCCGTCTCGTACAATCCGCTCTCACTCGACTGTCCGTCATGATGATATGCATGGCTCTCTAGGAACTTTGTCCAATTGACATAATCCTGTCCATCTGGTATCTCGTACTTGTTCAAATTGGGTGCGAAAAAATGAAGACCAGAAGGAGAATTTCGATGGCTGGACTAAAGAAGCTGGCAGGAGCCTACTTGATCGTAGTCGCCGTTGTCGTAGCCGTGTTCTTCATCATCAACACGGTCTTGGCGGAGTCCTTCGACTTTGACGTGGTGACCACGTGGTACGTCCTCGACGTGCTGATGCTCATCGGGCTGGTAGTTGCCCTCATCTACAACTTCGCCGCCAAGCGGGAGGCAACCAGGCCTGGCCCCGACGAAGCTGTCACTCGCCAGTACTTGGAAGTCAACGTAATCTTCTACGCGACGGTTGTCGTAACCATCCTGTTCCTTCACAACTGGCTCGCCCTCCTGGCCCTCGGCTCGGACAGCCTAGACGGCAACCATCAGGCATGGGTGATCTGGGCCGTAGTGGACACGCTGCTGCCGATCACGCTCGGCATTACCGGCTGTCACCTCTGGTGCGCGACCTCCGAGTCCTGAGGCAACACACCCGCTAGCGAACGCGATAACCCGGCTATCGCACGAGATCCCGCGCCTCGACGATTGTCCTGAGCTTGGCCTCGGCGACCTGAGCCGAGGCCACGGGATTGTCGGCGTACGTCGCGAATCCGCAATCGGGTGTCAGGAACACACGCTCCCGCCCGAACAGATCGACGGCGCGTGAGATTCGCTGCCGGACAACCTCCATCGGCTCCACGTCCGCCGTCTTTGGGTTGACCACACCCACACCGATTCGCCGGTCGCCGGGTAGGGCACTGAGTACCTCCACGTCGCCCGCGCGCGGAGTCGCAAGCTCTAGGAAGAGCGTGCCCACGTCCACCCGCTTCAGCACGTCGACGAGCGGCCCATATCCCCCGGTGAGCGCGGCAGACTCGTCCGGCGTCCAGTTCCCCCTGCACACGTGAAGCCCGAGCCGCTCCTGGGGAAGGCCCCGCACGACCTCGTTCAGGAGACCTGCGGCGAAATCGAGTTCCGGGCCCGGTTCCAGTCTCTCACTCAACGCCCCGCACATGAAGGTGCGTTCCGTGCTCTTCCCGCCTAGTACGACCTCCGTGAGCACCGGTTCATCGAACTGCACCAGCGTCGCCCCCGATGCCAAGAGGAAGTGCGTCTCCTCTCTCAGCACCCGGACGACATCACCCGCAAGCTCATCACGAGTCTCGTACGGACGCTCGGTCAGGCAGTCGAGCCACATCGTACGGGTGAGCAGGTAAGGCCCCGGCAGGGCGACCTTCGCAGGTCGCTCGGAGTAGGTTCGTGCAAATTTAAACTCGTGGACGGCCAGAGAGCGACTTCGTCCGAGCTTGCCGTACACTACAGGATGCCGCACCTCGCCTGCGGGCACGTCGAGGGCCCGAAGTTCCCTACGGAACTTCTCAGCGTCATCAACCATAGCGGTCAGATCGCTGAGCGGGATGAGCTGGCAGTTGTCCAGCAGTCTACCTACGAAACTGGCGTAGTTGTCCCTTCGCTGTTCCCCATCTGTGAGAACGTCCACGCCCGCTCGGATCTGGGCGTCGATAGAAAGCTGGACAGCGTCATCCGCCGTCGCTCGAAACTCCTCGTCACTCAGCCTTCCTTCGAGCCGGTCGTGTATCGCCCGAAGCATCCATCCCGGTCTCGGCCAGCTTCCTATGCCCATCACCGATAGCGGCGCTATCTCCGCCGCCTGCGAGGGCTTGGGAAGCGAATCGGGCACCGACACCTCCACCCGAAGCTGCTGTGAGAGGGCAGGGGAATCTGCTCGACTGCCAATCCTTTCGGTGAAGGCGCCCTTGCACACGAGGAAACTTCGCCTGCCGCCGCTCTTCGTCCAAGAGACCAGCTCGTTGCCGGTCAACCGACACCACGCGGGCAGCTCGATCTCCACGGTCGAGTCGGTGGAGAGTATCTCCAGCAGTCCGCCCGGCTCCAGTGGATCGATGTGCCTGCGAATCAGGAGAAGCAGCCCGCCGCCGCAATCAAGGTCGCCCCCGTCAAAGCTGGCGTCGGGTTCGTGGGTGTGCTGGTCGACGAGGTCCATCGAATACGTATCGCTCAGGCCGTTGTCGACGGACGCCTAGACCCGTTTCCATTTGGATAGGACGGCCGGGCCGAAGGGGGAGTATCCCCTCTCCCGTTGTGGGAGAGGGTTAGGGTGAGGGTGTTCTTTGAGTGGTAGACCAAAATATTATGGAACCGATGATTAATACGTGACACTGGGAGTCCCGTCGGAGAGAAACTCCACCAGCTTCGCGCCTCCCACCATCACGGCCCCGTCGACGAGGTTGTTCTCATCAAGTCCCCGTTTCTTGAAGCAGGGCGCGCACACGTAGATCGTCCCTCCCCCTTCGGCAAAGACGTCCATCAGCTCCTTGAGTGGCATGAACCCCTCCTCGTGGACGTCGTCGACGTAGCCCTTCTGCGACACGCGGACGCCCTCGGTGCTCAGGAACACCATCGTCTCCTTCTCCGACCCGAGCGCGGCGTTGGCGACTACGAAGGCCACCGTCGCCTTGTCGGTATTGTCTTTGGCGCAGGTGAGACTGACGCAAAACTTTCCGGCCATGCTTAATTCCTCTCCGATTCGTCGTTTAGTTGCTTGTCTGTTCGATCCAATAGTCCGGGTGCTCGGCGCGGACCAACCGCCGTCCGGTCAGTCTGCACCACGCGGGCAAGTCCTCCGGCGCTCCCAGGTCGCGAGTCGTTAGCTTGAGTACGTCCCCGGCGGCGAAATCACGCATCCGCGTTCTCAGCAGGATGAGTATCTCCCCGCAACCCATGTCGCCCGCATCCCACTCGTCGACGACGTTGAGGTCATCCATCTGACGGAAGCCCGGAGTTACCCGACGCTGGGTAGGGTGATGATTTCATGCCTTTGCCGATGGAATTGGGTTCAGACTTCCCGCTCCGGAATGCTGGTGCCGAAGACGGCCCGAACAACGTGGAACATACTATTTCGGCCCTCCGATATCCGTCAAGCGCCGCCGCAAGCTTTCGTTTGCTTTATCATAGCGGTCTCTCCATGTAAGAGACTCTCGCTCAACAGTCATAATGTTGGAAGGACTTGCGGCATGTACGACGTGACATCGACCCACCTCGACCTCGAACGCAGCAGCGTTGACACCGCCGCCCTGCCCGTCGGCGCCATCGAGCAGCACGGTCCGCACCTGCCGCTATCCGTCGACTGGTTTCAGGGCGAGATCGTGGCGAGGCAGGTGGCTGAGCGCCTCGACGCCTTCCTCCTCCCCGGCATTCCCTACGGCTGTTCGCAGGCCCACACGGGTTTCCGAGGCACGATATCTCTTGCCCCCGAAACGCTAGGAGCGGTCGTGACCGACATCGCAGAGAGTCTGCTGGAGGAGGGGTTCCGTCGCATCGCTGTGCTCAACTTCCACGGCGGCAACCTGATTCTGAAACTCGCCGTGCGCGACCTGAACCTCAGCCAGTCCATTGGCAAGGTCGTCCTCGTGAGCCCCGGTCAGGACGCAGGCGCAAAGCTGGACGACATACTGGACGGCTACCCTGACGAGCAGCACGCCGGTGAACTGGAGACCTCTGTCATGCTGCACCTAGCTCCCGGACAGGTG
The DNA here is from genome assembly GCA_009841605.1 of Dehalococcoidia bacterium. GTDB lineage: Bacteria > Chloroflexota > Dehalococcoidia > Lucifugimonadales > VXLM01 > VXLM01. Next base: position 14,374 of record VXLM01000122.1, read on the forward strand.
GGCGATTCTCGCGTCAACCACGTTCCCGACGTCGGCCCCGTGTACTTCGACTACCTGCCCATGAAGGAGTTCTGTCCCGACGGCGTATGGGGCCGCTCCAGCCTCGCCACGGCCGAGAAAGGAAGGCTGGTGATCGAGGGCATGGTGGACTACACCGTCGACTACCTCCAAGACACCTTCACGAGTCTTGGCGTGCCTGCCCAGAATTCCTCAGAGGATTGAGCTACATGAAAATACTGGAAAGAGTGCTCATCGCGGGCGGGTCTGAGCCGCACTCGAGGGCGTTGGCGGGTGTCCAACAGCTAGAGAACGGTGACCTCCTGGTCGGCTACCGTCTCGCCAGCCGTCACGTCGTGGGCGACCACGACATGATCGACGATGGAGCCGTCGTGACAACGCGCTCCTCGGACAGCGGACGCACGTGGTCTGAGCCGCACCCTGTCGCTGCCCTGCCGGGCTGGGACTGCAGCGGCGGCAATCGCATGGTACAAACGCCCGACGGCGACCTCGTCATGTTCGTGATGAAGGCCCGTCGTGTCGGCTCGCCGGAGTCCCACGTCCACCCTATATGCTCCACCGACGGAGGCCTGACATGGGGCCCCATGGGTGAAGAGCTCGCCCTCTTCGACGCCTCCACCGAGCCTCACGCCATGGACCACGCCCTGATCACGAGTGACGGCGACTGGATGCTCCCCATCTACGGCGCGGACGAACCGGGTGGCAGCACCCACGCCGCCGTTGCGTTCTCATCCGACATGGGCAGGACGTGGGGACACAAGACGGTCGTGGCCCGTTCCTCCAAGATCATCTTCTACGAGCCCGCCGTGATAAGGCTGCCTGATGGCCGGTTCATGGCCGTGATCCGCACGCAGGAACCTCCCTTCGACAGCTACCTATCCTACTCCTCCGACGAGGGCCGCACGTGGACGGAGCCCCGTCCGCAGCCGTTTCAGGGTCAGACCCCGTTCCTCTTCCAACTCCGCTCCGGAGCCGTAGCCTGCTTCTATCGCGACCGCGACCCGAAGCGACCCGGTGTGAGCGTAAGCATGACTGCTGACGGCGGCGAAACGTGGAAGTATGCCGCGCAGGTCTATCAGGGAACCGACTGGAATTGCGGCTATCCCTCGGTGGTCCGACTCCCGGACGGGCGCCTCTTCTGCGTCTACTACTCCTGCTACGAGGCCTTCAACTCCGAGGTCCACGGTGTCTACCTCAGCGAGGATGAGTAACGGGAGTTGCTGCGACGAAGAAAGTCCCCTCTCCCGTCGTGGGAGAGGGCTAGGGTGAGGGTGAACACAGCGATCACGTCACTCTACTGTACGTAACGAAACTACAGTATTCAGGTAACAGCGGATTGGGCGATAATTGACCGTCCTGTTACAATCACGCCGGTCCTAGATTCGATGATGCACCAAATTTTCTCGGGCTATTGAGTAGGGGAGACGCATCATGCCACTAATCCCAAAAGTGATGAGCACTCAGCATCCGGACAACGCCACGCCGGCCCCAAATGCCGACAAAAGGGGAGTGCTGAAAGGCGAAGGCGAGGTCGCCGAGGCCGTCAGCGTTTTCGCCATGGGTTGCGACGAGCAGATGTGGGACTCCGAGGGCAAGGAAGCCGACAATCAAGTAGTCCGCAAGCTGCTCACAAACTACCCGGCCTTCTTTCGGCAGGAACGGTTGCTTGGTCGCGACATCGCCCTGACGCTGCGCGTGCCGAATCCGCGTATCGAGCGCGACATGCGAAAGTCGATGGTCGAGGCACTCCAGAGCGTGCCCTCGGCCTGGGATACGGTGCAAGGCTTCTATGGCGATGCGCAATTCGCTCCCATCCAGGAGGTCATCCTTCCCATGACGACCTCAGCCGAGGAGATATCCCTGGTTGAGGCCTACTATCGAAAGATCATCGTCGGACAGGAGGACCGGGACCTGCTCGACGGCCAGTCCGTCAAGGACTGGGTGGGAGAGTTCCTCCCAAAGCGCCTTCGGGTGATTCCCCTCATCGAGGACATGGAGCATATTCTCCACAGCGACCGCATCGTGGAGGAGTACGTTCGGGACAGGGACCTTCCGTACCAGCGGGTGTTTCTCGCTCGGAGCGACCCCGCGCTCAACTATGGCATCGTAGGTGCCGAACTGATCCTGAAAGTCGGACTCCTGCGTCTGCACAACCTTGAGCAAAAGCTGGGCATCCCCCTCTATCCCATCATCGGTGCCGGGTCGGTGCCGTTCCGGGGTCACCTGACCCCCGTGAACGTCGAACGCGCCTTCACCGAGTATCCTACCGCTCAGACCTTCACCGTCCAGTCCGCGTTCAAGTACGACTACGGTCAGGACACCGTCCGCAACGCCATCTCGCAGATCCACGACCACGAGCGCGGCGAACCCGTACCCGTTGAGCAGGGGCGGGCCGTCGAGATAATTGAAAAGACAACCGCCGAGTATCAGTCACAGGTGCAGCGTCTGGCCGACACCATCAGGAACGTCTCGTCGCATGTCCCGAAACGCCGAGAACGCAAGATGCACGTCGGACTCTTCGGGTATGGCCGCTCCCTCGGCGGCGTCGGCGGCGTGACCCTTCCTCGCGCCATCGGCTTCTCGGCCTCCCTCTACTCCATCGGCGTGCCGCCCGAGCTTCTTGGACTCGGTGCGCTCGACGATGACGATCTCGCCTTCGTCCGTGAAGTGTATCCCAGCTTGGACGGCGATCTGCGGGCGGCCCTGCAGTTCGCCAACGAGCGACACGTCAAAGAACTGCTCGGAGATCCCTACATGGACATTCTTGGCCGGTTCACCGACGAGTTGGACCGGGTTCACGAGGGCCTGACCAGCGCCATCTGGGCCAGCCTCAACCGCGACAGCTCTACCGTCGGGATCGACCACTACATCCAGGAGGCCGCCCACCTCCGTCTCTTCCTCGGCTAGACCCTCACTCCTCGCTTCCGTCGAGGTGGCGGGCATCGTTGAACCTGATGATGCTCCACAGATCAAAGTTGGTGCGCGTCCGGCCGTCTTCGTGCCACTTCTCCACGTCAATGGAGAACTCGAAAATAGCCGTGTTGCGAATCCTGAGAGTCCACAGCCGGTCCGTGCCCAGGAGCCGGTAGATGACATGGGTCAATATGCCGCCGTGGGAGAAGACCAGCACCCGGTCATCGTTTTCGTGCTCGGAAATAAGCCTGTCCACGATAGTCCCCGCCCGAACCAGGATTTCATCGTGGGTCTCGGCCCCTTCTATTGCGTCAAAGTTGCCATTCGCCAGGAAGTCCCTTATTTGCTCGGGGTACCGCTCCTCGATCTCCGCCCAGGTGAGCCCGGAAAATGTTCCCACGTCGTGCTCCATCAGTTCGTCCCACAACTCGATCGGGTTGTCCCAGTTGGAAGAAGCGATCTGTGCGGTTTCGAGCACCCGGCTCAGCGGACTGGAGTAGATGTGCGTGGGCGTGTAGTCCTCACGCGCCAGCCGCGACTTCAATCGGTTAGCCTGTAAGCGGCCGGCATCCGATAACGGAAAGTCTGCTCGGCCCTGCCAACGCCCCTCGGAGTTCGCCGTGCTCTCGGCATGTCGAATTAGTATCAAGTTCATAACGCGCACAGGCGCAGAGTTTACCACACGACGATGGCCGAATTCCGCTGTGTCATTTCGGTCGAGCCGGTCTAGGCCTGGTTCTCCGACGCCAATACCAGTTATGCAGTCCCTAGACCGCAAAGCATTAACGCCATACAATATGCCCCGCACATTACACGTGAAGAGGTAACACGACAAATGGAACCGACGAATTCGAGCGCGCTCACGCTCAAGAAGCGCATTCACGCTGGAGAGCAGTTGCTCGGCGTAAGCGTCCCACCTACCACTCAAAAAGGGCGTCTCGAAGACATCATCGCTTCGGGGCCGTACGACTTCGTCAGCACCGACAGTCAGCACACCGCCTTCAATGAGGAGACCATCGTCGCATTCTGCGAGATGGCTGCTGAAATCGGGATCCACGTTCAGTTCCGAATCAAGCACACTCGCCTAACTTACTTGATCGGCAACTATCTCGATCTCGGCCCCACCGGCGTCGAGGTCCCACAGGTCGAGACCGAGGAAACGGTCGACGAGGCCGTCGGCAACTTCTACTACATCCCCGATGGAGTCCGAAGCTGGGGAGGCCGCACCCGCCTCGGCTTTGCAGAGCGCGGCGGCGATCATGTCGCCTACCGCAAGTGGTGGAACTCCACCGGAGTCCTCTGGATTCAAATCGAGTCTCTCCACTCCGTTTCCAACGCGCACATCCTCGCCAAGCCCGGCGTCGACTGCCTCTCGTTCGGCCCGATGGACTTGACGCTCGATATAGAAATCCACCCGAATCACCCGTTCCGGTCCGTCGACGACTGTGTGAAGCACGTTCTCAAACAGCTCGAAGGCACCGGAACCAAGCTGGTCCACCGCAACAACACGTCCGACACCCGTCAGAAGTACATCGACATGGGCGTTCCGATCTTGCTTGAACTGGCCCGCTAGAATCACAACAAAAAAGGAAGCAGCACAACATGGCACAACTCGGCAGCGGCGAATACACGTATGAGGTCTCCGGCGACAATTGGGGCGAACTGCCCGACGGTTGGATCTATCAGGAGGCAACGGCAGTCGCAGTAGACAGCAGCGACAATGTCTACGTATTCAACCGGGGCGGGCACCCGGTCATCGTCTTCGACAGCGACGGGAAATTCCTGCGCTCCTGGGGCGAGGGTATCTTCGATACGCCACACGGGATCACCATCGGTCCCGACGACTCGGTGTACTGCGTCGACAACGGCGACAGCACAATAAGAAAACTCACGACCGATGGGAAGCTGATATTCACACTGGGAGATCCTGGCAATCCGGCTCCTGCCATGAGCGGCAAGCCGTTCAACCGGCCTACGCACGTGGGCGTCAACCCCCGCAACGGGATTCTCTACGTCGCCGACGGATACTCAAACGCGCATGTTCATACCTATGATCCCGATGGCAATTACCTTGGCACGTGGGGAGAGTCAGGCACCGACGTGGGACAACTCAACATCGTCCACAACATCGACATTGACAGCGACGGGTACGTCTACATCGGCGACCGGGAAAACCACCGCGTGCAGATCTTCGATGAGAACGGTAAATACGAGACGCAGTGGGTGAATATGTCTAGGGCCGCAGCCGTGTACATCGACAAACGAGGCGAGAGCGACATCGTCTATGTTGGCGAGTACTTCGCGGGGATCGCGTCGAACGTGATAGGCACCGATCTCGGCCCTCGCGTGTCGATCTACCAGACCGACGGTACACTCTTGGCGCGAGTCGGACGAGAGAGCTACGGCGACGAGCCGGGCAGGTTCTACTCGCCGCACGGCATCGCGGTAGACTCAAAGGGAGACATCTATGTTGCCGAGGTGTCGTACAGCGACTACGGCAGTAAGATGGAGCCACCTCGCGAGCTGCGGTCGATGCAGAAGCTGGTCAAGACAGGGGCGTAGACTTTAGGGACCGCTGCTTGTCCACTCATCCGTGTCGGCGTCGTACGCTTCGACCGTCTTTTCGGTCGCCCCGCCAGCGACCAAAATCCGACCGTCGTTGAGCAGGGTCGCAGTGTGTCCGGAGCGCTCTACTGACATCGGGGCGATCTCCGACCACGCCCAAGTCATTGGATCCATGTACTCCGCAGAGTTGACCGGACCGCTTGCGATTGACCCCCCAATGGCAATGACTCTACCGTCCGGAAGCAGTGTGATGGTGTGCTTCATTCTTCCATGCACCGTGTCAGGGGCCTTGCTCCATTCGTTCGTCTTCGGATCGAACACTTCGCTTCCGGGAATTATGCCCCCCTTGGCTCTTGACATGCCGAAGCCTCCCGTGAACAAGACGGTGCCGTCTGAGAGCACGATCGCCGTATTCGCGAACGTCTTACGGGCCATCGTAGCCGTCCGCATCCACTCGTCGATGGAGGGGTCGAATACCTCGGAAGACGCTAGCCCTTCGGCCTGATTGTACCCGCCCGCGATGAGCACCCTGCCATCTTTCAGCACCAAGGCAAGGCCGCCGCTGTGCCCCTCGCGCATGTCGCTTGCTCGAGACCACGTGTCCGTTTGCGGGTCGTAGATTTCGGTCGACAGCAGCGCCCCTACAGCGGAGATGTTCGCAAGAATGCCCATGCCGCCCAGGGTTTGGCCTACTCCTCCTACGACTGCCACCCTGCCGTCGTGAAGAGAAAGCGCAAAGTGCCCCCGGCGCACCGTTCGCATGCCCTCGTGCTCCGACCACTTCCCTGTACTGGGATCGAATATCTCAGTTGTGCCTAATAGTTCGAGCTTTTCATTCATCCCGCCCGTTACCATCACTCGACCGTCCTTCAGGAGCGTGGCGGAATGTTCCGTTCGAGCCTCTTTCATCTCATCCGCCGCGAACCAGCGGTTCGTCTCAGGTTCGAATATCTCGACTGTACCGAGAGGATTGAACCCCTCATCCATTCCTCCCACTACCAACACACGACCGTCCCGAAGCAGTGTAGCGCTATGATTAACCCGAGATTGCATCATCGAGCCGAGGGAGTCCGAGCTCTCGGCGGTTGGAATTGCTTCGATAGTCGGCGTCGCACGCACTTCGGTGCCAATTGGGCTCGGGTTGACTTTAGGATCGGAGGGCAGTGTGTGATCGTCACCGGAGCTGCAGGCTGCCAGAGTGATGAGGGTAATGATTCCGGCAAGGGTCGCTGCTGACGCACACATTGACGAGCGCGCAGTCCGTCTCAATTGGCATTCACCGTAGGGGCGTCTAGGCAAATTCGCACCGCTCCCTGAGATCAGACTGTCGATAATAGATATGGTGGTGTCTATGCGTACCCGGCTTCGCCGCAGTCCTTGAATCCGGATTTACGCCTGAGATGGGACCCTCTTGTAGACAGTATCACATACACAGTGACGGCGATGGATGACAATTTGGGAAACGCTGAGCTACATTTCATGTATGTGAATCAGGGTGTTGCGGCAGCAGCGTTGTCTTTGGTCCCATCAGATATTAGAACCCCATTGCCGAATGACCGTTGTACTTACTATGAGCATATTTCACCGTTTGAGCCGAAAGAGTCGCACGCTGGTACCGGTTCTTATCGCGACCACAATTTTGACGATGCTGATAATCGCATCGTGCGGGCAGGCGGCGAAACGTCCCACGCCTACAGCTATGCCGCTTCCCGCTGACGAAGCCGCCGAGTCACCCACACCTGCCACGGCCGGTGCATCTCCGATTTCAGATTCACCTCCCGCGGCTACAGACGTTCCCGCTGTACCTGAAGCAGCTACGCCCGTTCCACAGCCGACAGCATTAGCTAGTCCCTCCGCTGTCCTCCCTCGCAGTCTTCCACACGAACTGCCGGAGCGCGATCTTCACACTCTGGCCGAACGACTCGGTGGAGTGCCGAAAGGCTCGCACCGGACATTGGATGCCGTTCCCATCGAAGAGCAAGTTGGAGATCAACAACAGTTCTTCGTGGTAGACATTGATACCGACACGACGTATGTGGTCGACGCGACGCTTCAGGTCGTCAGTCCCAACGCATACTGGTATGTGGATGAGGTGCTGGACATTTCGGACGAGGACCTGCGACTGGCCGCGAGCGAGTACGAAAGCAGCATTCGACCCCAGATGTTGGAGTCCTTTGGTGATGTGTGGAACCCGGGAGTGGACGGCGATTCCCGGCTGACCATCCTTCACTCCGATCTCGGTGGTGGAGTTGCAGGGTACTTCGATTCGCGCAACGAATTCCCACGGCATACGCATCCCCATAGCAACGAGCGGGAAATGCTCTTCATGGACGGGGCTGCGTTCCGGCCCGGCACGCCCGAATACATGAAGGTGTTGACTCATGAACTCCAGCACGCCATCCACTGGGCGCACGATCAGGGAGAGGAGGCTTGGATCAACGAGGGCCTGTCGGAAGTGGCAACGGAACTGGTCGGCTACTCGCCGACCTTCATCGAAGCATTCCTTGGAAGACCGCAGACTCAGCTCACATTTTGGGTGGAAGGCGCCGGCAGCATACCTCACTATGGCGCCGCTACCCTCTTCATGCTCTATTTGCTCGAACACTACGGCGACTCCGGCAGCCTCCATGAACTCATTGCCAACCCTGCCGATGGTGTCGAGGGCATCAACGATTTTCTCCGTCCGCATGGGAAAACATTCGACGAGGTATACGCCGACTGGATAGCCGCCAACTACCTCGATTCGGAGACGGGACTATACGGATATTCCGATCATCAAGTACAGGTCTCACGGATCGACCAAATTGACGAGCTAGGAAAGACGACGGGATACCTCGCGCCGTATTCATCGAGGTACTTTGATTTCTCAACACTGTCCGGTGACATCAAAATCGAATTTCAGGGCGATGCGACCACGCGGCAGGTGCCTACCAGGTGCCATAGTGGGGACCGGTGTTGGTGGGGCAACCGTGGCGACTCCATTGACACCACGCTGACCCGCGAGTTCGATCTCACGGACCTTTCGGAGGCGACGCTCGAATTCATGGTGTGGTTCGACATCGAGGAGGGTTGGGACTATGCCTACGTGGAGGCGTCACCCGACGGAGGTGAGACCTGGATCATCTTGGAGGGCGACCACACCACCGAGGAGAACCCAGTAGGCAACAGCTACGGACACGGCTACACGGGGGCGTCCCTAGGCTGGCTTCAAGAACGCATCGACCTCACCCAATTTGCGGGATCAAAGCTGCTGGTCCGATTTGAGTACATTACCGATGCCGCGGTGTACGAGAATGGTCTCGTGATCGACGACATAGGAATACCGGAACTCGAGTTCCTTGATGATGCTGAGAGCGACGGTGGGTGGAGCGCACGGGGATTCGAGCGTATCGACAACGTCGTGCCCTTGAATTACGTCGTGCTTGTCATTGAGCGCGAGCGTGACGGGACCGACACCGTGCGCCGAATGGAAATCGACCAGCATGGGCACGGTGACATCGCGGTAAGAGGACTGGGCGACGAAGTGTGGAACACTGTCGTGGTGGTCTCACCCCTTGCCCGTAACACGCATCAACTCTCCCAATTCACCTTGAGGATACGGGAAGGCTCTTAGACGAACTCTAGAGTTCGTCCAAGCGGTAGTAACTGTCCTTGTTGACGCCCTCCGTGTCCCCCTCTGGGGCCGCACCTGCGAGAAGCTCGTCGATCCACGTCTTGAGCGTGTCGATGTCGATCTCGCCGACCCACCGTCGAGCCACCGTTCCGTCGCCGTCGACCACGAACGTCACAGGGATGCCTACGACTCCATAGTCGATGGAGATGCGTCCCCCTACGTCGAGGCCGTTGGGGTAGGTGACTCCGAACTCATCGAGGAACCGTTTCGCGGGCTCCGGGGTGTCCTGAATGTTCGCGCCAACGAAGAGAACATCTTTGTCTTGATAAACTTGCGACGCGGCCTCCAGGTCGCGGGCCTCCGTGCGGCAGGGGGGGCATGTCGATGTCCAGAAGTTGATGACCACGACTTTGCCGCGCTGTTCGGATAGCGTGATATCGCCGTCACCGAGCAACTCCAACCGAAAGTCGGGAGCGGGTTGATCGACCCGGGTAATGCCGCTCAGTCCCGTGATGGAAGACCTGTTGGACAGTCCCCATGCCAAGAGACCCACAAGCCCCACGATGAACAGTGTGCCTACGACGAGGATGCCAATGCGTAGGGTGATGCTCACGGCGTGGTGACAGGAGCCAAAGAGGACTCAAGCAGATGCGAGAACTGCACTCGGGCAGGAGAGTGTCGATAGTGCGAACGGTCAGAGCGCAACTGCAACTAACCGGAACTCGGCTGAATACGCTCGGACTCCGGTATCTCGACGATGTCCACGAGGGCGGCAGTTACTAGGACCCGCTCCGAGTATTCGAACTGTGGCCAGCAGGCCACCAGCGTAATATCGTTCAAGCCTGAGTCCGACACGGCGAACTCACTCGCATGGACGACGTCGGTTCTGTAGACCTGATATACGTATCTGTCGTTGCCTGCGTCCAATTGGATGGTGAATTGCTCTCCTCGCTTGAACCGAGCGGCCAATTCAGGCAAGTGGCGGAATATGTTGCCCTCGCCGCTAATAGGACTTTCGAGGTGACCGAAGTACCAGCCCTGACCCGAGGTTCCGGGCTTCGCCGTGGTTGGGATGTGTCCCACGACGTGTTTCGGAGTCTCCCACGTGCGGCTGTCATCCTCTTCGACGACTTCGAGCTCTTCGACAGTGGCTCTCAGGCCGATTTCGGGAATTATCATTCGCGTGGCGAATTCAGGCTCTGGGATGGCGGGCGTCGCGCGCTTAAAGTTGGATTCAAGCAACGCGGCTATCATCTGTTCGTTCGTCGTCGGATTCCGGTTTGAATTTGGCGAGATAACGCGTATCGACGAGCTATTTCCCGCGGTGGGCTCGATCTCAAACTTCTCGATGTCAATCTGATCGACAGCTGTCTGCTCCTCCGGTTCAATGCCCACGTATCCGGGGCGTCGGGCCTGCAGAAGGACCAATTCCTTGATAGCCGCGCCGATACGACCGTTTTCGGGCACAGCGATCATACTTATCTGCTCTGTGCTGGGAGTCCAAGCATCGGATTCTTCTACCCTATAGGCTGGGACATCAAGAGGTGCGTCTATGGGTGCCTGCACCGTTTCCGGCTGTCCTGGCGAAGTCAGCTTCTCAGTGTCGAAGACTGGAGTTTCGGGGTCCACCGCCTCTGTCCGGGTGGCTGCCTCCGATGCATTCGACGTTCCCCTAGCCACGCGATGCTCTGGGTGCGAGGCGGCAGACGCCATCTCAATCGCTTGGGACTGTCCTACGTCGGGGTGGCTTTCAGCATCGACATAGGCGGATGAAAGCCCACCGGAGAGGGTAGGGCGTTGTACCTGATGAACTAGGTCGTCACGCCCCATCTTCGTGAACTGGGCGTATGCGTAGTACCCGCCGGACGCAGTCAGCAACAGCGCCCCGACGGCCAGCATCACCGCGCCGGCTACTCTGTATCTGCTAGCTCGCAATGCTGCACCAAATCTTCTCTGTGAGGCCAACGTTCTCGACCAATTGCGCAGCGTCTCCAAAGCCTCACGGTTCGGTACTGGCTTCCTTACTGTATAGTATACACCCGATCATTTGTTGTCGACTCGAAGGCTCTCTACGAGCGAAAACTGAATCGCAAGTCTCCCATCTCACGAAGGATTTCTCTCATGTCCGAACCCAAGCGCATCGTATTGAATGACGACGGATGGATCATGTCGCAGATCATGACTCCCGTGACGACGGCTGTACTCAAGGAGCGGATCGTCGATACCTACGTGGACTCCGGGCTCGACACCCTCTCCTGGTGCATGGGAGATACGGGCCGTCAGCGTTACGAGACCTTGGATATTCTCGCTCAACCCAACTATCTTCCACAAGGTCGCGAGAACGATCTGGCGGCCCAAAACTTGCGGCGGCTCATCGACTCCGACGGTGGGCCCGTCACGATCTTCACGAAATTCTGCCATGAGATAGGCCTCAAGTTCCTGCCGTCGGTCAGGATGAACTCTCACTACGACCGCTCTGTTGCCGATGATGTCGGCAGCATTCGGCAAGACCATCCGGAGTACCTGCTCGGTCAAGCGGATGAGGAATTCGTACCGAACACAACCCAGTGGGGCATTCGCACGGGGCTCGACTACGCCCGACCGGAGGTGAGGTCGCACGTCGCCGCATTGGTTATCGACCTGTTTGAGCGCTTCGATACGGACGGGGTGGAACTCGACTTCATGCGCCATCCGGCGTTCATCCGCGTCGAAGAGGCGTATGGCAGCCGTCATCTGATAACGGACATGCTGCGGCGGATCAGGGCGCGCATGGACGAGGTATCCGCCTCCAGCGGGCGGGATCTTGAGATACTGGTCCGCGTGCCGCCGACCCTGGCTGACTCGGCGCGAATCGGGCTCGACGTGGAGACGTGGATACGGGAGGGGATTGTCGATACGGTAGCTGCAGGAGGAGGCTTCATTCCGCTGCACGCGCCAGTCGAGGAGTTCGTAGACGCGGCGCAAGGCACCGACTGCCAAATACTGGGGGCAATCGAATCGCTGCGTCCGGCGACGGAGGAGGAGTCTGTCCAAGCCATAGCCTCGCGCCTGTATGAGGGCGGGGCGTCGGGCCTATACCTCTTCAACTTCTGGCACAAGTCAGCGGACTGGAAGCGGCGGGTGCTGAATGTCCTGACCGACCCCGACCGACTCGCGCGTGCCACGAAGCGATACGAGATGGAGTACATGGAGCGACTCACGCCAAACGATCTACACTCATACGCATTCCGGTATGCGGTGCCTGCAGTGCAACTTCCGGTCGGTCTGGGCTTCAACCTGACCGGGCGAGGGACGGGACTCTCACTCACGATTGGCGACGACGTCGAGCGGGCCGCGGCTGACGGCGAAATCGCGTGGTGCACGCTGGAGTTGGGATTCAGCGACATCTCCGCGGAAGATGAGATCGAGGTGTTGGTCAACGGTGTTCCGCTGCCATCCGAAACGGCGACACGGCGATTTGGGACGTGGAGCCGACAGGAGTGGACAAAGTTCCCCGATCGTCTCGCCGAGGTAGACTACGACGGCGGGGTCATCGAGTACGAGCTGGACGGTCCGCCTTTCAGAAAGGGCGAGAACGAGATCGAGATTCGCACGGTCATGCGGACGGTCATGAAGGGTGAGATACTTTCCCTTCGCCACGTGGAACTGCAGATAGAGTATGACGTCTAACGGACCGTAACCATCCTGCCCGTTTCCGAGGACTCAATCGCGGCCTCAATAATGTCCAGCACGTGGACCATGGCCTCTATCGACGCGAGGGCAGTTTCGCCGTCGCGTGAAGCGTGGAGGAACTGTCGAACGAACTCCTCGCCAGCGACTCCGCCGTAGGCCGGAGAGCTTGGGGGCGTGAAAGAGTAGTCGCGGACACCACCAGAAGCCCATCCGTCGGCGATGCTGTTTAGACTGTAGCCTCCTCGCTCGGAGAGGGGGATGCGGACGTATCCCTCCGTGCCTCTCAGGGCCATGAAGGCGTCGTACCTCGCGCCGGAGTACCCTGATGAGCTCCCCACTAGATGATATCCCGCGTGGATGGTGCCGAGTACGCCGCTCTTGAACCTGACGACAAGGCAAGCGGTGTCCTCCACGTCGATGGGAAAGGGGTTCTTGGTGTCCACCATGGCGGACACCGACTCGATCCGGTCGTCGAGCAGGTAACACAGGGCGTCGATGTGATGGCACCCCAGCCACGACAAGATGCCGCTGCCCGCCTTCGACTTGTCGAACAGCCAGAAGTTTGGGTCGCGGTAACGCACCTGTGAGGTCACTTGCCTAGCTTCTACGGCCATGATGTCTCCCAGCGTGCCTCCGTTTACGGCGCGCTTGACGTCGAGGATGACGGGATCGTTCCGAAACGTCAGCATGGTGCCCATCGTTAGGTTCTTGCCCCCGGCGGCATCGGCGATACCGCGAAGGCGGTCCGCCGTCAGGGCTCCAGGTTTTTCGAATAGGGCGCCCTTGCCTGCGTCGATCGCGGCGTCGAGCACTGAGGGGCACTCGTCGTTTCGTACGGAGACCAAGAGAGCGTCCACATCGTGCTTCAGCATCTCTTCCAGATTCTCGGACTCCGAGACGATCTTCGAGGACGCCTGTCGGATGGCGTCCCGATCGCCGCCACCCAGGTGGCAGACATGGACGGCTTCGACTTCGGGCAGCACCTCCAGGGTCCGCATGTGCATGAGCGAATGGGGGTTTTCGGTAGTGACAAAGCCGACGGAGAACCGGTCTTGAGTAGGCACAGAGGGTTCCTCCTAAAGAGACTGTATGAAGGCAAAGCCGCCTTGCGGGAAGTACGAGCTATTCCGACAGGGCCGTCCGAAGGCTTTCGGCGACTATCTCCGGCTCACCGTCCGTGAGATTGTGGGCGACGAGCAGGAGGGAGTCTGCTCCGGCGGTGTCGGCACGGATGCGGGGCGACATGTTGCTCAGGGCCTCGATAACGCCGGGAGCGTCCTTGCCCAGGGCTTTCGTATCGAGCGTTACGTTCAAAGCGATGGCCATGTAGTTGTCGGAGGCTTCAATCGACGTGGCCGCGACAGAATCGAGGCCGCTCACGGCGTCTTGGATGATTCCGAGCTTTCCTCCGGCCATTAGGAGGCGCTCCTCGTGGTCCATTGCGAACCACTCACTCACGGCGGTGACGAGGCCGACAATCTCCTGCCGGTCCATCTTCATGGCGCGTCCGAACGGTTTGCCCGGAGAGATGAATCCATGCCCCACGGCCGCATCGACTAAGTCCTTTCGGCCACACAGGAATCCTGTCGAGTGGGGGGCACCCATGTACTTGCCGCCGAAGCAGGCCAGGTCGGCCTTCTGGGCGTTTTCGAGGAAGTAGTCGATCGGGTAGATCTGGGCCGCGCAGTCGGCGAGGATGGGCAGGCCGTGGTCGTGGGCGAGTTTGGTCGCATCGTCATAGCTGACGACCGAGTCGGTGTTGTTCTTGGTCACGAGGTAGACGATGCCGGCCGTCGAGGGGCCGATTGCCGCCTCCATCTGCTCGATGGAGCAGCCGTTCTTGTCGCCGACCTTTACGAGCTTTCCTCCCGGAACGCTGTAGGCCCGGTCGTAGCCGTAGGACTGCGCTTCCTGGAAGACGAAATCGTTCTTCAGCCCGGTCGTGTCGGGGATCTGCGCCATCTTATCGGGGTCGCTGCCGGTCATCAGGGCCGCGGTGCTGAGGACGAGCGCGGAGAAGCAGCCGGACGTAGGGTAGGCCGCCTCGACGTCGAGCGCCTCGGCGATCAACTCGCCGGACTTCTCCAACAGCTCGGCCATCTCGACCCAGTAGCCACTGGCCTCGTCCATTGCCCGCTGGACTGCCGGGGAAGGCGTGGAGCCTCCCCAAACCGTCGTGTTGCCGCTTGCGTTGATGACCGGACGCGCGCCCAGTCGCGTGTAGATATCTGTCATGTTCAGCCTTCCGAGTTGATTTTCCCGCACTGCATAAACGAGAAGCTGTCCTAATTCATCGCTTTTCAGATACGGCGCCTGTGTTCGGCGGTTAGCGTAGCGCAGCGCGCAGGCGTTCCGCAATAACCTCCGGCTGGCCTTCGTGGAGCGTGTGGAGGGCGATGCGTATTGAAGCGTCCTGGTGACCGACGAGTATGCTCGGCGTCCCCCCAGCCAGTTCGTCGGCAACCGCGTGTCCGGTCACCGAAATCACCTCCGGGTCGAAATCTACCATCAGGGCTGCCGATGCGTGACTCTCGATGCGCTCGAAATCGGTCGAAACACCCGCAACGTCGTCGACGGCGCTTTGGATGATCTGTGCCATGGCAAGAAGGCCGAGTATCCTGTCCTCGTGGTCAATGGTCAGCCACTCTTCGAGGGCGACGACCATGCCGACGATCTCCTGCCGGTCGACCTTCATCGAGCGACCGAAAGAGCGGGGCCGATCACCCGACTGCGAGGCGACGAATCCCTGACGAGTGGCGTCGTGCACCAGATCGGCGCGTCCACAGAGAAAGCCAGTCGAGCTCGGCGCACCGAAGTATTTTCCTCCGAAGCACACGAGGTCGGCGGCACCAGAAATCCACCGCATCCGGTCGATGGGGTACGCCTGGTAGGCGGCATCGACTATGACCGGGACATCGTGTCTGCGTCCGATGTCCATGGCGTCGGGGATCGAGACAGTTGACGGGTCTTCGGCTCCGCGCGTCTTGTCGACGTACCCGATGCCCGCGGTATCCGGAGTTACGGCCTCTTCCATTTCCTGCGCGGTGCATCCCTCCTCGTCCCCAATCACGACGAGCGTACCGCCGGGGACGACGTAGCACCTATCGTAGAAGTAGCGCTGCTTTCGCTGGAAGATGAACTCGTGCTTCATGCCCGTCGTGTCGGGCAGTTTGCCAAGGTCTTCCTTCTCAGGACCGGCCATGACTCCCGCGGCGGCGTGGAGGATGGCGGAGGCGCAGCCTGACGTGATGAATGCCGCCTCCACGCCGAGGAGCTCGGCGACCCGTTCGCCCGTGCGGTCCATGAGCTCGGGCATGGAGCAGTAGTAGTAGTCTGCGTCTTCCATGGCCTGTTTGGCTCTGGCGGTCGGTGTCGAGCCGCCGAGAAACGTCTTGTTGCCGATGCCGTTGATTACAGGCGTGACGCCTAGCCGGCTGTAGATGTCGGTCATGGTTTCCCTCGTTTGGGACTCACTCGAAGGCCGATGCGTCCCAGTCGACCCACTCGCGGATGCCGCTCGCCTCTACCACCCGACGGTATCCCTCGATATGTTCCTCCGAATATCCCACCTGGGCGGGGAAGTGCGGGCCGGTGTCGAGGCCGAGGACGCGGAGGCGCAGCCGTGCGTCGGGGCCTTCGCCCATTCCCGATCCCGAAAGCTCCCCCGGCCTGACGGCGTTGATCTGCGGGTCGATCTGCATGGCGAGTTCGATACGGTCGAACTCGTCCCAACGTTTTTCCTGAACGAGCTTCCAGCGGTGCAAGGAGAGGCGGGGAGCGACGTTGGCCATGAAGTCGGTAAATCCTCTCGCGCCGAGCTTGTAGCCGATGGACATGATGCTGCCGTTGCTGATGAAGCTTACACGCTCTCCGAAGAGGCGGATCATGCTCATGTATTGCTGCGCGTTAGGGGAAGACCACTTTATGCCCGCGAAGTTCTCGATCTCCGCGAGGCGCTCGATCAGCGACTGCGAGAAGCTGTACCCGGCCGGCATCGCCCAGGGCGTGTTGTACGCCATGATGCCGATATCGGCCCGCTCGGCGATGTAATCGTAGTGAGCGAATATCTCGTCCTCGGTTGGCTGCAAATAGCGAGGTGGGGCACACTGGATGTAGTCCATCCCAAGATCGGCGGCGTACCGGGCCTTACGTGCGGCGCGTCGTGCGCTCAACTCGAACACGCCAATACCCGTCGGGGCCCTGCCATCGGCAGTCTCCACCAACGTGTTCGCCATCGCCTGCCATTCGTCATCATCGAGGAAGTACCCCTCTCCCAGTCCGCCCGCGATGAAGATGATCGCGTTCCCCTCGCCGATGCCCTGGTCTATGAGCCAGTTGATATGCGCCTTCGAGCGGTCGAGCTGCAGGTTGTACTCGTCGTCGTTGAACGTCGGCAGGGAAACGGCTATGCCTGCCAGGTTTTGTCTTCGGGTTGCTGAGTTCATGTACTCCATCCATTTTGTCCGTTCGTCGAATGGTCTTCGGCGATGGCCCAATTCTCAAGTTTGAGGTCGGGCACTCGCTCGAAGTGACGTACGTTGTTTGTGACTATGGTTGCATTGAGGCTCAGCGCGTGGGCGGCAATCATCGTGTCGAGGACGCCAATTGGGTTTCCCTGCGCTTCAAGATGCGCCCGGAGATGTGCATGTCTCGCCTCAAGACCAGTCGCGCTCCTCCGCGGGCATGTCTCGTGGTTCCACAGAAAAGTCGTCCGATACGGCCGGCACCTTTTCAAAGAACTCGCGCCAAATCGAGTCTTTCTTGGGAGATAGGACGACTCTATTGCCGTCCTTCTCGATATAGACCTCCGAACCTTCGAAACGGAATTCCTTAGGTATCCGGACAGCCTGGCTCCGTCCGTTCATGAAAAGCTTGGCGACCTTACGCGTCATTTGATTCTTCCTCATGGCTTACCGCAGCGGTATATACCATAACACCTCACGCCGTCACGAGATCATCAATGCGTGTAGTAATCGAATTTCTTGGGAGGTAGAGTTAGTCTAGTGGTATCGGTGAATCACATTCGGTGAGTACACTTCTGACAACGCTGGAAAGCTCACGAGACCGATTTGTCAGCTGCTTGATATAGCGCTCAATTTCAGGTCGCGGATTTTCAACCAAGAACGTGAGAAGAATTTTGACTAGCTCGATTTTTGCAATTCTCTTTTGGATGTGGAAATGCTGATTCAGACTTATGTCCCGGATGGTTTGCCGGGCCGTTTGGAGCCGCTTCTCACTCAAGCCCGATCTTGGGATCAGGTCCCCCGTATGAAGATCGAACTGAAAGTAATTCTCCGGGCGTTCTTGTCTTGAAGCTGCACAAGGGTTGACATAACCACCCTTGGGCCACTTGTCCCTTTTGAATATCGAATTGCACGCATTGCAGGCGAACACCCAGTTAGACCATTCATACACAAGTTCGGGAAACTTGCTCTTTGGCTTGAAGTGGTCAACCTCGCCACGCTCAAATTCTTCGCAGTAGCCACAGATACCATGAAAACGTGCCCCAAGCTCATCGCGGAAGTCCTGCCAGCGGGCATCGGCCGGTCTCTTGCCTGCGCGGTCACGATAGAAGGCAATCCACTTTGGAGTGAGTGCCATTCGAACTTGATGGAGGCTAGGTGGCTCCTCGCCGCGATCAACCCAGTGCATTATTGGGATGGGGAATTCGGGCTGGAGCTACGCGTGGATTCGTTGAGAATGGACCGGAGTTCATCCAACTCTGTCGCGAGCGGACCACCAATGAGGTCACGCCGGACGGTTTCCCGCAGGCGATTCAGTTCACTAGCCTGTTCGTCCGTCAGGCCATCGATCTGCCGCAATTCCTGCAGGCGTTCGATATTTTGCACGGTCTCAAGGTCGGTAGGGCTTGGCACGTCAAGAAAGCTGCGTAGAATCTCGTCCGCCGACCAGCCGACGATATCTTGCTCGTTCCGAGAGACCGTGACCTTCCCATGCTCATCCCGTTCCAGCAGTTGTACTTGACCTGCTTTCAGCCCCGCGAGCATGAGTGGAGAGTGAGTAGAGCAGAAGATCTGAATATTGGGGAAATGTTTGGTGAGGGCCGGAATGATACCCCGCTGCCAAGAAGGGTGGAGATGGGCGTCGATCTCGTCAATGATCAGGATGCCGCTTTCGTTCTCGATATCTTTGGGATAGTCGTAATACTCCGCCATCCCAATCAGAAGATGGGCAAGCCACTGCACGAGGGATTGTGTACCCTGGCTAAGAACATTGAGAGGTACGAGACCATCCGGTGTAACGAACTGCGGGAACAGGCCGCGCTTATCTTCGTCTACACGCACGAATCGGATCGAGTAGCCCTCAGTTATTTCAGACGCGATGGCCACTGTCTTATCGATGATATTTCTGATCGTAGGGCTGCTTCTCCGGTACGCCCGGTAGTCAAGTTCAATAATCTTTTGAACTACGGCTTCGTCGCTAATCGACGAGGCGTAGGTGTGTATTAATCTTTCTCTTTTGCGTAACTCCTCGCTTTCTTCTGTCGAGTTGTCGGTGGCGTCACGCTTATTAGGAACTGTGGGCACTCTTGCACGAAAATCGGTACTGAGGCGAATAGCAGGTACGAATGAGCTGTATCCAACCCGCGTCATAAGGCTCACAATGTCATCGAACTTATCTATATCGATAGGAAAACGATTCTCAAACACCTTCCTCTCTTCGCCAAGCTCGACTCTGAACCTAGCAGCCTTAGCCCTCAGTAGCTTTTCTGGCAAACTGAATGGATATACGGCGATCTCTCCAAGCGCCAACAGCACAGTAGACTTGCCTGAGTTGTTAGGCCCTGCGAACACATTGACGTGCTCGTCAAAATCAAACTCAATCTCGTCGAAGGGCCCGAGATTGGTAAAGAAGAGCTTGCTCAAGTGCATTTTGCGCCTCGGACTTACAATAGGGCGTATGGCTAACGCAGTATCCCTTGATTATACATCAGTCCGTCACGATATCATCAAGTCGCCGCCGTTGATGTCGAGGGATGCGCCAGTGATGTAAGCGGCACGGTCGGAGGCGAGGAAGGCGACGAGCTCGGCGACTTCCCACGGCTCGGATATGCGGGAGATCGGGAAGCTTCGGAGGTAGGCATCCAGCTGCTCCGGGGTGACGTTCTCCTGCACCATCTCCGTGTTTACCAGGCCCGGACAGACGGCATTGACTGTTATGCCGTACGGAGCAAACTCTTTTGCCGCAGCGCGTGTGAGGCCGAGGATTCCCGCCTTCGCGGCCGTGTAGTGGGGGCCGCCTAGCGTACTGACCGCCTTGCCGGCCGTGGACGAGAAGTTGACGATCCTGCCCCAACTATTCTGTTTCATGTAGGGGAGCACGGCCCTACTGAAGAGGTATGTTCCTTTCATGTTGACGTCGATGACGAGGTCCCACTCGTCCTCTTCCATGTCGGCAAGGGTTGTTGAAAACAGGATGCCCGCGTTGTTGACTAAGATGTCGATCGACCCGTACGTATCCGCGGTGGACGCCACCACCCTGTCCACGTCCGCCTTGACCGTCACGTCGCCGGGTGCGGCCAATGCGGCATCGCCCAAAGAATCGGCGACTCTTGTGGCAGCGTCGGCGTTCTTGTCATTCACGACGACATTTGCTCCAGCTTCTACGAAATGCTGCGCCACCGCGCGACCCATGCCCTGTCCGCCTCCCGTTACAATTGCGACTTTGCCGGTGAAATCGTCATTTACTGGCATCAAACTTTGCTCCCAGACCTACTGTTCATCTGTTATTTCCCGGTGTTTTCAGAGGACAACCCGAGCATATAAACGCATATCAACGGTGTCAACACAAAAGCCGTCTGCAGCTGGCGGTCCCGTGATTTGCTAGTCACGGTGTTGATGCTCTGCTACACTTCGACGCGCTCCCAGTTCCATGTTGCTAAGGGGGAAGTGTGGCGCTCACTTCCGATGAGGTTCGGCATATCGCCCTGCTTGCTCGCGTGGGCATGACCGACGATGAGATCGAGGTCATGCGCGAGCAGTTGTCGGGCATCTTGGAGCATTTCCAGGTTCTCCAACAGGTGGACACCGATGGAGTGGAGCCGACGGCCCACTCTGTCGAAACCCAAACCGTCTTGCGCGATGATGAACCGCTGGACTGCGTCCTACTGGATAATGCGCTGGCAAACGCGCCTCACCGTGATGGCGACTTTGTTCGTGTCCGAGCGGTCCTCGATTAATCCATGCCCCACGTTGATCTCAAAGGCTTGACGGCACGCGGCGCGCGCGAGCTGCTCGACAACGGCGATGTCTCGTCGGTCGAGTTGACTCAAGCATACCTCGAGCGCATCGAGGAGATTGAGCCGTCGGTCAAGTCCTTCGTCACCCTGACTCCGGAGCTTGCGCTGGAACAGGCTCGGTTGGCCGATGAGCGCATAGCATCGGGTACCGCATCTCCGCTTACGGGAATCCCGATGCAGCTCAAGGACAACATGGCCACCAAAGGAGTGGCTACGACCTGCTCATCGAGGATGCTCGAAGGCTTTGTCCCGCCTTACGACGCAGCCGTTACCACCAAGTTGTACTCGCAGGATGCCGTTCTCGTGGGGAAGGGGAACCTCGACGAGTTTGCGATGGGGTCGTCGACTGAGAATTCCGCGTTCTTTCCAACACGAAACCCATGGAATCTCGACCGCGTGCCAGGGGGAAGCAGCGGGGGGCCGGCGGCGGCGGTCGCGGCGGGCCAGTGCGCGTATTCTCTCGGCTCAGACACGGGAGGAAGCATCCGGCAGCCTGCGGCCCTGTGTGGCGTAGTCGGTCTGAAGCCGACCTACGGCCTTGTTAGCAGGTACGGACTTGTGGCGTTTGCCAGTTCGCTAGACCAGATCGGCCCGATCACCAAGGACGTGGGCGACGCCGCGATCGTACTGAACGCCATCGCCGGGCACGATCCACGTGACTCGACATCCATCGACCGCGACTTGCCCGACTACACGAGTGCTCTCACCGGCGACATAAGAGGCCTCCGAGTCGGCGTGCCGAAAGAGTATTTCGTTGAGGGCATGGAACCGGGCGTGGAAGATGCCATTCGCAAGGCCATCGGCACACTCGCCGATCTTGGCGCGGTCGTATCCGAAACGTCCTTGCCCAGCACACCCTACGCAATGGCGGTGTACTACATCGTTGCTCCTTCTGAGGCTTCCGCGAACCTCGCGCGATACGACGGCGTGAAGTACGGCTATTCGACGGACACACCGGGGGGCATGTGGGACTCTCTCGAAGACACGAGACGGGAGGGGTTTGGCCCGGAGGTCAAGCGGCGCATAATGATCGGGACGTACGCCCTGTCGGCAGGATACTATGACGCGTGGTACAAGAAGGCGCTGCAAGTTCGGACGCTCATACGGCATGAGTTCGATCAGGTCTTCCAAGAGTTCGACGTTCTCGTTTCACCTACCTCGCCGTCGGTCGCCTTTCCATTGGGTGATAAGACCGCCGACCCATATATGATGTACCTCAACGACGTGTTCACTCAGCCGGCGAACATCGCAGGCATTCCCGCAATCTCTATTCCGGCGGGGATGAGCGACGGTCTGCCCATAGGGCTTCAGTTCATGGCGTCCCATTTGCAGGAAGCGAATCTCCTTCGCACCGCTCACGCCTATGAGCAGGCTACCGACTGGCACACGCTTCAGCCCGATCTCTGATCGACATACGTATTCAGTGTTCATGCGGGAGCCGGAAGTTTTCTGAGACCAGGCGTTATATTTGGGGTGTTTCAAAGGTTGGGAATGCACCTCCCCTGTGCGTCTCGATACGCCTCAAATGAGTAGCGGAAGCCGGACTATATTGACAAGACGTTGCTAGGTCTGTAACGTGCAGGCATAGAGTCCATTCGTCGTGAACCATACCCGCGTCGCACCGGACAAGGAGGCAGACATGGCAACGGACACCGCAGAACGAGGGCCCTACCACATTCTGCTTGTGGAAGATAATCCCGGTGATGTTGAGCTCACCAGGGAGATTATCGAGGAATCGGAACACGATGCCAGCGTAGTCGTCGTGGGCGATGGAGAGCCGGCGATGATGTACCTACGCCAGGAGGGTGAGTACGCCCGAGCCGATCGTCCCGATCTCATCCTGCTCGATCTGAATCTCCCGATGAAGGACGGCCTGGAAGTCCTGAAGGAGATGGCTGCCGATGAGAGCCTGAGCACGATTCCCGTGATGATCCTTACGGGAACGGAGGCGGAAGAAAGTCTCCTCGAATCGTACAACATCCCTGTCAGTCGCTTCAGCAGGAAACCCATCGAGCTCAGCCGGTTCAACGACGTGGTCAGTTGGCTGGACAATCCCGCCGCTCACCGCCCGATTGTCGCGCCTCCGCCTCCTCCACCGGCCCCTGAATCCAAGAAAAGGTGGTGGTGGCCGTTCTAACGGCGCGCCATTAACGAGGACGGAGCTAGCGGGGAGGGTAATGTGGTCGTGCACGGCGAGATGAGCCGGGAGCAGCTTGTTGCCGAAGTCGACGACCTGCGGCGACGTCTTTCCGACCTACGCGGAGAGCAAGACTTCCGAAGTGGGTCCGGAGAAGTTCCGGAAGCACCGTCCTTCGCATATCACAACCCTTCGCCGGTCGTACGCTTTGACTCGACCGGCACCGTGCTCACCATCAACCCCGCCGCGGTGGAGCTCATCGGCCCTGAGGCGATGGAGGGAACTTCTCTCGTCAGTCTGCTGCCGTCAATGTCGAGCGTGAATCTCAGCCAAACGATTGCCACAGACTCTCATATCGATTTTGAGACCGAGATCGGGGATCGGTGGTTCCACTTCGTCGTCGTCGGGATAAGCGATTACGGGGTAGGGCACCTCTACGGCTACGACATTACCGTGAGGCATCGCGCCCAAAACGCGCTGCGGGGCAGCGTCGCCGAGCAACGCCGGCGTACGCGAGAGCAGGAGACCCTGTCCAACATCGCTCGGGTAATCGGCTCCTCCCTCGCGATTGAGGAAGTGTACGAGCGATTCGCCCGCGAGGTCGCCCAACTCATACCGTTCGACCGGATCGTCATCAATCTCACCGCCGACCGGCCCGGCTATATGGTGGATACCTATCAATCGAGCGCGGTCGAGGTGCCCGGCCGTGCGCCTGACCAGTCGTACTCGGTCGAGGGCACTCTATCGCAAGCAGTCATCGACTCCCAGCGGTGCATCGTGTTCCAGCCGGGAAACGAGTCGGAGGCTGCGTCGGAATATGACGGGCTGATCGGCGCTTACGGGATGGGCCTCCGATCGTTCCTCTCGGCACCGCTCTTGTATCGCGGCGAGCCGATTGGTTGTCTCAATCTTCACTCCCTGACGGGATCCGCCTACTCCGAGCGACATCGGCTGCTCGCCGAACGTATCGCCGTCTACATTGCGGGCGCCATCGCCAATGCCCAACTTCACTCCCAGGTCACCAGGCAGTCGGAAGAACTGTCGCGCTCAAATCGGGAGTTGGAACAGTTCGCTTACGTCGCATCGCACGACCTCCAGGAACCTCTTCGCATGGTGTCGAGCTATGTGGCGCTGTTAGGACGTAGGTATGGGGGCCAGCTCGATGAGCGCGCGGACAAGTACATCCACTTCGCGGTGGACGGCGCCAATCGAATGCAGGGACTGATACATGACCTTCTGGCCTATTCGAGAGTCGGAACACGGGGTGCTGAACTGGTCGCAACGGATACAGTACCCGTCCTCGAGGAGACCCTGTCCAACCTGGAAGTCGCCATCGTTGAGAGTCAGGCAAAAGTAGTATACTCCGATCTTCCGTGGGTGATGGGAGACCCGTCGCAACTGCGGCAACTATTTCAGAACATTATTGGCAACGCGCTGAAATTCCGGTCGGAGAGCCGCCCGCGCGTGGAGCTTGGCGCCACACGAGAGGGCGAATACTGGACGTTTTCGATCCGGGACAACGGCGTAGGATTCGATCAGAGGTACGCAGAGCGGATATTCGGAGTCTTCAAGAGGTTGCACCGAAACGCCGAAATCCCCGGCACGGGAATCGGCCTCGCGATCTGCCAGCGAATCATCGACCGGCATGGAGGTCGCATCTGGGCTGAATCCAAGCTGGGGGAGGGAACGTGCTTTTACTTCACCCTGCCCGCAGTTGGCGAATATGGAGAGTCATAGGTCATGACAACGACTGAGGTCGGACCCCCTATAGAAATCCTGATGGTCGAGGATAACCCCGGCGACGTAGAACTCGCGCGAGAGGCGCTTACCGACGCCAGCGTGAGGAAGAACCTAACCGTTGCCGAGGACGGAGAACAGGGACTTTCCCTTCTCCGTCGGGAAGGGCAGTACGGCAACGCTCAGCGGCCAGACCTCATCCTGCTTGACCTCAACCTTCCGACCATCAATGGCCGCGAGGTGCTTGCCGAGATCAAGTCCGACCCCGAACTGCGGCGAATTCCGGTTGTCATCCTGACCAGTTCAGAAGACGACAACGACGTGCTGGAGACCTATAACCTGCACGCAAACGCCTACGTCGTAAAGCCCGTCGACCTCGACAAGTACATGCAGGTCATCAAGGCAGTCGAAGGGTTCTGGCTCGGTTTCGTCAAGCTGCCTTCAAGAGGTCGCTTGGGCGAACTCGCATAGAGGATGTGCCGGGGAGCGGCATCCGCCTCGTGGAGTACGGTCTCCGGCTAGGCGATCTTGAAGGAATACAGGTCGCAATAGCGGCTGTAGAACCGCACCTTGATGCCGTTTGCCACGACGCTCGCGGGAAGCTCCGCTCGTCCCTCCCAACTCACGACGTGGGTGGTTGAGTCGCCGGTGAAGGTGTCGCACGACGACCGCTCGTAGCCCGGCACGACGTTGTCGTCGGCGTCGGTGAGCTCGACGGCAAGGAAACCCTTGTCGACACAAGCAGCGTTTACCACGAGCGTGGATCCGGAGCCGATGACGGTATGGGTGCCCATCACCCCTTCGCGGGCGTCGGTGGTGAGGGACACGAACCCTTCCGGGCGAAGGGTTGCCAGGCCCAGCCCGGTCTGCCCGCCGTTCCACCCGGGGCGGGCTTCCGGTACGTCGAGTCCCTCCGGCTCCCCGAACATCCACCAGTCGTGGTGCAGGTCTGATCCCGCGTAGTAGATGCGAATCTCGTCATCGAGGAAGATCGGCTGGCTGCAGGTCTCGGCCATGAAGCGGTCCCACTCGTCCGCTGATGTAGCGATGAACGGCACGCCGCGGTTCACGCGGTCCCAGCGGAAGCCGTCCCGGGAGTGCAAAAGGTGCAGGTCCACCGTGTTGTAGGTGCGATGGAAGATGGGCATGAGACCGAGCCACAGATCGCCCACGCGGAAGCGCACCAGCCCGTAGAACTCGTCGTCGAGCACGTCGTCCGTGTCGTCGGGAACGAGCATTTCGCTGAGCACTGGCCACTTGGTGATGTCGTAGCTGGTTGAAGAGAAGACCCGCCGCTTCGCCATTCGCCACGAGTCGTGCGGGAAGTGGGCGGGACCCCAACCCGGCACGCGGGCGAGTTTGGGGTTCATCGGCGGTTCCTGCATGGCCCTGGCGCGAGTGTCCAGATAGTACATGCCCGTTTGCTCGTCCGCCGTCAGGATTATCACGTCACCGAGCTGACGGTCGGACATCTGACCTATCGTAAAGGGCGTATCGTCGTATCGCGTCCAGCTACGTCCGTCGGCAGAGTATGCGGCTGAGATGCGCGAGTCCTCCAGGCCCGTGAAGGCGTTCCAATAAATGGCTTTGTATCGCTGTGAATCGTCGTTTTCGAACGGGTCTCTAAGGACCGAGCAGGCATGTATGCGTCCATCCTCCGCGTTGCCGAAGCAGATATTCGTCTTCCTTCCGTCGACCGTTCGGTAATCGAGCTCGGGCTTCGTCCAGGTGATGCCGTCCTCGGACTCGGCATACAGGAGCCGGTTGTCAATCGTGGCGTCGTAGGACGCAATGGCAGCGACCTCTTCCTTCTTCCGGCCCTTTCCCGACCGTTCGAGGCGCATGAACTCGTCGTAGTCCCACCCCATGTCCTCATACCAGAGCTTGTAGATGGACTCGCGCTCGTCCCAGTGGACGTTCCAAGTATTCGTGCGGAAGTAGCTTGTGATCTCCCACGGCTTATCCGTTTTCACGATCGGGTTGTCCGGGTGCTTGACAGGAGTGTGCATCACTCGTGTAACGAAGTTCACGTATTCGATCACGTGGTTGTCCACGAGCAACTGTGGGGTTTGGCCTATGTAGATCGGTTTCGGAGTCGGCACGTTATACCTCGACTATCAAAGGGGTTTCCGCTAAAGAACCGACGCATCGACAAGGCCGGAAGGCAGGGCGATGTTGGGTGTTCCCGTTCCGTATCCGCGATGTGCCGTGGAGGCGAGCCGTACTAGCCCTGATCGATCACGTCCTGAGGGACTTCGGAGCGGTCTTGCGGGCAGTAGCCGATGGCCTGCCTGTTGTGCTCGATGTCATAGAGGGGCCAGTTGCTGTCGGACACGCCGAATACGCGCTCGTGGGTGACGTCCTCGGCGGTGAGGGCGGCTTCGAAGACCCGGACGCAGTCGCCATGGCTGAGCTGGTGCGGATGACCGGGCAGGTCGCGATCTTTGTTGAAATTTCCGATCCTTACGGATACTACGCCAATGCCGTGCCGCGCCGAGAACATATCGCCCATGGCTTCGCCGAAGACCTTGGTGATGGTGTAGTAGCTGTCCGGGCGGGTAGGGAGGTCGGCGGTACGGGTGATGCTACGGGGATAGTGTGAGGAGGGATGCACTCCCCCGCGACTGGCGAACACGACCCGCTTCACGCCGTGTGCGAGGGCAGCCTCGAAGACGTGCCTTGTTCCGACCATCGATTGGAACGCTTGCTCCCAGTCTCCCCCCACGTTGCTCAGATGGATCGTCGCGTCCATTCCCTGAGAGGCGTGGTTAACGGCGTCCCAGTCGGTGACGCTCGCCACCGTGTAGTCGGCGATCTGCGGCGTCGGTCGAATGTCCAAGCCGCGAAACTCGTGCCGGTCCTTCAAGTGCGTAATCAGGTGCTGGCCTATCTGTCCCGCCGAACCCGTCATCAGTACGCGCATATGCCTGTCTCCTTGGTTTTGCGAACTAAGCACGTGGGAGTGTACGGACGGGCAGGGGACGTGTCAAACGTAGAGGGCGGATGCCAAGCGTGAATGAACCGAACTGAGGGGGCGCAGTTCGTCATACTCTAAGCGACCAATATGGGTCGTGATTAGCTCGAGATAGCGGCGGGAATTCCCCAAAATTTACGTCATTTGACGCCACTTAGCGTCATTTTGCTACTTATTGTCAAGTTCAGGCGAAACAGACAGGAACCGTATGTGTCCAATATCGAGACGCTTTCGCCATTGGCTCTCACTCGACCTCGGTCATGCGGACGTTCATCCGCTTGGACGGAGAGTGTCCTGTGAAGGAATACTTCGCGGTGGTGACGTAGTCGCCTCGGTCAACCTCACCGGAGCCGTCAACATCCAGGTGCACCTCGACTGCGTAATCTCCAAATGGCCTCGGCTCCTGATAGTTGATGGTGTACCGGAACCTTCCTGGGTCCGACTCTTCCGTTGAGAAGTTGGGAATTAATCGCTCGGTAATCCGGCGTTTCCCCAAGTCGGGCCTGCTCAGGTCCTCGAGCCTGATGTAGAGGGTGTCGCCCGTTATCGGCTCCGTCGCTCCCACAAACTCGATGGTACCGCGAATGGTTGGGAGTGCAGGAGGCTCGGCGCTGATCGGATCCAACTTCGGTGGGGACCCGGGTGTGAGTTGGTAAACGTCGTCGTTTATGTGGAGATTGACGACCGTATCCGGCTCAGGGAACGCGCCGATCGTGATTTCCCAATCGGCCGTGTCGATCACGGCGGCGCAGGCGATGTCCGCAGATGCCGGCACGACGTTGTAGACCTCAACGTCGATGCTGTCCTCGTCGCGAAGT
This sequence comes from Dehalococcoidia bacterium, assembly GCA_009841605.1. Taxonomy (GTDB): domain Bacteria; phylum Chloroflexota; class Dehalococcoidia; order Lucifugimonadales; family VXLM01; genus VXLM01. The sequence goes on from VXLM01000122.1 coordinate 43,081, forward strand.
CGGCGGACGGCTTCATATCCATTGGGACGCGCACAGGCGTTGGGCTGAAGCGAAGTGACCTTCAGCACATACGTATTCGGGTCTTCAGGGGACGTCGTAAGCTCGAAATCGGTTATCGGCGCCTCCACACGCACCAATGCCTCGGTGTCCTCGGCCTGCTCTATGATCACCGGTTCTAACGTCACGTTAATGGAGTTGAGCACACTTGAACCGACTGCCGTGGTCGCGGGATATTGAGCAGTCCATGCGAAGTCCCCTTCGGAGATGTCACTTGAGTTGTCGGCGTCGAGGTGGACACGGACCCTGTACGTGTCCTTAGGCTCCAACTCCCGATGCTCGATCAGATACCTGTAGGTCGGCAGATCTGAGGGGTCGACGGTTACGTCACGAATGACCTGCTCGACGAGGGTCTTGCCCGCGTCGTCTTGAATGCTGATGTCTTCCAGCCGGACGTAGATTGTCGCGCCGCTGATTCGATTCTGAACGCTTTTAAAGGTGATTTCGCCCTCGATGAGCTTGTTGCCTCGTCTGCTCGGTTGGGGCTTCGGCGTTGCCGTCGGCTCGCTGTCTCCGCCGTCACTTGCACAAGCGATGGCGATGGGCGCGAACAGCGCGATCAGACCGACTATCAGCCACGTCTTCATTTTTTCGTGCTTCCTCCTGTATTCGATAACGCATTTCGGTACGACGCGTTATCAGTCCCGGATGGTGACACCGGGCAAGACGGAGCTTCCCCGTACAAGAAACGTACCACTGCCAAGCCTTCCCCGTCCAGACGACGCACCATCCATTCATGCTCAATGCTACAATGGCGCGCACATATTGAACGATGGAGAGCACCATGTCGGACTTTACGGGAGTCTATCCGGCGATTATCACACCGATGACTGCTGCCGGGGACCTGAACGAAGAGGCGTTTCGCATTGTCTACGAAGGCAACGTCCGCGCCGGCGCACACGGGTTTTGGGTTGCCGGAGGGACAGGCGAGAGCGTCTATCTCACGGAGGCTGAGAACAACCGCATCGCCGAGATGGCCGCCGACCAGAACGGCGGTCGTGTGAAGAACATCATGCACGTCGGGGCGGCAACGACCACGCAGGCAGCGCGTCAGGCCGAGCACGCCGCCAAAGCGGGAGTCGAGGCGATCTGCGCGGTTCCTCCGTTCTTCTACGGTGTGGAAGACGAGGCGATCGTTGAGTACTACCGCGTCGTCGGCAGCGCCGCCGACCTGCCGCTGTTTGCCTACAATCTCCCGCACGCCACCGGGGTCGACATCGTCCCCGAACTCATGGCGAAGATACAGGACAAAGTCCCGCAGCTGAGAGGACTGAAGCACTCTTCAACTGAGTTCCACAACGTTGCCGCATATGTCGAGATGGGGCTGGACTGCTTCATCGGCAGTTCGCTGCTGATGGCTCCCGCTCTCGCGATAGGCGCGGTGGGTTGCATCGATGGCCCACTGTGTATCGTTCCGGAGCTTTGGGTGGACATCTGGAACGCTCATCGCGCGGGGGACGGAGAGGCAGCGCTTGCCGCTCAGAGGCGTGCCACCGAATTCGTGACGCTCAGCCGCACCATTCCGTTCCCGGCAGGCTTCAAGGCCCTGTGCGAAGCTCGCTTTGAAATAGAGTGCGGCGACCCGCGGCCTCCCTTTCCGCCGGCTTCGGAAGAGCAGAAGATGGGTCTCATAGCGACCGCGAGGTCTCAAGGCTGGCTTGATCTCTAACCACACAGAGTCGCCATGAGCTTCGCGTCGGCACAAATTGATCCCTCATCGTCCTTGGCGGTGAGGACGTTCCTCTTTGCAGTCGCCCTCGTCCTAATGTTGTTCCTCCTGAGCGCGGGTGGCGCTGGAGGGCAGGAGGCGGACGACCACGGGAATACCATAAGCGCCCCGACCAACCTGCCCCTTGGGTCTTCCATTGAAGGACGTATCGACCCGGCCGACGATCAGGACGTGTTTAGGCTGGACCTGTCGGGTAGATCAGGGACGACGGATGTATGGATATACACCACTGGCCAGCTTGACACCGTCGGATATTTGTTCGACAGCAGAGGCAACCGACTGTTGGCCAACGACGACAGTCGTATGATCAACAGGTGGAGTAATTTTCATCTCCATGCCAGTCTCAGGCCAGGAGTCTACTATGTAGCCGTTGTCAGTTACTTGAGTCAGCATATTGGAGACTACACCCTGTACGCAGAGACCGTATCTGACATCGGTAACACAATCGGCACAGCCACTCGCCTGAGTATGGATGCCCCAACTCCCGGCACGATTGGTTCTCAAAACGATGCTGGCTACTTCAGACTGGAGTTTACCGAGCCCACAGACGTGGTCGTCTACGCGAAGAATCCCAGTCTCTTCCGCTACCTAGAGTCGCAGAATACATGGAGTCGTTTGCCACTTGAACCTCTTGAAGTCCAAGTGTTCGACAGCGGAAATGAAGAGATCACCATAAATGTCTATCCCGAACCGCGTGCCGGGCAGCGTGATGGCTTCGAAATTCGCGACGATTTCGGCCCTGGAACGTACTACGTCAAGATCAGCGCTCCAACCGATGTCACCAACTACCCCGTGCCGTACACAATCCACGCCTTCGAAGATGTGAGGTACACCGACTTCATCGATGAATGCGAAGCCAAAACAAGCCAGTTGAACGACCCTCTAATCAGCGACTCCCTGTATGCGTGTCAGTGGCACCTGGACAATCCCAGCGAGACGGATATCAATGTCGAACCTGTGTGGGAGGAAGGCATCAAGGGCGAAGGTGTTAATGTCGCAGTAGTCGACGACGGCATGTACTACACCCACGAGGACCTGAGAGACAATATAGACACGTCACGGAATCACGACTATACCGGCAACGAGGACATATACAGCCCGTTCGAGCATCATGGCACCCACGTCGCCGGCCTCATTGCGGCACGAGATAACAATATCGGGGTGCGTGGCGTTGCACCGCGAGCCACTGTTTACGGGTATAACTTCCTCGCCGGCGAAAGGACAGTTTCAAACATAGCGGACGCCATGTCGCGAAACGCTGGCGTTACCGCAGTGTCCAATAACAGTTGGGGTCCTCGTGATGGACCCGGGCTCGATGGAGCCAATGCCTTCTGGAAACGATCAATAGAAAACGGGGTTAGAGTGGGTTACGGCAACAAGGGAACGCTGTATGTTTTTTCCGCTGGCAATGGACACGAGGAGGGTGACAACTCAAACTTCGATGAGTACGTCAATCACTACGCCGTGACCGCGGTCTGCGCCGTGAATGACCACGACACCAGGAGCGGCTTCTCAGAATTGGGGGCCAACCTATGGGTCTGTGCGCCGTCAAATGATGAAACAGACTTTCACCAGGGCATCCTCACCACCGAAAACTCTGACCGTTACTACGAAGAGTTCGGTGGGACATCCTCGTCGACTCCCATCGTTGCAGGCGTGGCGGCGCTGGTGCGAAGCGCCAATCCCGATCTCACGTGGCGGGATGTGAAACTGGTCCTTGCCGGGTCCGCGCGGAAGAACGACGCTCGGAACACCGGGTGGCAGGAAGGAACGTGGAAGTACGACGCCCAATCTGAAGAAGACCGCTATCACTTCAACCACGAGTATGGGTTCGGAGTTGTCGATGCAAAGGCCGCCGTCGATCTTGCAAAGAAATGGCGCAGCCTTCCGTCTTTGGAGAGCGTGCCGCTGACGTCGAATTCGCTGAACTTGGTCATTCCCGACGCACCCATTATCGGCCCTCCCGCGACGGTCGAGACCGCACTCAGATTGAGTTCCGGTGTAAAGTTCGTCGAGTTTGTAGAAATCAACACGTCCTTCCGTCACGGATCCTTCCGCGACCTCACAATCGAGCTAGAGTCTCCGTCCGGCGCCGTCTCTCAACTGTCCGTACCATTCGACACGCGCACCGACGAAGATCGCTCATTTGCACATGTGGATCTGAACGGCTCGTTTCGCTTCGGTTCCGCGAAACATCTGGGCGAAGACCCGAATGGCACATGGAAGCTGCGGATCACCGACCACATACCGACGGTGGGGGGAGCCCTGGATTCGTGGAACATCAAGGTTTATGGGCATGAGAGTCCACCCGGCGCGCCCACCTTGAACTCCGTCATGGCGGACGTTGGAACTCTCACGGTCGCGTGGAACGCTCCCGCCGACACGGGGAGTTCGCAAGTCACCTCGTATGACTTGCGGTACATACAGACCTCCACCGACGAGACGATAGACTCCAACTGGACTGTGGTCGAAGACGTTTGGAATACGGAATCGGCCGGGGGCTTCGAGTACGCCATACCCTCGTTGGTCGGCGGGGCTTGGTATGACGTTCAGGTACGCGCCGTCAATCGTGCCGGAGCCGGATCTTGGTCGGAGCCCTTAACCGGAATGCCGATACCGATAGTTTCAGGCGTCTGTGCCGCCAGTGGTGTGGTGGTCCGTCCCGACCTCAATCCGGGACTGGTGTCCGACTGCAATGCGCTCTTGGCGACCCGTGATGCCCTCGCGGGAAGCGCGACACTGAACTGGTCGTCGAACGCTCTCATGGGAAATTGGCAGGGTGTAACCGTAGAGGGAACCCCGAAGCGTGTCACGGAGTTGGACCTACACGATATGGATCTGAACGGGGCGATACCCACAGAGCTGGGCAGGCTTTCCGAATTGAGACGGTTGGCCCTTTCGAGGAACCAATTGACCGGAACGCTTCCTGCATGGCTTGGCGACCTCACTCATCTGGAAGAGTTAACGCTCTGGGGGAATCGGTTGTCCGGGCCGATACCTTCGTCGCTTGGCAGCCTCACTAACTTGCATGAACTGTACCTCTCCCAGAACCGTTTGACTGGATCAATACCGGCATCCCTCGGCGACCTCACCAATCTGCGAGAGTTATCGCTGTGGCGAAACGAACTGACTGGACCACTTCCTGCGGAACTGGATGGCCTTGCTAGTCTGCAGAGACTAGTGCTGGCGGACAACGAACTGACGGGAACGCTGCCTGTTTGGCTGGGTGATCTGCCCAACCTCCAGGCGCTATCACTTTGGGGCAACAACCTTAGCGGTTCCATACCGCAAGAATTAGGGGAAATCGCTAATTTAGAAGAGATCTATCTCGCCCAGAACAAGCTGAGCGGCCCGCTACCGAGTTCGCTGGGCAACCTCGCAAACCTCGAAGTTCTGTCACTCTGGCGGAATCTCTTGACGGGTCCAATACCCCCTGAACTCGGTAATCTCACGAACCTCGAGCAACTGCTTCTCAGGGAAAACCTGTTGACAGGGTCAATACCTAAGTCGCTAAGTAATCTTGACAACCTTCAGCGGTTGACCCTTCGACAGAACCTGTTGGATGGGTGCGTCCCCCCAGGATTGCGGGATGTGGCAAGAAATGACTTTGATGACCTCAGTCTGCAATTCTGTGATGTTCTCTTGGAAAGTCTGAGCATTTCTCCAGGGGAACTCGTCCAGCCGTTCGATCCGTACCGCACCGGCTACACGGCCTTGTCCAGCGCGGCGCGTGTGACGGTGACTCCCGTGAGCGAACACGACGCGGTCATCGAGTTCCTCGACCGGAACCAACGGCCTATCGCTGACGCCGACACCTCACTGGAGGGCCATCAAACTGACCTTGGTATTGGCGTCACGGCCATCAGGGTTAGGGTGACATCGCATGATGGCCTATCGATCAATACGTACACGATTGCGGTGAGCAGGGCGCCCAGCGCTCCATCTATCAGCGAGGTATGGTCGGGTGACCGTGAACTCAAGGTCTTGTGGACTTCTCCCACGGAGACCGGTGGCTCCGATCTGACCGCCTATGATCTTCGCTATATTCGGACCATTGCCGACGAATCGGTAGAGTCCAACTGGACGGTGGTGGAAGACGCGTGGACTGCTGTCGCGAGTGAGAGTTTGGAATATACCATCACCGGGCTGACGGGTAGCACGCAATACGACGTGCAGGCGCGAGCGGTGAGCCGTGTTGGAGCAGGCCTATGGTCCGAGACCGCCACGAGTTCGACGGCACCCAGTATCTGTGTCACCGGAGGCGCGGTATCCGATGCGACCAATACTTGGCTGATCTCCGATTGCGAGGCCCTGCTATCGGTGCGGGACACGCTCGTAGTGAGAGGTTCGCTGGGCTGGTCGGCGGACACTGCCATCTCCGACTGGAAGGGGATCACCCTGCAAGGCAATCCCGCGCGTGTGACATCGCTGAATATTCGGGCCGAGGGACTGGGTGGCTCTATTCCAGCCGAACTGGGCCGACTTTCGAGCCTCACCTATCTGAACCTTCGCAATAACAACCTTAAGGGGTTCATCCCACCTGAGTTGGGCAACCTGACCAACCTGAGGGTCTTGGGTCTAAACAATAACGAACTACGGGGGCAAATTCCGGACCTCAGCGACCTGACGAAATTGGAGCAGCTCTACCTGTCGAATAACGACTTGAGCGGTGCTTTACCGGCTTGGCTAGGCACTTTGAGAAATGTAAGAGAGCTCTGGCTGTGGGGTAACGAACTGAGTGGCGCAATCCCGGACTTGAGGGGAATGACGTCCCTCGTTCGACTGAAGCTGCAGAGCAACGAGCTGACGGGTGGCGTCCCGGCCTGGTTTGGCGATATGGATGGCCTTGTGTACCTCTATCTTCATAAGAACCCACTTGGTGGGACGATTCCACCAGAGTTGGGAGAAATGAGCAGTCTTCGGTACCTGTGGCTCCACACGACCGAGTTGACCGGAGGTATACCGCAGGAGTTGAGTCAACTCTCCGGCCTCAGGGATTTGAATCTACACTCCAACAGCCTGAGTGGTTCAATCCCTTCTGAACTGGGCGGCATGACAAGCCTGACGCGCCTGCGGCTCCATCGCAACCAACTGAGCGGCAGGATTCCGTCTATGCTTGGTGACCTGGACACCTTGCGCTCCCTCTGGCTGCACGGGAATATGCTGGAAGAGTCGATTCCTGCCGAGTTAGGAAGGCTGACAAACCTGGAGAGGCTGTGGCTCAGCGAGAATAGACTAACAGGACAGATACCGTCGGAACTGGACGGGCTTGCCAAGCTGAGCCAGTTGCGCCTTGCAGAAAACCGGTTTACCGGCTGTGTACCGGCAGGTTTGAGCGAGGTGCCGGACAACGATCTCGACGAACTCGACTTGGATGTCTGCTCCTAGACGGCGGTCCGCGTTAGGGTGAATGTCAACATCGTGGTGCAACTCAGCCGGACTTCGGCCGACGGTTAGGGAAGAGGTGTAGGCTTGGAGCAGTCAGAGGGTGTCTAAAAACCCTTCCGTTCACCCTGAGCCTGTCGAAGGGTCGAGGGACTGTTCATGGTTCGACAAGCTCACTACAAGCGGTTTCCGACGACTTATTAGACACCCTTTAGCCGATGTCCGGGTAGTGCAGCGGGAGTCCAGTTGTCCCTACATCGTACCGGGTGATGTGCCACCTGCCTATGTTTGCGCCAAGGAGCATGTCCCGGTCTCGTCCACAGAAGGCGATGTTGGTCGGAGCGGCAATAAGCGTGCCCTCGAAGTCCTCGGCGAGGATGTCGACCTGTCCGTCCGTCGTTCGACGGTAAATCACGTCAGGTCTGTACATAGACACATAGAGATTGCGGTCGGTGTCGAAGGCGACGCCGTCGGGGACGGTCCTCGGGAACTCGACAACGGTCTCGTGCCGGCCCGGACTGCCGTTGGCCTCGATAGCAATCCGATCAACGCGGGGAGGGTTGACACTCATGGCGACGTAGATATCGTCGCCGTCCGGGCCGATGCAGAGTCCGTTGGGAAACTCCTTCGGTCGCCTGTCCCATACCTCCGCGTCGCCTCCCGGTCGTATGCGGTAGATCACGCCGTTGTCTTTGTGCCAGTCGCCCGAATCGCAAACGTACAGGTTGCCGTCGGCATCGAAAGCGGGATAGTTCGGCACCCGGAACGGCTCATCATCAGTGCCGATCGAGTAAACCGACACTACGCCGCCCTTCGTAATTTTCATCACAGCCTTGTTGCCGGCATCACAGGCGTAGATATTGTGGTCTGCGTCCAGTGCCATACCGAGTACAAAACCGCTCGTGTCGGCGAACTGGACGACCTCCTGCCCTTCGATGTCGATTCTGTAGACTTGCCCGGCCTCGCCTCCTGCATAAGCGTAGCCGTCAAGCCCCCAGGCTATGCCCTCCGGGTGGTCCAGTCCTTCTACAAAAACGGATACCTGCGTGTCGTTATTCAGAAGACTCATGACTCCTCCAACAGGATCATAAGGATCATCCTGTCCTAGGCAGGATCAGGTTTGTCCTTGCTCTCGCTTATTCGCGCTCCAACATGAAGCCGTTGTTGAGGAAGGCGCCGTCGACCGGGATGGCCGTCCCGCTGATGTGCGCCGATTTTTCGCTGCACAGGAATATCACTAAATCTGCCACTTCTTCGGGATAGGCCTCCCTGCCGGCGGGCATCCTCTTCAGGCGCTGTGCCTGTAGCGTGGGCTCGCGTTTGTAGACCATCTCCGTCATGGGAGTGAGCACCATGCCGGGACAAACGGCGTTGACGTTGATGCCGTACTCCGCCCACTCCAGTGATAACACACCCGCGAGTCCGATCAGGCCCGCCTTGGCCGGAGTGTATGCGCCTCGCTCCGGCACCGGAGCCCTCGCAGCGACCGACGACATGAAGACGACCCGTCCGCCTTCACCCTGTTCCACTAACCTCTTGCCGACGGCTTTGCTGAACAGGAACGCGCCGGTCAGGTGCGTGTTGAGAGCTCTGCTCCAGTCCTCCGCCGCCAGTTCCAGCACGGGCGCCCTGATGTTGTTTCCGGCGCAGTGGACGAGGAAGTCAACTCTGCCGAAGTGGTCGACCGTTCGCTGCACCGCCTCTTCCACCGAATCTTCGCAGGTGACCTCGACTTCTATGCCGATCGCTCTGCCACCCCGGGACGAGACATCGTCGGCGATTTCGTCGGCCCGGGGTGCGTCCACGTCGGCAACTGTTACGCCGACACCCACATCGGCGAATGCACGGCTCACCGCGGATCCGATCCCGCCGGCTCCGCCAGTCACGATAGCCACCTTGCCCTGCATCTTCGGCCTCCTCGCTTGGCTGGAGCGAAATATATACCTTCCCACGACAGCCGGTCAATCGCGCCCTATCGTGGCCTTTCATTTGTGAGTACAATGGCCGGAAATCAGAGCGGACGGAGGTACCCATGGGCAGGCTAGACGGCAAGGTGGCTATCGTTACGGGAGGCGCTCAGGGTATCGGCGGAGCAACCGCGAGACGGTTGGCCGAGGAAGGGGCCAAGGTACTCATCGCCGACATCGACGAAGTGATGGCGGAGAAGAATGCGGAGGGGATACGGGCGGCAGGCAACGAGGCGGACGCGGTCAGAGTTGACGTGAGCAAGCACTCCGACATCAGGATGATGGTTGAGCGTGCGGTGGAGAAGTGGGGTCGCCTGGATATCCTGTTCAGCAACGCCTTCGACGTGCTGACAGCGGGCAGCGGCGGGGCAGTGGAGGTGTCGGAGGAAGACTGGGATTCTCAGATGGCCGTGCTGCTCAAGGCCATCTTCCTCGCCGTGAAGTACGCCGTGCCGGAGATGAGGAAGGTTGGGGGCGGAAGTATCGTGAATGTCTCGTCGGTGCACGGCATGTTCGGTGCTCCCGGTGTGCTGGTCTACGAGACGGCCAAACACGCCGTGATTGGGGCGACCAGGCAGATGGCAACCGAGTACGGCCCGGACGGCATTCGGGTCAACGCCGTGCTTCCCGGACACATGCTCACCGAGCGCCTTCGCGAGCACATGTGGAAGGACAATCCCTCAGGCCTGGAGTTCTTCAAGAACCAGTATCCGCTGCGCGACGTGGGGCGAGCCGAGGACATCGCCAACGCCGTGCTTTTCCTCTGCTCCGACGAGGCTTCGTTCATCACGGGTCATCCCCTGGTCGTGGACGGAGGTCATTCGATACAGCTTCAGGAGAACTTCGGCGTGCGCCAAGGGCATTACCTGCAGGACAACCCGGAAACGCAGCTGCCTTATTAGGTCTGACGGAGACATCGACGGAGGAAGGAGCTCTGTTTCGAGCCTCGATGGTTCCTGACACCGTATGGGGCGTTTCACTCGTTTGTCATACGGTTTCCCCTAGAGGATTGCTTCACTTTGTCCGCCTCCTATAGGTCCTTTTTTCGTCTTTCTTCGAGCTGCCCAAACGGCCAAGGAAGTGGGTCTAGCTTGACTTCGGGGAACCGCTGTGATAAATCCCTTGCACCTCTGGCGTTCCTGAATCTTGAGCGTTTGAGCCAAAGCCTGATTGAAGTCCTATACTAGTAAAATTACTTTACGAATTTCGTAGATAAATTCCCAAATGTGTGGTAGTTGTTATCACCCACTTTGGAAACCCTGTTTGAGCAAACACAGAAAACTCGAAAGGAACAAGACGGCGTAGGAAGGTTCTCACATTTCACAACGGACGATTGAAACCGAGTCTCTCGAATCTGGAAGCGAACAATCGGAGTGCTAAGCGAAGTGCTTTAGAACGCCTTGCGAGGCTGGATCGTGAAGGAGGGAGAATTCATGAAGTACAGTCTGTTGAAGTTAGGATCTGTTGCACTGATTGTCGCCGCGGTGGGGTTGATCGTTTCGATCGCATGCGGCACCAGTGATGAGGAAGCTGCTCCTACGCCTGACGTGGCGAAGATAATCCAGGACGCCGTAAACAGCGTTCCACAGGGAGCTAGCGCCGCTGAAATTCAAAATCTCGTCTCGGACTCGGTAGCTTCTGCGCTTGCCAATCAGCCGGCCGGCGTTACGCGGGCTGATGTTGAGGCGGCAGTCAACGCTGCTTCAGCGGGCCAGCTTTCGGCCGCCGATGTGCAGCGAATCGTCGACCAGTCGATTCGCAACCTCCCGGCCCCCGAGCCTGCCGAGATCGACGTGGGGCAGCTGCGGTCCCTTGTCCAGCAGTCGGTTGCCGCATCCGTTCCTGAAGGTGTGAGTGCTGCCGACATTAACCGGATGGTTCAAGCGGCTGTGGGTGCTGTGCAGGCCGGAGCCGTTACGCGAGGTGACTTGGAAGACCTCGTAGCCAAGTCCATCCAGGAAGTCGCCGGAGACCAGCTAACTGCTGCCCAGGTGCAGGAAATCGTGGACGCGTCTCAGGCGGCGACCCAGGCTGCCGTTGATGCCTCGCTGGAGGCGACGCAAGCCGCGTTGGATGCGTCGCTGATGGAGACCCAAAGCGCGGTGGACGCGTCGTTGGCTGCCTCGCAAAAGTCTGTGGACTCGGCATTGATGGAGACCCAGAGTTCGGTCGAGGAAGCTGCAATGGCGGCCAAGGCTGCCCAAGAGGCCGCTGAGATGGCTGCCTCCGAGGCGGCGATGGCCGTGATCGAGCCGGTGCAGCCGTACGGCAAGCCGCTCGGAGTTGGTGGGTACTTCGACTACCGCTTCACCGGTCCGAAGCCCACTACGTTCCAAGAGTCCCCGATGTCGGCGGAGCTAGTGAGGCAGGGTCAGCTTCCACCGCTCATGGAGCGGCTACCGGTGCCTGAGGACGTGCATGTCGTTCCGCCGCCTAACGAGATCGGCACCTATGGCGGGACGTGGCGGGCCACAAGGCACAACCAGCGTTATCTGCAGCAGTACGCCAACGGCCATCCGCTGCAGTTGAACGCGGACGGCGCGAGCTACGTCGAGCGCGTGGCAAAGGGAATGGATCACTCCGAGGACGGGAGAGTGTACACGTTCTTCCTCCGCAGGGGCGGCAAGTGGTCGGGCGGTTCCGACCTCACCTCCGAGGACTTCCGCTTCACGTGGGAGGACATCAACTACTATAACAATGCTGCCTCCAAGGCGGCGGGACTTTCAGGAAACGGCCTTGGTCCTGACACTCCCTACAGTCGTGCGCGAGACCCCGTTACCGGGGAGGGCGCGAAGTTCGCGGTGATCGACGACTACACATTTAGCTTCACGTTCGATTCCCCGAACTACACGTTCTTCGCGGGAACGACGAGCGCGCGCGGTCCCGTGTCCTGTGGTTCGGGCTGGTGCTGGTACACGTCGGACGAGTACGCTAAGCAGTTCCATGAGAAGTACGCGGACTCTGCTGCCCTTGCGAAGATGGTAGCGGATGGCGAGTTCGAAGACTGGACGAAACTCTTCCAAAATAGGGTGTCCTGGACGAGGTGCGGTTCCGACTGCATTGAGAACGGTCAGCCGTCCGCCGGCGCCTGGAAGATGGAGTACTTCCTCGATGACCAGTCGTCCATGGTGCGCAATCACTACTACTTTGGTGTCGACCCCGATGGGAACCAACTTCCCTACGTGGACGGCATCATCAACTTCAAGATGGAGAGCGTGGACGTCGCAATCCTGCGCGCCATGCAGGGCGAGTCCGACCTGGATGCCGACACTCTCTCACGCCAGATGAGCGGAATCCCTCTGTTCATCACGAACATGGAGAGGGGGGACTACAGCATCTACCACTGGCCCGACCTTTCCGGTGGCGACCACTCGCTCTTCTTCAACCAGACTTGGAACGAAGACAAGGAACTCGGCAGGTGGCTTAGGACGCAGGACTTCCGAATAGCGCTGTCCCTTGCTATTGATCGCCATGCGATTAACAACATCGTCTTCTCGGGAGTGGGGTATGCCCAGAACTATGTCGTCCACGAGACCTCGCCCCACTACCCTGGCAAGCGCTTCGAGACGATAGACGCCATACCGCAAGACATCGCCAGGGCCAACCAGATCCTCGATGGGCTCGGACTCGTTGACACGAACGGGGACGGCCTTAGGAATAGGCTGGACGGCGGCGGAAATCTTGAGATTTATACCGGAGTGCCCGGCCTTCGGGTGCCGGTAGCTGAGCTGTTGGAGTCGGACTTCGCGAAGATCGGCATTAAGCTCGATTGGAAGGAAGACGGCGGTCACTGGGGTCTCATCAGGCAGAACCAGCAGTACCTCGGGATCTCAAACGTCAACGGCAGTTCAAACCTGTGGGCACGTGGCAATCCTGTTGCCCCCTATCGCTCAGGTGAGCCACAGGGGCCGTTGATCGGGCAGTACCTGACTAGCGGTGGTCAGGAAGGCATGGCTCCCACCGGGCCCGACCCTGACTTCCTGCCATTGGCGCCTGATGGCACCTGGCCTGCGGATGCGACAGGTAACATCAAGTTCCTGCTCGATAGCTGGACGGAAGGAGCGCAGCTTCCCGACCACGACCCGCGGAAGATAGAGATCGGTCAGGCGATGAGCAGGGTGGTCGCGCTTGAGAAGTACCAGCTCGGAACGATTGCCTTCACGGGCTTCAGCCGCGGTCTCATCGTCAAGCGGAACAACTTCAGGAATGTCCCCGAGAGGCAGATCAGGTACGAGCACGGCCTGTACAACATGGTCAACGCCTTTGAGGACGGCATGGACAACTACCACAATCCGGGCAACCGCTCGCGTCGCTACACGAGCAAGGCGGTCTTTGCCTCCGGCGAGACCATCAGGCCGTAAGACAATATCGGCGTCCATAGTCCATCGCGGGGGCCTCTGGAAGGAGGTTCCCGCGATGGTGTGTGTTGAGAATCTAGGAAAACGCGAAAATGAGATACTTCACTGCTGAAGAAGCTCCATATGTCATCCCTGATCGGTGGGAAGACGAGGCCACGAGGCTGCTGAAGGTGGGCTGGAAAGGCCGCCTCGTGACGGGCCTCTCCCAGTCGGCCTACCGTTCCTATGTCTTCCCGGTGGTCAGTCCCGCGGGAGTCTATGTCACCACCGAACGCTCCGCCAGCGATCACCCTTGGCACCAGTCGGTCACCATCGGCAGCGACCGGTTCTACACCTACCTGCAGAGCCCGGAAGGCCCGGTTGAGCAGCCACCCCTCAATATGTATTGGGACTGGCCGTTTCAGGGACGCGATGCCGGACGCATCATCAGCAGCGTGGTCGACGAGCGGACTGAGCGCGCCGAGGACCATCTCGAAATTACGCAGAGGCTCCAGTGGCAGGGGCCGGAGGAGTATGGCGTCGGAGCCTACCGGCGCGTCCTCGCCGATGAGGTCCGCATCATAGACGTGCGCCCAGGCGACGTGGCCAACATCATTGATGTGCGGAGCCAGGTCCGTCCGACCGACTGGGACCTCCGCATCGGGCCATGCCGGCACGGGTACTTCACCATCCGAGTAGCCGACCACCTTCGTGTGGTCGATCGGAATGGGGACAAGGTTGGCGGCAAGCTCACCGCGTCGGGCGGTCGGGTAGGGGAGAAGGAAATTCGCTGGCAGCTGGCCGACTGGGTGGACTACTCAGGCAAAGACGAGCAGGGCCGGATGGCGGGTGTAGCCATCTTCCAATTCCCGTCGGTAGCTAACGTCCCCTGGTACCTCGTTGACTACGGCTCGGTACGAATCAACCCGCATCGCATGTCTCACCGATACATCAAGCGAGGTGAGATGCTCGATCTCGCGATTCGCGTCGTCGCGCACGACGGCGACGCCGAGGAAGCGGGAATCGCCGACCTGTACGCTTCCTTTGCCGACGAGGTTGGGATCTCGACGAACTAGGTCGTCGTCGAACCCATTATGTCCCGGCCGGATTCGAGACTTCTCACTTAAGGGGGAATTTGCGCCCTACACAAAAATACCGCGCCGGTGTAATCGGTCTCGGCTGGATGGGGATGCTCGCCGATGTTGCCGTTGTCTATGAGCGGGGGGCGTACTCCGTCGACGATGTTGAACGTCCAACACCTGAGTTGGACGTGCATCGTGAGTTTCACTATCACCAGAACGTCGGCGGGGCAAATATACCTCACACGTGGGCCGAAGTCTTCCATGACCGTCCGGACGTTGAGCTCGTGGCGGGAGCGGAGCGCGACCCTCAACGACTCAAAGCCTTTGGCGAACGATACGGCGTGGACGCGCTCTACACCGACGCGGAAGAGATGCTGCACAACGAGTCGCTTGACATCGTCGCCGTGGCCACCAACGTCAAGGGACGCGCCGACCTGACGTGCCTTGCCGTCGAATGCGGCGCCAAGGCAATAGCAATCGAGAAGCCTATAGCGCACACGCTCCACGAGGTCGACCGCATAGTCATTGCCTGCGCCGCCGCCGGCGTGCCGCTCGTCGCAGGGGCGACGCCGGCGAACCACCCCTCATACGGGCGAGCGAAGGAACTCATCTCAGACGGCGCAACCGGCGACGTTGTCTCCATCGAGGCGGAGGCTCCCGCCTCTCAGAAGCCGCACTGGATGTACTTCGTAGACGACATGCCCTTGTGGGTCGTAGGCGTGGGCGACCGGGAGCGGCGCGATAGCGGTAGTGACGAATTTGTTGGGCAGGGACTAGCGCAGACACGAGGCGAAGCCGTCGTGCATTTCCGAAAGGGCGCAGGACTCGTTCGAGTGTCCGGTACTTCCGGCGAGATAGTGCTGGACAGCAATCCCGGCTCCCATTGGAGACTATGGCAGGACGTGGACATCGGGACCGGTGTGCGACGTGTGGAGATACCGTGGCCCGCGCCCCAGTTCGAAGGTGGTTACAACGCGGTGTGCGGGCTGTCCGACCTGATAGACTGCCTGGAAGGCAGGCTCGTCGAGCCCAAGAACTCTGGGCGAAGGGCGGCAATTGCGCTCGAAGTTGAGATCGCCCTCAAGCAATCGGCGGCCAACGGCGCCGCCAGAGTCGATCTTCCGTTGAAAGACAGGTCGCTCGGCCTCAACTACGACTGGTTCCGCTAGAGAAATGTCGCTCGGTTCCTACCCATAAAGTGCGACGCGACGTTTACTGCTTCTAGTGCGTAAGGTATAATCAGCATATCGCGTAAGACCTTTTCCCTTCGGACCGCACCAATGCAGAAAGCGAATTCCTTCAAAGCGACAATCGTCTCCGTAGCCGTACCCTTGGCCGTACTCGTGGCCTTGATGTGGATTGTTGGAATGGTCAACGCCCTCCTTGACTACCGGCTGAGCGAGTACGGCGTCGTCCCGCGTACAGTCGACGGGCTGATCGGCATTCCGCTGATGCCGTTCCTCCATGGCAGCTTCGATCACCTCGTCGTCAACACCCTGCCAATGGTGGTGCTGGGTGGACTTGTGGCGATTCATGGAAGCAGGAAATTCCTCACGGCGACGGTGTTCATAACGCTCGTCGGGGGCGGAGCATTGTGGGTGGTTGGGAGAACCGCCGTCCACGTTGGCGCGAGTGGGCTGATCTTCGGATTCTTCGGCTACCTTATCGCTAGAGCCTGGTACACTCGCAGCCTCGTCGCGGTGCTGATTGCCGTTGTGGTGGCCGTCGTATACGGCGGAATTCTTCTCGGCGTGCTGCCCTTCTTCCAGGAGGGAGTCTCTTGGGAAGGACACCTTACCGGTCTCATTGCGGGGGCGCTCGCGGCCCGACTAATGTGGAAGGAAAATCAGCCGGAAGAGGCCGAACAGGGCATGTCCGAGCAGGCCTCGGGGCCCGACGGATTTCGTTGACACTCAGATTTTCCCTATGTTAGAATCCAGTCGCCCTAAGGGGTACTGTTCTGAGGCTGTGCGATGCGGTTGGTTGCCCGATTATTGGGTGTCGGCTGGTACGTCGCAATCTGCATCGTAGGCGGCGTGTGGGGTGGTGTCTGGCTGGACGACAGGCTGGTTACCAGCCCGCTATTTTTGCTGATTGGCCTCATGTTGGGGATAGTGATTGCAGGAGCAGGTATCTATTTGATGCTCGCACCGCTGTTCTCGACAGACGGTGAGTAGACGGAGGAGATTGACGAGAGCGTGACCAGAGCGATTCTCCTAATCGTAGTTATTGCGCTCGTCATATCTATTGCCGGAGGCGCCGTCGGAAACGTATTCGGTCTCGGCTTCCTCGGCGCTCCCATGGCGCACATCCAGCTTCCCGCCGAGCCGGTCATCCCCAATCCCCTGGTGGAGACAGATACCGCCTTCATTCGGGACATTACCATAACGAACACAATGGTCGCCTCATGGGCGGCTATTATTTTGCTCGTCGTCATTTCGGTCATCGTTTCACGCAAGGTCTCGACGGTACCCGGCAGGCTTCAGGGGACGATCGAGATGGTCTTCGAGTTCTTCCTCGGTATCGGCGAGAGCATCGCCGGAGAACACGCTCGCCGGTTCTTCCCCCTGGTGATGACCATTTTCCTGTTCATCATCGTCAACAACTGGATCGGCATTCTCCCGGGCTTCGGCACGATCGGATGGGTCGAGTCGCCGAAGAAGGTTCTCCACCACGCGGAGGAGAAGGCCGAGAGAGCCGGAGAACACGTCGATGTCGCCCACGTCGACCTCCAGGTGTTCGAGGGTACGGGAGGGCTGGTAATGCTGCCCCCCGGCTCGGTCGACAACCACATCTCGGTCGAGGAGTATGAGCGTGGCGAAGGGTTCGACAAGAAGAGCCAGACGCCCGGCTTGCTGATCCCCTATCTCCGGAGCGCCAACACCGATATCAACACCCCGCTGGCCCTCGCCCTCATAGCGATGGTCGCGATCCACTGGTGGGGCCTGAGCACCCTGGGCATATTCGGTCACATAGGCAAGTTCATCAATTTCAAACAGGGACCGATCATGCTGATCGTAGGTCTCCTGGAGATCATCGGCGAGCTTGCGCGGATCGTCAGCTTCACCTTCAGGCTGTTCGGAAACATCTTCGCCGGAGAGATGCTGCTCATCATAATGGCGTTCCTCTTGCCTGTGATCGGACTCATTCCGTTCCTTGGGCTGGAGCTATTCGTTGGTTTCATGCAGGCAATCGTTTTCTCAGTACTGACCCTCGTGTTCGCGTCGATGGCGGTCGTCGCCCATGACGGCGAGCACCACTAAATACCTGGCAACTAACCGAAACGAGAACCTCAAGAAGGAGATCAGGATGATTGAAGGAGATATCAAGACCTTGGCGGCTGCGATAGCGATGGGAGTCGGTGCTATTGGGCCCGGACTGGGTATCGGAATGCTGGCCGGCAAGGCGATGGAAGCCCTCGGTCGGAATCCCGAGGCCGGGGACGGCATCCGCGCCAACATGATTCTTGCAATCGTGTTCGCGGAAGCGATCGCGATCTACGCGCTCGTCGTCGCGGCCCTGCTGATTTTCGTAGCGTAAGCACGCCAAATAGGTGAACCGACGCTGAGGTACGGCCTTGAAAGGGCCGGCAGCCTTCGCGTCAAGGAGAGAGCATGGAAGCCCTAGGACTACACCTGCCGCAGTTGATTGCGCAGATCGTCGGCTTTCTCGTCCTGCTGTTCATCCTCAGCAAGCTGCTCTACAAGCCGCTGCTCAAAGTCATAGACGAGCGCTCGGCCAAGATCAAGGAGAGCCTCGAGGCGGCTGAGAGCGCGAAAGAGCAGGCTGCTGCCAGCCAGGAGCAGATGCAAGAGGACATACGGAAGGCGCGCGAGGAGGGCCAGCAGATGATCGCGCAGGCCCGCGACGTTGCCGCCCGATTCCGTGACGAGGAGATGGCGAAGGCGAGAGACGAGATCGCCGCCGAACGGGCGAAGGCCGAGGCCGATATCCAGCGTGAACGTGACGCGGCCATCGAGGACCTGCGACGCGAGTTCGCCGGACTCGCCATCAGCGCGGCAGAGCGCGTGGTGGAGCGCTCGCTTAGCGAGTCGGACCACCGCGACATCATCGACAGGGTGCTCGACGAGAGCGGTACCATAGGAAAAGGATAGACCTTAGCCTGACCTCCTCAAAGATGTCTTTAGGGTTGAGGAGATTTCGGGAGGCACGTTCGTGATGGCAGAAAATCACGGACTGCCGCGGAACGAGACGGAGTAAACGAAGAGACTATGCCACGATATCCGTCGGCAAGAAGGTACGCACAGGCCGTGTTCCAGATTGCACTGGAACACGACAGCCTCGACATGTGGGTGGAAGACCTGCAGACGCTGGCCGACCTGCTTGAAGACAGCGAGGTTGCCGCGTTCCTCGACGCCCCGCAGGTGCCTGAAGCAAAGAAGCTAGAGACTATTCAACAGTTGGTTGGCGAATCGGTGAGCACACTGGCGGCAAACCTTGTCGCCCTTCTGGCAACGAAGAATATGACGTTGCTTATGCCCGGCATCTTGGAGCAGTTCACCGTTATGGTCGACCGTCATCGCGGCATCGAGTGGGCCGACGTCACGACGGCCGTGCCGTTGGACGACGCTCAGCAGAACGAAGTGTCCCGGCTCCTGAGCGGCATCGTTGGAAGCGAGGTCAGCCTGCGCACCTATGTTGAGCCGGAGCTTATCGGCGGCATCGTCGCGCGGCTGAACGACCGTGTCATCGACGGGAGCGTGCGCAGCAAACTGAGGAACATGCACCGGCAGGTAGTGGAGCAAATCGGATAGAACAAAGCGCGTATTGCCAACTCATGACGAGCAATGCGCTATAGCCGGAGGATTACATGGCAGTACGAGGACAGGACATAGCGTCCGTAATCAAGCGTCAGATCGAGGAGTTCGGTCAGGAACTCACCATGGTCGACGTTGGCACCGTCGTAGAGGTGGGAGACGGCATCGCCCGTGTCCACGGCCTCTCCGGTGTCGGAGCGAACGAGCTCCTTGAGTTCGAGGGCGGTGTCATTGGAATGGCGCTGAACCTCGAAGAGGATAGCGTGGGCGCCGTCATCATGGGCGACCCGCTCGCGGTCAAGGAAGGCAGCGAGGTGCGCGGCACCGGTCGCGTCGCCGAGGTGCCCGTCGGCGAGGCTCTGCTTGGCCGGGTCGTGGACGGTATCGGCAGGCCCATCGACGGCAAGGGGCCGATCCGCACGACCGAGACGAGGCCCGTCGAGTTCCTCGCCCCGGACGTGGCCTCCCGCGAGCCGGTGAATGTCCCAATGCAGACCGGCGTCAAGGCGATCGACGCGATGGTGCCCATCGGCCGCGGACAGCGCGAGCTCATCATCGGCGACCGCTCAACCGGCAAGACCGCCATCTGCACCGATACGATCATCAACCAGAAGGGCGGCGACCTCATCTGCATCTACGTCGCCATCGGCCAGAAGGTCGGCAAGGTCGCGCAGCTGCAGGCTATATTGGAGCAGAACGGCGCGATGGACTACTCCATCATCGTGGCCGCCAACGCCTCCGACCCCGCTCCTCTCCAGTATCTCGCTCCCTACACAGGCTGTGCCATGGGCGAATACTTCATGTACAAGGGCCAGGACGCCCTCATCATGTACGACGACCTCTCGAAGCATGCGTGGGCCTATCGCCAGATGTCCCTTCTGCTCCGACGACCTCCCGGACGCGAGGCCTATCCCGGCGACGTGTTCTTCCTGCACAGCAGGCTGCTCGAACGGGCCGCCCGCGTATCGCAAGACCTCGGCGGCGGTTCGCTCACTGCGTTGCCGATCATCGAGACGCTGGCTGGCGACGTGTCGGCATACGTTCCGACCAACGTGATCTCCATCACGGACGGCCAGATCTACCTGGAGCCGGAGCTCTTCGCGTCAGGCATTCGTCCTGCCGTAAACGCCGGTCTCTCGGTATCCCGCGTCGGAGGAAGCGCCCAGACGCGAGGCATGAAGGGTGTGGCCGGTCGTATGCGTATCGAACTCGCACAGTACCGCGAGCTCGCTACCTTCGCGCAATTCGGGACCTCCGACCTCGACGCGGCTACCCGAAGGCAGCTCGAACGAGGCCAGCGCGCAGTCGAGGTTCTCAAGCAGGACCAGAGCGTTCCGCTGCGAATGGAGCAGCAGGTCACCATCCTCTTCGCCCTCATCAACGGCCACCTCGACGACGTCGAGATATCCAAGGTCATCAGCTTTGAACGAGCGTTCCACGATTTCATAAGCTCCAACCACCCGGAGATCCTCGATAGCATCGCCGATGCCAAGGATGTTACGGACGAGACCGGCGAATCGCTGAATAAGGCCATCCAAGACTTCAAGGAGAGCGTGCCGTACTAGATCGAAATGCAAGAGCAGCGTCGAGTCCTCGTAGTCGGAAGGGACACGGACGATATGGACACCGTAACCTCGACTCTTGAGGGTAGTGGCTACTCCGTGACGGGAACGCTGCACGACGATATAGCCATCGACCTCGCGGCGTCGTCCGAGTTCGACGCCATTCTGATGGCAGACATGACACAAAAGGAGCGGACCGAGCTGAGAGGCGAAGTCTTGAGGAAACAGCCGAAGATCAAAGTGGTGCAGGCCGAAGGCCCGGAATCGGTGCTGACACTGCTGAAGCAGGCCCTGCGGTAGGGAAGAGAAATTGCCAAGCGTAAGACAGCTTAGGCGGCGCATCCGAAGCGTCGAGAATACGGCGAAGATAACGAAGGCGATGTCGATGATCGCGGCATCGAAGATGCGCCGCGCCCAGGAGATGGCCCTTCAGAGCAGGCCGTACGCTGAGGACATGCGCAGCCTCCTCGCCGACCTTGCGGCCCAGCCCGCCCCGGACGACGAGGAGTACATCCATCCCTTGCTCCGCCGCCGCGAGATCAAGCGGGCGGAGATCGTCGTCATAACCCCCGACCGCGGACTCACGGGCGGACTTCACAGCAGGATCAACCGCGTCGTCGGCGAGTTCATCTTGGAGCGACAGAAGGAAGGCGTCGAAACGAGCGTCATAGCCGTCGGACGGAAGGGCCGCGACTTCCTGGTGAGGACGGGACAGGACGTGCGGGCCGTCTTCAGCGACCTCGGCGACCGGCCTGAGCTTGAGGACGTTCGCCCAATCGCCACTCTTGTGAACGACGAATACAGCGAGGAGCGCGTGGACGCCGTGTATCTGGCCTACGCCGACTTCGTGAGCACGGTCACGCAGAGGCCGGTTGTGCAGCCACTGCTGCCTGTCGTGCCCGCTGAGCTCGAATACAAGGACATGGTCGGGTACATCTACGAGCCCGACCCCCTAACCGTCATGGCCGCCCTGCTGCCGCGCTTCGTGGACATGCAGGTCTACCACGCGATCTTGGAGAGCGTGGCGAGCGAGCAGTCGGCCAGGATGGTTGCCATGCGGAACGCGACGGACAACGCCAACGACATGGTTTCCGACCTCACGTTGGAAATGAACAAGGCACGTCAGGAGTCGATCACGTCCGAGTTGTTGGACATCGTGGGCGGCGCGGCGGCCGTCGAAGCATAGAGAGTAGAAAAGTATTGCGTATCGCGTAGATCGTGATACGCAGGAGGGTTTCATGGCGACAGGAACGGTTACGCAGGTGATCGGTACGGTGGTGGACGTAGAGTTTCCGCCGGAGGAGATGCCGGCGATCTACAACGCGCTGCATACGGACCTCAACGGCGAGCGTCTGGTGCTTGAGGTCGAGCAGCACGTCGGCAACAACTGGGTACGCTGCCTAGCCCTCGGCGGCACCGACGGCCTCCAGCGAGGCACTGAGGCCGTCGACACGGGCGCTCCCGTAACGGTGCCCGTCGGCGAGCCCTCGCTTGGCCGCCTGTTCAATGCACTCGGCGAGACGCTCGACAACTTGGAAGAGGTTGAGTCCGAGAACAACTGGCCCATCCACCGCAAGCCCCCCGCATTCGACGAGCAGGCCACGACGGTCGACGTGCTCGAAACGGGCATCAAGGTCTTTGACCTCATTTCGCCGTTCACCCGTGGCGGTAAGGTCGGGGCCTATGGCGGCGCCGGTGTGGGCAAGACCGTAATCATCCAGGAACTCATCCGCAACATTGGTGCGGAGCATCAGGGTGTGTCGGTATTCGCCGGAGTGGGCGAACGCTCCCGCGAGGGCAACGACCTCTGGGGCGAGATGAAGGAGTCCGGAGTGCTCGGCAGCACGATGCTCGTGTTCGGCCAGATGAACGAGCCGCCCGGCGTGCGCGCTCGCGTAGGCCTCACCGGGCTGACCATGGCGGAGTACTTCAAAGAGGAACGCGGCCAGGACGTCCTGATCTTCATCGACAACATCTACCGCTACATCCTCGCCGGCATGGAGGTGTCAGCCCTGCTCGGTAGAATGCCCTCCGCCGTCGGCTACCAGCCCACGCTCGGTACCGAGATGGGCGACCTCCAGGAGCGGATCACGTCGAGCGGCAGCGGCTCGATCACCTCGTTCCAGGCCATCTACGTTCCCGCCGACGACTACACCGACCCCGGCATCGTGACGACCTTCGGACACCTCGACGCCGTGATCTCACTAGACCGCGCCCTGTCCGAGCAGGCCCTCTACCCGGCGGTCGACCCGCTGTCCTCGAACTCACGAATTCTCGAACCCGCGATCGTCGGTCAGGAGCACTACGACGCCGCCCGAGGCGTGCAGCAAGTACTCCAGCGGTACCGCGACCTCCAGGACATCATTGCCATCCTCGGTGTTGAGGAACTGTCCGAGGAGGACCGGCAAGCCGTCGCTCGCGCCCGCAAGATCCAGCGCTTCCTCACGCAGCCGTTCTTTGTGGCCGAACAGTTCACCGGACAGGAAGGCCGCTACGTGCCCATTCGCGAGACCGTGCGAGGCTTCACCGAGATTCTCGCTGGACAGCACGATGACCTGCCGGAGCAGGCCTTCTACATGGTGGGCACCATCGACGAGGCCCGTGAGCAGGGTGAGAAGATGGCGGCCGAGGAGTAGAGACAACAAGAATGCCGCTGACACTCGAAATAGTAACTGCCGAACGGGTTGTCTACTCCGAAGAGGTGGATGTGCTTGTCGCCCCCGGAGTCGTCGGAGAGCTCGGCGTCCTGCCGAGTCACGCCCCCCTGCTGACCATCATGCAGCCGGGCGAGATTCGCGTCGACAAGGGGGAAGAGCAGACCTACATCGCCGTCAGCGGCGGGTTCCTCGAGGTCATCGGTGACAAGGCGACGATTCTTGCGGATACGGCCGAGCGAGCTGAGGAGATTGATGAGGCCCGCGCCGAGGAAGCCGTCAAGCGAGCCGAGGAGCGAATCGCATCGGCTTCTTCCGCATTCGACTTGGAGCGCGCCCTCGCATCGGTAAGACGCTCGCAGGCCCGTCTCAAAGTCGCCCGACGACGCACGCGCGCCCCGCGACCGGAGATGCCCGCAGGGTAAGCATCCTTCCGGATCGGGACGCTCGCGCACGGGGACTCCCGATGTTGAAGCGCATTCCAGTGATTTTATCCTAATCCGCTGAGTCGCTTCGTACAGGCGTCCATACTGTTTGGCAGTGGTTGAATCATAGTGCTTGTGCATGCCGCAATCCTTGACTTACGCACGGTTCGATGCTACGATTCCTTAGCCCTTTCCGAGCTGTCTGAGACGATTTCAGGCCCCTTGGGAGCGGGCATTTTCGATGATTGTTCTAAGCGGCGTGTAGGCATCTGAAGTGATCCCCGCGCCGTGTTGTGGAGGTTCCGGCGTCAATGGCCAAAGACTCCAAAGTGGAGCTCAAGAAGGGTTTCCGGGACGTTTACTTCGACCGCACGACGACGAGCCTGATCGTCGGAAAACCCGGAAAGCTGCTCTACCGTGGCTACACCATTGACGACCTCGCCGAACACTCCACCTTCGAAGAGACCAGCTATCTGCTCCTGTACGGGGCGCTTCCCACCTCCTCTCAGCTCGACTGCTTCACCTCTGATCTCAAGGTTTCTCGTGCCCTCCCCGATGAAGTCCTTCAAGTCATCGACTTAATCAAGGACGCCCATCCGATGGATGTCCTGCGGACTGCAGTATCCATCATGGGGCTGTCCGACGCCGATGTCATGGACGTTACTCCTGAGGGAGCCTTGACAAAGGGTGTGCGCATGACGGCTGCTCTCCCTACCATAGTTGCGGCCCACCATCGCCTGCGCACCGGCAATGAACCGATCGCGCCGAACGGCGAACTTGACCACGCCGCCAACTTCCTGTACATGCTCAAGGGAGAGACGCCCGATCCGCTGGATGCTCGCTTGATCGACAAGGACTTCGTCCTGCACGCGGAGCACGGGGCCAACGCTTCGACCTTCGTAGCGAGGGTGGCTGCCTCCACACGCGCCGACTTCTATGCTGCTCTAACCGCCGCGATTGCCACGCTGAAGGGGCCCCGACACGGAGGGGCTGCCGAAGGCGCAATGAGAATGGCGGAGGAGATAGGGAGCGTCGAGAACGCAGAGGCGTACGTAAATGCCAAGCTCGAGGCCCGTGAGCGAATAATGGGCTTCGGTCACGCGGTATACAAGGATGTGGACCCGCGCGCGAAGCACTTGCGCGCAGGCGCGAAGGCCCTCGGTGAGCGAGAAGGTCAGACCAAGTGGTACAGCATCATCGATGCGGTGACCAAGACCAAGGCGATGCAGCGCAGGTCGCGCGCCGGGTTGAATCCGAACGTCGACCTGTGGGCGGG
This sequence comes from Dehalococcoidia bacterium, assembly GCA_009841605.1. Classification (GTDB taxonomy): domain Bacteria; phylum Chloroflexota; class Dehalococcoidia; order Lucifugimonadales; family VXLM01; genus VXLM01. The sequence goes on from VXLM01000122.1 coordinate 68,333, forward strand.
AGCGGTCTATTCTCTTCTCGGAATTCCCGAAGACCTCTTTGTGCCCCTGTTCGCGATTGGTCGAATGCCGGGTTGGGCAGCTCACATCGTTGAACAGTTAACCGCAAGAGACATCCTCCGTCCACGGCTCCTGTACAACGGGCCGGAGGATGCAGAGTACGTTCCTATCGAGGATCGTACGTAGGAACCCAGAGCGCACGGAGGGGGTGTGCAGTGCCGGAGCAGGAACAGGCCGCAGCTAGTGATGATTGCTCGCATCGCTGGATGATTGAAAGTCCGAATGGACCCACCAGCATGGGCACATGCATGGACTGTGGCGCTGTGGGAGAGTTCAAGAATTCCGTCCCGATTTCCGGTTGGGACAGAGACGGTTCCAGAGCGAAGAAGAACGCCGCCAATAAGAACGCGAGCGCGGCACGAGCGGGGACCAAGTCCGGTTAGATACCGACACGATAGATGAGATAGGTCTAGGGACACCCCAAGAGGTGTCCCTTTTGGTTTGATGGAGGCTTGTTTTCACATGGGGCGCACCCCTGAGGCCGAGATTCGTGGGCGCATCGCGTCAAACGGCCCCATCACGTTTGCCGAGTTCATGGAGGTGGCGCTCTATCACCCGAACGGCGGGTACTACACGCAGGACCGGCAAGACCCGGCCCACAGGGACTACTACACCAGCCCTTCCGCCCACCCCGCCTTCAGCGCGCTCGTTGCCGTCCAGCTAGAGATCATGTGGAAGGCTCTAGATTGTCCTGTCCCGTTCCACGTCGTGGAGATGGGGGCCGGCAGCGGCCTCATGGCCCAGGACATTACCGACTATGTAGGCCAACACCTGTCTCCCTTCGCTCAGTCAATGCACTACTTCACGGTGGATAAGGCAGGCGGCGAGACTCCCCGTGGAGTAATCGGCTGCGTCCTGTCCAACGAGCTGATAGACGCCTTCCCAGTACACCGCTTCGAGATTGCGGACGGCAGACTCGTCGAGCTCTTCGTCGATGTGGACCCCGACGGTAAGTTTCGCTCCGTTACCGGCGAGCCGTCGACGCCTGCGCTTGCCCAACGACTCGATAGGCTCGGCTTGGAGTTGCCCAATGGCACGCGAGGCGAAATCAACCTTCGAATCAGTGAATCGGCAACGCGGGTATCCGAGATCATCGAGCGGGGGTTCGTCGTTACCATCGACTACGGACACGAGGCGAAAGAACTATACTCGCCCGAACGTTCACGTGGCACCCTTCAGACGTACTACAAGCATACGTCCGGCTCCAGCCCGTACCAGTGGATAGGCCGTCAGGACATCACCGCGCACGTGGACTTCACCACGGTGATCGACGAGGGTCGCAACGTCGGCCTGGAGCCGCTTTCTCTGATGACGCAGGCGGAATACCTCAATCGGCTGGGACTGAAGGTGTGGGCCGACCGTCTGCGCGACCGGGATATATCGCCTCGTGACGTTCGCGCCAACGCCACGGCGCTGAGGGACCTGGTCGATCCTGATGGTCTTGGCGGATTCAAGGTGCTCATCCAGGAGAAGGACACCGAACTGGAAGATGTCAATCGGCTCTTCCCGTCACCAGCGTGCGTGGAACAGTTGCCGATGCCTCTGCTGCGGAGCGATCACGTCCCCCTATACGAGGGCGGATATTCCTCAGATATATGGAATTTCGAAGTTTTGCCGAAGGACGAGTGAGTCCGAACCCTCGCCCGATGCGCTCTACGAAGAATTGAATACCCGCACCGTCTGAATCTGGGGAGTGCCGTAGCGCTCAGTTACGAAGGCAATGTGGCTCCCGTCGGGCGACCAAACGATAGGCCCTCGATTCCCATCGAGATTCTTCGTTTGGGCATTTGTGAGATTTCTCAAATTTCCCCCTTCAAACTGCATCACATAGATGTCAGCGCCGGCGCTCACCAAAGTATCGTCGATGGGAAAGTTCGGTCGACCCTCAAAGGCAATCCACGCGCCGTCCGGAGACCAGGATGGCCTGGAGTCCTCCAAGCTGGTTGTCTGAGTGCGGTTGAGTATGTCGTTCCCGTCGGGGTCCATGATGTAGATTTCAAAGTCGACGGGATTGCCTGCTGTGGCGTCATCTCGTCGTGCGGCTTCGGTAAGCTCACTGCCGAACCCGGACTTCGGACGGTTCGAGGAGAAGGCAATAACCCGGCCATCGGGCGACCAGGCCGGGAAGACGTCGGCGTCCTCATTATCCGTGAGTTTGGTGAGGCCGGAGCCGTCGGCGTTAACGACGTAGATCTCGTGGTCTCCATCCTCTCGCGACTGAAATGCAAGTCGCCGGCTGTCGGGCGACCAAGTCGGATTGCCATCGAAGAAGAAGTTGAAGGTGAGTCTCGTTTGGCCGCTGCCGTCGGCGTTCATCACGTACAGTTCCGGTCGTGGCGCGGCTCCGGGAAATTCCGGCGCGTCGCTATGGAATGGTACCGGGGTGGGCCCGAGCTGCGGTGGAGGATCGGCGTCCCGATTCGAGGTAAAGGCGATCTTCGTACCGTCCGGCGACCAGATCGGTCGAGAGTACAGTTGGGCGGGGTGAACAGTTAGGCTGGTCAGGCCGGACCCGTCCGGCCTCACACGGTGAATGTCGGTCTTCCCCTCCGTCCGACTGAGAAAAGCGATCCACTCACCGTCGGGAGACCACGAGGGTTCCATGTCCTTGGCTTCGCGGTCCGTGATCTTCACTCGCGTGGTGCCGTCGGCGTTCATCACGTAGATGTCCTGATTGCCCGTCTCGTCCGACGAGAAGGCAACCCTGGCGCTGTCTGCCGACCACGACGGGGCGCTCTCGCCCAGCGCATCGGGAGCCCCATTAAACAAACAACCCCCGGCGGTCGTGATAGCTATGATCCCGGCAATGACCCCGACGACAATCAGTCCCCTGTCGGTGCGTCCCTTTATTTTCTTCGGCTTTTGCATATCCCGTCGCTTCGCCCGGAAGTGACCTCGCTGTCACTCCAAGCATTCCATTACGCGTATTCGCGTCGCATCAGACGTACTTTCAACTGCAAGGCTACCTCGTTCTGCTGATTATCATCCCTCCGGTCTGCGGCCGCAAAGCGAAGTTCGCATCCTCCACTTTAGGTCGATGCCACTGTTTCGCATCGATGACGCGCCAGTGATTGAGAGGTCAAACATCGGCCTTAGGAGTGGGAATCGAGGGTGAAGGGACCTTTGGCAGTAGAAGTCCTGTGAACCCCTCGCCCGACGCGCTCTACGAAGGATTGAATATTTTTATCGTCTGAATCTGGGGGGTGCCGTAGCGCTTGGTTACGAAGGCGATGTGGTTGCCGTCGGGCGACCAAACAATTGGGCCTTCGTTCCCTTCTTGGTTCCGGGCCTTTGCCCCGGTGATATTGGTCAGGTCTGCGCCTTCAAACCGCATCAAGTAAATGTCATTTGCCGAGCCTCTTTGCGTGAACATAAGGTGCGGCTGGGCCTCGAAGGCGATCCACGATCCGTCAGGAGACCAGGACGGGCCGGAGTCTCCCAGACTGGTTGTTCGTGTCCAGTTATGTATACCGCTTCCGTCCGGTTCCATAATGTAGATATCAAAGTCGACAGGCGCAGCGGTACGTATGACGGACACTCGGCGTGCGGCCTCAGAAAGCTCCCTGCCGAATTCCGTTTTCGCGCGGTTCGACGAGAAGGCGATAAAGCGCCCATCCGGTGACCAGGCCGGAAAAACGTCGGCGTAGTCATTGTCGGTTAGATTCGTCAGGCCTGAGCCGTCTACGTTGACGACGAAGATTTCTTGGTCTCCGTCGGCCCGAGACTGGAATGCAATTCGTTGGCTGTCCGGCGACCACGTCGGGTTGCCGTCAAAGAAAAAGTTGAAGGTCAGCCTTGTCTGGCCGCTACCGTCGGCGTTCATCACGTAGAGTTCCGGTCGTGGCGCGGCTCCAGGGAATTCCGGCGCGCCGTCATGGAATGGCACCGGAGTGGGCCCGAGCTGGGGAGGAGGATTGGCGTCGCGATTCGACGTGAACGCGATCTTCGTGCCGTCCGGCGACCAGATGGGCCGAGAGTACAGTTGGGCGGGGTGAACAGTTAGGCTGGTCAGGCCGGTCCCGTCCGGCCTGACGCGGTGAATGTCGGTCTTCCCCTGTGTACGACTGAGAAAGGCGATCCACTCACCGTCGGGCGACCATGATGGATCCATGTCCTTGGCTTCGCGGTTCGTGAGGTTCACTCGCCCGCTGCCATCGGTGTTCATCACGTAGATGTCCAGGTCGCCCGTCTCGTCCGATGAGAAGGCGACCTTGGTGCTGTCGCCCGACCATGACGGGGCGCTGTCTCCCAGCGCATCGGGAGCCTTGTTCAAAGCAATACCGGCGACTACCCAACCTCCTACGGTCGTGACAGCTATGATGGCTACTATAGCCCCGACGACTATCATGCCGCGGTCGCGGCGGCTCTTTAGCTTTTGCGGCTTTTGCATGATTTCCCCCTTACACTAAACGCGACCACGCTCCAATTCCAAGCATACCACTAACGTAACCCGACTGCATCAGCCCAGCTTTCGGTCACAAGAACCGTTGCACAGACCGTGAGCCGGTGAGACATTTTGAGAAAATGAGACGGTTTGAGAATCCTGCTTACGCCCTCTTTTTTCTCGTCATTCTCGATTTGTCTCGGTCCATTTTGCCCGTCCGGAAGGGGCGTTTGAACCTGTTTCCGCGAGGCGCACCGTGTAGACAACGCCGTGGTGAGACATTTTGAGAAGAAATTCGAGCGGCAAGAATTTTCCCGCCCTTTTTCTCAATTCGTCTCACACGGTTCGTGCTTCTAGGCTCGATTGTCCGTTGCCGTTTCAGCGACGCTTACAACATAGTCCATGTGTTCTCGTAGGTCAAACGGGGAACGGGTCACGCACTCTGAAGACCGGGTTGCCTGCCGTCACTCCTTCACAATACGCTGTAGAAGAGATGCCGTCCACTACCTCATACGACGCGGTTGTCATCGGAGCGGGCCCGAATGGGCTGTCGGCGGCCATCGTGCTGGCCCAAGCGGGCAAGTCGGTCCTCGTCGTTGAGTCGAAGGATAGCGTAGGCGGTGGTATGCGTTCCGCCCAACTGACCCTGCCGGGCTTCGTTCACGATGTCTGCTCGACCGCATACCCCCTCGGCGCGGGGTCGCCGTTCTTCAACTCGCTCCCGCTTGCCGAACACGGCCTCGAATGGGTCCATCCGACTGCTCCCGTGTCCCATCCCTTTGACGACGGAACGACCGTCGTACTGTATCGCTCGGTAACAGAAACGGCCGGTGGGCTGGACTCCGACGCTGAGGCATACCGCAAGCTCATTGGGCCACTGGTCACGGGTTGGGATGATACCGTCGATTACCTACTGTCTCCCTTTCGGAGCATACCGTCACATCCCATTTCCATGGCGCGCTTCGGTCTGACCGGAACTCGGTCGGTCGAATCGGTGGCTCGGAGCAGGTTTGAGGGTCAAAGGGCACGGGCGCTGTTCGCGGGGATAGGCGCCCACTCCATGCTCCCCCTTGACCGCGCCTCCACCGCCGCGGTGGGACTGGTGCTTAGCATCGCCGGACATGCCGTGGGTTGGCCCTTCGCCCGCGGTGGCGCACAGTCGATTGCACGAGCGCTGGCGTCGTACCTGGAGTCGCTCGGAGGAGAGATCGTCACGAACCGGAGAATCGAGTCCCTCGATGAACTGCCCGATAGCAGGGTGGTGCTCTGCGATATCTCGCCCGCACAGCTGCTGGAGATCGCCGGTGATAGGCTCGATGACCGTTACCGTCGACGCCTCGAGTCGTATCGATATGGGGTCGGCGTGTGTAAGATCGACTTCGCGCTGGACGGGCCGATCCCTTGGAAGGATCCCATGGTTGCGTGGGGAGGAACAGTCCATGTCGGGGGAACACTCGCGGAGATTGCCGATGCTGAGGCTGGGGTATGGGAGGGCAAAGTCCCCGAAAGGCCGTTCCTGCTCGTCGCTCAGCCCAGTCTGTTCGACGACTCCCGCGCACCAGAAGGGAAACATACGGCTTGGGCGTACACACACGTCCCCCACGGCTCGACGTTCGACACGACCGACCGCATCGAGGCTCAGATTGAGCGCTTCGCTCCCGGTTTCCGCGACCGGATACTGGCAAAGCACGTCATGAATCCGGCCGCGCTGCAGGCCTATAACGCGAACTACGTCGGCGGCGACATCAACGGAGGCGTTCAGGACTTTCGGCAGACGTTTGCCCGGCCAATGCTTCGCTGGAACCCGTACTCCACCTCGGTCAAGGGCCTCTACATATGCTCCGCTTCCACGCCGCCGGGCGGAGGCGTTCACGGCATGTGCGGTTACCACGCGGCCCGGTCGGCATTGCGAGAGGTGTTTTAAATGGCTGTCCGCGTCGGGATCGAGTATTGTATGCGGAGCATAATTGCGTCCCATACCTGCATCGAATCGCGCTTGCCTGCATCGAATTGACTGAAGGAGAGTTTGTCCATGAGCCCTAGAACACTCAAGATGCTGCTCGCCGGACTCGGTGTCGGCACGCTCGCAGTTGTGACCCTGGCGTGTGGCTCTCAAGAGGTGGACGAACCGGCAGAGGACGTGGCAAGCCCCACGGTCGAGCAGGCAGCCCCTTCTCCCCCGCCCCCCCCGACTGTACCCCCCACGACCGCGCCGTCACCCGAACCAACGGCAACACAGGCGCCCTCAACCACGAACCGGAGCAGCATAGGCGATCCCAGGAAAAACGATGGCGGCGCCCTCAACGTCACCTCAGTCGTCGTTGACGGTAGAGAGTACGAAGTCGCCAAGATTCTCTCTCAGGATGCTATTCCGGCGATCTTCAATCCAAACTTCTACACTCCCGAAGAAGCGGAACATCAATACCGCGAGACCGATCTGGTGATCGGCGTCTCGATAGGCGATGAGCACCGTGCCTACCACGTCGCTTATCTTAGCGGGCACGAGATCGTCAACGACGTCGTGGGAGGCAAGCCGATTGCGGTCACCTGGTGACCGCTCTGCTTTACGGCCGTAGTGTACGGCCGAGAACTTGAAGAGCAGACAGTCAGCTTCGGCGTGTCGGGTCGTCTTATCCTCAACGCCCTCGTCATGTATGACAGGGAGACCAAGTCGATTTGGAGTCAATTCCTCGCCAAGTCCGTCGCCGGACCTCTCGAGGGCACGGAACTGGAGATCATCCCGTCCCTTATGACCAACTTTGGCACCTGGATAAAGCTTCACCCCGATACCTTGGTACTCGATACTCAGACGAGCTTTCCAATCGACGATTACTACCTCTCCTACTACCGTGGTTATGAGGCCGGAATCATCGGCGAACTAAACCCCGACGACCGACTCCGAAGGAAAGACCTTGTCCTCGGAGTGACGGGGGATGAGGGGCAAATCGCCTATAACTATCTCGATCTATTGGAAGCGGAGGTCGTCAATCACGAGTTCGAGGATACGCCCATAGTAGCCGCGATTGATCGTGAAGGCGGCGGGGCTGCGATATTCCGGCGCACGTTGGACGGGGAGGTGCTGGAGTTCGAGTCGATCGACACTATGTCGATGCTCGACACTGCCTCAAACTCGACTTGGGACAAGACTTCCGGCCTTGCTGTCAGTGGCCCGTTGAGTGGGAAGCGACTCGATCCGTATCCCTTCATCATTTCCTTCTGGTTCGCCTGGACGGACTTCTACCCCGACACCGACCTGTACGAACCTCCACGTGGGGACGGCTAGCCGGGGGACTCCTGTGGCCGGGTGGACTCAAGCAGACCCACGGCGTCGTCGTCACCCGCTTCCGACCGCGAACGCACGTAGTCCCGCATGACGGGAGCCGCTCCTATGAGTCGCGCGTTCGCAAGCTGGATTCCGTCGTCGCTCATCCCGCCGAAGACCGACGCGATAGTAGTCGACGCGGCGTCGATGATCTGGCGGGGATTGAAGTCGTCGTACTTCCAAGGTCCTGATACGGAGCCGTTCCCCTCCAGAGACTCGACGATCTGTTGCGCGTCGGTCTCCCCGGCTGAAGCCCGCTCGGAAACGTAGGTGTACAACGACGGGGCGGCAGCCATGAGCGCGGCGTTCTCGAACTGCTTCTCAAGCCCGACAGACCCCCCGTAGACCATTGCCACTGTCTCGTCGTCCGGCCCGATGATGCGGGTGGGATTGCCCTCGTTGTGCGTCCATGGCCCGGGCGTCGCCTGCTGCAAGCTCATCTCTATGTCTCCTGGCCGTTAGAGTCGAAAGTTTCCGCAACGAGTATACCACTGCGACCGTTCATTGACTGCCCAAAAGTCCGATGCTACACTCGCTCGGCCAAACTTCACTACCGAAAGGCACCCCATGTCAGACACCGATCTCGCCTACCTGCCCGCGACCGAAATCCGCTCGATGATCGCCGAGAAGAAGGTCTCGTCCGTCGAGATGACGAAGCTCTATCTCGAACGAATCGACGCGCTCGACTCGCAGTTCAACTCGTATTTGACCGTCACGTCCGACCTCGCCCTCGAGATGGCCGAGGAGGCCGACCGCTCCGTAGCGCGCGGCGACGATCTCGGCCCGCTGCACGGACTCCCGATATCCATCAAGGACCTGGAGATGACGGCAGGCATTCGAACGACCAGTGGTTCGCTGATATTCGCCGACCGCATTGCCGCTTACGACTCGGTCGTCGTCGAGCGAGTCAAGAAGGCGGGGGCAGTGATTCTCGGCAAGACGAACACGCCGGAGTACGGCCTGCTCGGCCACACGGAAAACCGCCTCGGAGACCACTGCCGCAACCCGTGGAACACCGAGCGTACGACCGGCGGTTCGAGCGGAGGCGCGGGCGCGTCGGTGGCAGCCGGCCTCTGCGCTCTGGCTACCGGTAGCGACGGCGGAGGGTCGATCCGCATCCCCGCAGGGTTCTGCGGCATCTACGGCATCAAGCCGACCCAGGGGCGAATATCCTACTATCTCGGACCGGGAGCCGATCCCGCCGCCAATCTGTTCAGCCAGCCCGGCCCCATGACACGCACTGTTGAGGACTCTGCGGTGCTGCTCCAGGTCCTGGCGGGGCGCGACCCTCGTGATCCCGGAGCCCTGCGCGACGAGCCCGATGACTACGTTGCCGCCCTGTCGAAAGGCGTCGAGGGTATGCGGATCGGCTGGAGCGCTGATTTGGGTTTCGCGGCTGTGGAACCCGAGATTCGTGATTCGGCGGCAGCGGGTGCAAGAGCGTTCGAGGATCTGGGCGCCGTCGTCGAGGAGATCGACCTCGTTCTCGACACACCGTTCGATCACTTCTGGCCCCTGTTCACCGCTATCATGTACGCCCGCGTTGCAAGCGTATTCGACGATAACCGCGATAAGCTGTCGTGGTACGCGCTGGAGTCCCTCGAAACGGGCAAGAACATAACCGGAGCGGAGTTCGTCAATGCGCTCGGCCATGTCGATGCGCTCAAGTCCCAGTTCTCCGACGCGTTCGACGAATATGACATCATCCTGACGCCGACTCTCGCGACGCCCGCCTTCCCGGTCGGCGAGCCTCCGGCCACGATCGGCGGGCGGGACGTCCACTGGTTCTGGGGCTACACGCCCTACACC
>VXLM01000068.1 GCA_009841605.1 Dehalococcoidia bacterium
ATCGAAAAAGCAGGCGTATGTCAAGCTATCGTGGGTAAGACTCTTGATAATTCCCTATCGAAAACCCCTACACCATGGCGATAGTCGCCTACGCCCTTGCACTGGGGGGAAGTGACAAGGCCGACAACGCACATGACCGGCTCCTGGAGATGGGGACGCGCGACGACAACGGCCTGTACTGGGATGCGTCCACGCCCCAATCGAATTCGGGAAGGTCCGGATGGGCAACCAGCACTGCGGTTGAGAACACCGGCTACGCCGTTCTCGCCCTTCTCGAACACGGCGACAGCATCAATGCCCTTGATGCGGTGCGCTGGCTGGTCTCTCAGCGAAACGCCTACGGGGGGTACCGTTCCACACAGGACACCATTGTAGGGCTCCAAGCCCTGATCCAGCACAGCATCGTGACGCAAAACACCGTCGATATGACGGTCACGTTGACGTCGGGCGACTGGAGCGAACAGGTGACTATTGAGGCTGCGAACGCCGACATCGTCCAGGTCGTGAAAGTGCCCGTCGGAGAGGACATCCAGGTCACTACGGAGGGCGGCGGCGAGGCCATAGTTCAGGTCGTGCACAGGTTCAACCTCCCCGAGGCGCAGGCTCAGCCCGTCGAGATTTTCACCCTCGACATCGACTACAGCCCCGATGTGGTAACGGTAGGCGACGACATTTCGGTGTCGGCCACGGTGGGCTTCGTCCCGCCGGACGACCTTGACGTGGGCATGGTAGTCGTTGAAATCGCGGTCCCGACGGGCTTCTCCCCCGATACCGAGACGCTGGAAACCATGGCAAGCGACAACCCCATGATTCGGCGCTATGACATAACCGACCGACATGTGGTGGTCTACCTCGAAGACCTCGTCGCCGACGAGACCTTCGACCTGAGCTTCGCCGCCAAGGCCCAGCACGTGATCACCACTCAGCCGGTTACATCCCGGGTGTATTCATACTACAACCCGCGCTGGAGAGCCGAGAGCCTGGGCCCGAGCGTTACCGTGGAGGAGGTGCCGGAAACCACCATCGCCTGCATTGCCGCCGTGGCCGATGAGACGAACGTGGACCTGGTGTCCGACTGCGAGGCTCTGCTGGAAGCGCGCGACATCCTGGCCGTGAACGCATCGCTCAACTGGTCGGGGGACACGCCCATCTCAGACTGGGAAGGAGTTGCCCTTCAGGGAACGCCCCAGCGTGTGGCAAGCCTGGACCTCAGAGACATGGGACTGGACGGATCAGTCCCGGCCGAGTTGGGCCTGCTTTCCACACTGTCCTCCCTGGACCTTCGAAACAGCGGCCTGAGCGGCCCGATACCGCCTGAGTTGGGCGACCTCGCCAACCTGCAGAACCTGTACCTGCATGGAAACACGTTGGACGGCGAGATCCCTGCGGAGCTGGGCGATATGACCAGCCTGAGGTCCCTGTGGCTCCACAGCAACGACTTGACGGGCGAAATCCCTGAGGAACTGGGCGACCTTGAGAATCTCAGGGACTTGAACCTGCACAGCAACTCTCTGGATGGGACGATCCCCGGTGAGTTGGGCGACCTGAGCAGGCTGACCCGCCTGAGGCTTCATCGCAACGACCTGAGCGGTGCGATCCCGTCCGAGTTGGGCAGCCTGAGCGGTCTGGAGTCCCTGTGGCTTCACGGCAATATGCTGACCGGGTCTATTCCCGCCGAGATGGGGAACCTGGAGGAGTTGGAGAGGCTGTGGCTGAGCGAAAACGAGCTTTCAGGTCCTATACCGCAAGAACTCGGTGAATTGAGCAGCCTCGTTGAGTGGCGACTCGCCGGAGACGACCACCAATTCACCGGATGCGTACCGGCCGGACTGGCGAGCGTTGAGGACACCGACATCGACAGCCTGAACCTGGATACCTGCGCGGACTCTTAGAGGGTGTCTAAAACCCTTCCGTTCGTTCCCGTATCAGGTACGGGGCAGGCTCTGAGCATGTCGAAGGGTCGAGGCGCTGTTCATGGTTCGACAAGCTCACCACGGACGGGTTTCCAGACGCCTTATCAGACACCCTCTTAACTTCTTCGCCTTCCCCCGTCTCCGCTCAGAATATCCCATGAGGGTTGCCACCCTCACCACCTGCAATGAAAATGGACGCTTCGCCTGACAGGACCAAAGACTGGATTCCTGCCTACGCAGGAATGACGGTTGAGGGTGGCGCGGCAGCTATTTTCGTAGCAATCGCTCATGTCAGCTACCACCGACACCACCAATCATGAAAATGGGTGCCGAGCGAAGGACGGGCAACCACAAGGGTTGCCCCTACAAGGGGTTAGCCGGGGCCTATTTTCATACCAATGACAGGGGGGTGGCGTTTCACCGCAGAGGGTGTGGAGAGTGCAGAGGGAGAGAGCAGAGAGTATTGTATGGAAAGCAGGGGTGTGTCACCGAGAAGGACCTTTACCCTCACGCCCGTATCGAGTACGGGGCAGGCTCTAGCCCTCTCCCAAGACGGGAGAGGGGATAGGAGGACTCACCGCAGAGGGTGGGGATTCCCGCGTTCGCGGGAATGACGGGTGGGTGCCGGTTGGCGGTTCGCTATTTTCAAGGCAATCCCTGATGCAGGTTGCCATCTGCACCCATAAGCATGAAAATGGGAGCTTCGCCTCACGGGGTTCGAAGACTCGATTCCTGCCTTCGCAGGAATGACGGTGCGGGGGCGGCTACGGTAGCTATTTTCATACCAGTGATAAGGGGAAAATGATGCGTCTCTTTTGGATATCACTTCTGCTGGCGCTGACTGCGCTGGCTTTCGGCTGCTCGACTCAAGCCCCGGACGAAGTCGTGGAGACTCCGTCGGAACCTGATGAGATACCACTTCGCATCGTGGCCATCAACGACTTCCAAGGTCATATCGCCACTTCCTCCGATTCCTTCGGCGGGGTCGGACGCGCCGATTTCCTCGCTGCGAACATCAACGCCGCGAGGGCCGAGGTCGAAAACTCCGTGTTCGTCTCCGCGGGCGACCTCATTGGAGGATCGCCCCTCATTTCCGCTCTCTTTTACGACGAACCGACCATCGAGGCCATGAACCTCATGGGGCTCGACTTCAACGGCGTGGGCAACCACGAGTTCGACGAGGGCCTCGCGGAGCTTAGGCGGATGCAGAGCGGCGGCCCCCATCCCGTCGAGGGCGACCTGGACGGCGACCCGTTCGGAGGCGCTGAGTTCGAGTTCCTCGCTGCCAACGTCATTGACGACGCAACCGGCGACACGATCCTCTCTCCCTACGCCGTCCGACACTATCAGGGTGTGGGCGTCGCGTTCATCGGACTGACCCTCGAAGGCACCCCGACCATAGTGGCCCAACCGGCCGTGAAGGGGATGACCTTTGAGGACGAAGCGGAGACGGTGAACGCCCTCGTCCCCCGCCTGCGGGAACAGGGCGTCGAGGCCATCGTCGTCCTGATCCACCAGGGTGGGCGCTCCGACGGAGGTCAAAACGATTGCGGATCGGGCCTGACCGGCCGCCTCGCCGAGATAATCACTCGTCTGGACGACGCTGTGGACGTTGTCGTCGCGGGCCATACCAACGATGAGTTCGTTTGTGAAATCGATGGCAAGTGGGTCACCATGGCCGACACTCGGGGGCGGCTGTACACGGTCATTGACGCGACCCTGAGCCGAGCCACCAAGGACCTCACGGTGAGGACTGTCGAGAACCTGCCCAACTCCCAGGCCGGAGTCACCCCCGACCCCGCTCTCACGGCCCTCATCGACCGGTACGACGCCCTCTCCGCGCCTCGTGCCAACACCGTCATCGGCTCGATAACGACAGACATCTCCCGCCAGCAGAACGCCGCCGGCGAGTCCGCTCTGGGAGACGTCATCGCAGATGCCCAGCTTGAGGCGACACGAGCCCCCGACACAGGCGGCGCGGTCGTAGCCTTCATGAACGAGGGCGGCATTCGCGAAAGCATCCTCTTCGAAAGCAGCGGCCCGGAATCCGACGGAGAGCTGACCTACGGAGAGGTCTTCTCGGTACAGCCCTTCGGAAACAGCCTCGTTACCCTTTCGCTCACGGGCGCTCAGATCGACGCCCTTCTGGAGGCCCAGTTTAGCGACTCTGCGGACGATTCCGACGAGATTCTCCAGGTCTCAAGGGGATTCAGCTACACCTGGGATGCGGCACGCCCCGTGGGGGCAAGGGTCGACCCGTCCACCATCACCATCAACGGAATTCCGGTCGACCCCGACGCAACATATCGAGTCACCGTCAACAGCTTCCTGGCCGACGGAGGCGACGGCTTCACCGTGCTAAAGGAAGGGACGGAGCGCACCGGTGGCGAGATCGATCTCGACGCTCTGGTCGCGTATTTCTCCACCGCCTCCCCGGTAGCGCCCGGTCCGCAAGACCGGATTAACCGCCGCAACTAAATGTTTGGTTGACCGCTGCCGCCGATGTTTGCACGGTAGAACGAATAGATACACTCATGAGCGTAACTGACGGGGGGTGGTTCCCGAATTAAACGCTCATAGTGGCGAGTTCACAGTTGCTGTCATTCTGAGGAGCGCAGCGACGAAGAATCGACAATCTCTCCCCTGGCGGGGGGCTGACAGAGGTAGGTAAAGTGGATTTGCAGCTACGATCCAGCCCCGTCTCCCTGTCATTCCGAGCGCAGCGAGGAATCTAAAGTCCATGACTGCAAGACGGGTTAGTCGGCGCGCCATCCGCATCCTCGCCGACGGGAGAGGAATTCTCCATGTCGGCGCTGCCTTGGGACGGGCATTTTAGATTCTTCACTCCGCTTCGCTGCGTTCAGAATGACAGTGGTGAGGGTGGCAACCCTCACCACCTGAAATGAAAATGTGAGCGGAGCGGAGGATGGGCAACCACAAGGGTTGCCCCTACGGGAGGTTGGTGGGAGCCTATTTTCGGAGGAATGACAGGGACGGGGATGCTTTCTCATCGATGGAGAGCGGAGCGATAGTCAAATACCTACCCCTGTCAGTCCGGCGGGGGAGAGATACAGAGAGGGGGGCTTCGCGATTCAACTCTCGAAGACTGAACAGTTATGCTCTCTTGTCCGCGATGGTGAGCTCTATGCGAAAGCGAGTATCCTGGCCGGGTTGCCTACGGTTATCGCTCGAATCGTATCTTCCGAGAAACCCTTGCGCCGCATCTTGGGAACGATGTTCTCAAGAATGTGGCCGTAGCCGTGCCCCCCATATCTCACAAGCCGGTGCTTGTGAGCGATGTCATGACCAACGACTATCCGGTCCGAGTAGCCCGCGGCGGCGGCCTGCTTTATGAAGTCCAGCCGCTGGGCGTCGCTCGGCATGTCGATTTCGGCGAGGGGATAGTATGACCCCTCATTGCCGAACAGATCCCACTCAAGATAGCAGCCCGACGCGGCGATCCTCTCGACCTCGCTGAAATCGAACACGGTCCTGTCCAGGTGTCCCATGATCACGCGGGATATGTCCGCGTCGTGGTTCGCAAGCAGCTCCAGGATCTCCAAGGGCGCATCCGGATGGCGTCCGGGATGGATTAGTATCGCGGCGCCCGTTTCTCTCTGGGCGATCGCCCCCGCCGCCAGGGACTTCCGCTCGTTCGGAGCCAGGGGCCACGTGCACCCGATCTCCCCGATTATGCCCGCTCTTATGCCGCTGTCCTCTACCCCGTCAACGATGTCGCCGACAATCTCTCGCGCCAGGTCCTCCTCGGTCCGCTCATCCATGTCTTCGGGATGTATGGCTCCTACGTAGAAGCCCGAGCCCATGATGACGTGAACGTCCGATTCACGGGATATTCGGGCCAGCGCATCCGGCATGCGGCCGATTTGCGCGGTGGTCGCGTCTACAATTGCGCCGCCGCCGACTTCACTGTACCTCCTGACTTCTCCTATGGCTGTATCCACGTCCATCAGCTGTAGGTTTGAGCGGTTGCTGTAGTAGTTGCGTCTTACCCACCCAAGGTTCTCAAGGGTTATGGGCGCATCCGCGAGTTCCGGAGACGGCGAGTCCCCGGCCGGGCGATACATGAATGAGAAGTCTATGTAGAGGTGCTCGTGGGTAGTGGTCGCGCCCAGCTCCGATGGATGTACGCGGCCCAGCACGGTCTGGACAAGACCTTGATTGCCGCCTGATGGCATGGCGCGGCTCCTTGTAGTATCGTGGCGCACAAGCGTAACAGGAGCCGTTTTGGGTCGCAAAGCGGTCGGTCTCAACGACCGAAAATGTGGGCATAGTGCCGATGAGCCGGATAGAGGGGAGGTTAGGGCATGAAGTTCGCTGCGTTCACCACTGTGGCGGGGTCCGCTGGGGAGGCGACCACGTCCGAGGATTTCATCGACAACCTCAGGCAGCAGACGATCTTGGCCGAGGAGCTCGGATTCGAGGCCATGTGGCTTGGCGAACACCACTTCGGCCCGTATGAAGTGGGCGATTTGCCGAATCCGATCCTGCTCGGCGCAGACCTCGCGGCGCGGACATCCAGGATCCGCATCGGACAGATGGCGAACATAGCCCCGTGGTGGCACCCGATACGGCTTGCCGAGGACCTCGCGATACTGGACAACATGAGCGGAGGCCGGGTGGAGGTTGGCTTCGGCAGGGGTATCTGGCCCTACGAGGGTCCCCAGTTTCATCCCAACGCGGACCCTCGAAAGGACAGGGAGAACAGGGAGCTGTTCCAGGAGACGTTGGAAATAGTGCGGAAGATATGGACCAACGAGTATTTTTCGCATCGAGGGGAAAACTACAGCTTCCCTGTCGAGGACACGGTCTTCTCTCATCCAAA
The DNA here is from genome assembly GCA_009841605.1 of Dehalococcoidia bacterium. Taxonomy (GTDB): domain Bacteria; phylum Chloroflexota; class Dehalococcoidia; order Lucifugimonadales; family VXLM01; genus VXLM01. The sequence goes on from VXLM01000068.1 coordinate 6,757, forward strand.
GTACCCATCGAACCCCGCCTGGCAGGACGGGGACAGGGTGACGAAGCTGCGGGTGACGCCCAAGCCCTACCAGAAGCCGCACCCCCCTCTGTGGATGACCGTCTCCACCGACCGCTCGGTCACAACTGCGGCCCAGCTTGGACTGAAGGCCTGCTACTGGCAGCCCCCGGCGCTCAGAATCAGGCAGCGGATGGAACTCTACGCCCAAGTCAGGAGCGAGATGGAGGGCAGGCCGTTCGCTCTGGGAGAAGACCAGGCGGTCATGCGCTCCACGTATGTCGCCCCTTCAATGGAGGAAGCGCGACGGGATGCCGAAGAAGGAATCATGTCCGCTTTCATCTTCAATGATCCCTTTCGCGGCAGGCAGGTCTTCACCAATCCGGGCGAGGTCCTGGCTGACGAAGTGAAGCTGGACTGGGACTTCCTGGAGCCGCGCACCCTGCTCGTGGGTTCGCCGGAGAACGTCGTGGAAAAAGTGCAGGAACTCCGGGAGGTGTGCCACCTGGACTATCTGCTTGTCGAGTTCACACACATGGGGATCCCGTTGAGCAAGACTCTGAAGAACCTGGAGATGTTTGCCGCGAAGGTTATGCCGCAATTCGCCGGCGACGACTGAAGCATACCGGGTTGACCTCCCGCCTATGTGCGCCTAAGGTGAGACGGGTCGGGTGGCGAACCGGCGCTTTGGTTGGGCTTCAGGAGCGGGAACCGCCCTAAAGGAAGACTGAGATGGACGCAGCAATCGACATGGTGCTCGACACGGTCAGGACGCTGACGCGCGACAACGACGGCGTCGTCATAGAGCCTCTGGACTTCGAGGACGGCGTGCTGAGGATCAAGTACTATGAGGGCGAGAACGAGGAGTGCCCGGAGTGCGTGATGCCGCCCGACTCGTTCAGGGAAATGGTCGAGCGCATGTGCAGCGTCCAGGCGCCGCACGTCGCGTCCGTGGTGCTGGTGCCCGCCCGCTAGCGCCTATGGGCGGAACTGGTCGACTCCCACCGTCACCGCGCTGGGTCCGCTTGACATAACCAGCGTCTTGGCGCGATCCGCCCCGACTACGAGGATGTCGTACCGTTCGGCGTTCTCCAGGACGGGCATCGTGATGTCGAGGCGCTCCTGCTCGGTCAGGTCCTTCATCCACCTCCAGTGGGCCGCCAGCCGCGCCTCGCCCTCAAGGGGCACGTACTGGGTCATCTTGCCCAGGCTGTCGTTGGCGTGCATGTGGATGAACTCCTTGGCGCCGCGCTTCGTGAAGCCCTGAGCGCCCACGGGCTGGGCGACGTCTGGGGGCAGCAGGATCAGCCGCTCATCGGAGTGCCGCTCCCACAGGCCGCGCGTACCGAACGTCGCGCCGTAGGCGACCGTCTTGAGCAGCCCCTCCGCCGTGTCGTTGCCCTGGTCCTGCACGTCGAGTTCGCCGTTGGTGATGAAGATGCTCACCGCGCTCTCGCCGGCATCGAACCCCTTGTCCACGTGGTAGGGCTGCCACGGGCTCATCTTTTCGTTCTCCGCTATGCACAGGACGAACTTCCGCGTCGTGCCGATGGTGTCCATGTCCATCTTGTTCGGGTACCAGTGCCCGATGTTCCTCATGCACATGGAAAAGGCCCGCCCGATCACGATGTTGACCCTGTTGTCGAAACCGGGGCCGAGGGCAGACCGCGCGTTGATATCCAGCTCTTCGGCTATGGGACCGTTCACGACGAGCAGCGGCGCCTGCGGGCTGGTCGACATCAAGAGCGACTTGCCGCCCTCCGGTCCCATCTGCGACAGTGCCTTGACGGCGGCGACGATCACCGGCATGTGCTCCGGTCTGGCGCCGGCCGCAGCCGCGTTTACGGCGATCTTCTCGACCGTGGCGATCCCGAAGCCGGGCGGCATGTCGCACACGACATGGTCGCCGGGCAGGCCGACGCCGTCTATCAGCTCGTCGATCGCTCCGCGCGTGGGCGGCAGCAGCGGGAATCCGTCGCCCCAGTCGCGTCTCAGGAAGTCGTCGTTCATGCGCTGGACCGCGTCGAACCGGTCCTCGCCCTCGTAGCGGTGCTCCTGCTCCGTCGGACTATCGTCGAACGCGCCGTCGCCCTCTGCGGTGAGCATCCCGACAAGGTCGTCGAATGCGGGCTCGGTGTTGCTAATCGACTCCGCCGGGGACAGGTTGCGGTAGATGCGCGGCACGACCACAAAACGCAAAGCGGGCATTCCGAATGCGCGACTGCTCGCGATGGCGTCGCCCTCGAACCGGCCGGAGATGATGGGCACCGCGGGCTTGCCCATCCGCTCGACCGCTATCATGTCGTGGACCATCCACGACGCGCACGTCCCTCAGTCGCCGGTCGCTCCGACGACGGCGTCGCACTCGTCAGCAGCCTGTTTGAGGATGTGCGGCGGGTTGGGGTAATTGCCGCCCGTGTAGAACCTCGTCTCGACGCCCTCGAAGCGCTCTTGCAGCATCTCGCCGACGCGGTTCAGCGCGACGTCGCCGCCGTGCGTTCCGCTCCATACCAAGCCGATCGTCTTGCCGTCGAGCCGGCTGAGCCTGGGGTTGATGGCCGCGACGTTCTCCATCGCGCGCTGCCTTGCGACTGGATTCATGACCTCCAGTAGATGCATGGTCTACACCTTCCTTCCGCCGCGGAATCGTCCGCGCACCCGCGACGCTCGGAGTCTAGTATTGACGCCGATAGGTGTCAACCAACATGGCCGGTGCAGGCGCGGCGTTGTTCCGGACGGCTGATATCCCGATGGCCGGTCATCGCTTCGGCTCGCGTCGGGTAACGCCTGTTGAGAACTCACCCAACTAGAACGGGGCCACGTGCAGTGGGATATCCCCCTTTGCCTATTGCTTACAGAGCTCACAGAAATTTGAGACGCCGGTACCATTTCCGACAAAAGGTCACAAGAAGTCATAGAGTTTTGCCCGAGAGTTCACGTTCACGTCACATGCATGTTGTAGGATAGCTAAGCCAATTCGCACAAGAATTGGAGGCGGAAACAGCAAGAATGCCCGCGAATATATACGGAGATTGAGCCTAGCGCCATCGAAGGATAGGAGCCGCCCACAGTGTCCGACGCCTATAGACTCTACATCGCCCTCGCCATTCTCGGCATGATCGTCCTCGCCGGCTTGATTTTCGCCGTCGCAGCATAATATGGGGCCACTTCAATGACCGACACCCTAAAACTTTTCCTCTCCCTCGCCAGCCTCGTCATGGTTGTCATCTCCGTCGTTGTCATCACCGCCTGCGGAGATTCCGACGACCAAGAGACTACCGCCGTCCACGACGACATCCTGCCCACACCGACTTCTCCTCCTGATCCGACGGCAACTTCCCTGCCTCCAACGGCGACGAATACTCCTGCGCCTGAACCCACAGCTACGCCGACACCTACGAGTACTCCTACCCCCATCCCCACGAACACACCGGCGCCAAGCCCGACGCCTACGCTCACAC
>VXLM01000080.1 GCA_009841605.1 Dehalococcoidia bacterium
GCATGAAAATGGGTGCCGAGCGGAGGACGGGCAACCACAAGGGTTGCCCCTACGACAGGTTTGCCGGGGGTTATTTTCAGAGGAAGACGGGGGCAACATGTCACTCGCTGCGTGAGCGCTCTTGGCATGAATATCTTACTCGTCAACAACTCGTTCATGCGGACTCTTCGCCATCGCGCAGGGCTTTACTCGTCATCGGATAGCACGTCCCCGCAGAAAAACAGCAGGCCGAGATCAGTCGCGCGGCCCTGGCCGATGTATCGGAGACCGTCGGGAACGCAGCCGGTCAGCTCATTATCGAAAAGGAACAGGTCGGTCAGTCGGGGAATATTACCCAGTTCCAGCGGTATTTCGCCCGTCAGTCCGTTCTCCGCAAGATCGAGATGCGTCAGATCGGTGAGCTTCCCAAGCTCCGGCGGTATCTCGCCGATCAGCCAGTTGTCGCCAAGGCCCAGCCAAATGAGCTTCGAAAGGTCCCCCAACTCAGGCGGTATTTCCCCTGTCAGCTGGTTCTCTCTCAGGTGGAGGTGCGTGAGCTTCGAGAGTTTCCCCAGTTCGGACGGTATCTCGCCGCTGAACCGATTGCCCCACAGGCCGAGCACCTCCAAATTGGAGAGGTCGCTTAGCTCTGAAGGTATCTCTCCTTTAAGCCAGTTCCCTTGAACGTCCAGCTCGGTCATAGTAGAGAGTAAACTCAGTTCCGGCGGCATCTCGCCCTTCAGGAAGTTCTCCCCAAGCTCCAGCTTGAGGACGCCGCCCTTCCCGTCGGTTACGATGCCGTACCATGTTTCGAGCGGCTCGTCGCTGAGCCAGTTGTCATTCTTATTCCAGTTCGGGCCGTCGGTGGCATGGTACAGGGCCCTCAGTGCCTCCAGCGTGTCTTCGGAGGGATCGACAACGACCAGGTAGGCGATATCAACAAGGCTTTCGGGCACGTTCCCGCTCAGTTGGTTGCCTTGAAGGTCTGCTCTTTCGAGCTTGGAGAGGTCCCCCAGTTCCAGCGGTACCTGTCCGGTCAGTTGGTTATGGTTCAGGTGGAGATGGGTCAGTTTCTTGAGCTTGCCAAGTTCCGCGGGAATCTCGCCCGACAGTTGATTGTTCCAGAGACCCAAGATTTTCAGATCAGTGAGCTCGCCCAGTTCGGGTGGTATCTTCCCTCTCAGCAGGTTCCCCTGCATGTCCAGCTCCGTTAGATGGACGAGGTCGGCTAGTTCAGGGGGAATCTCGCCGTTCAGGCCGTTTGCTCCCAGTCCCAACTTGATGATGCGTCCGGTATCGTCGGTCACGACGCCGTACCATTGTCCCACCGGGACGTCAGTCAGCCAGTTGTCATTGTTCCTCCAGTTAGGCCCGTCGGTGGCGTCGTGCAAGACCGCCAGCGTGTCCAGTTCGGTACAGGACGGCCCGACGATAGCGACAAGATTGACAAAACTCGCAGGAATGCACTCTCTACTAAACTGGTTTCCCTGAAATCGAAACTCCGTCAGGCTCCTGAGGTTGTCCAACTCCGGCGGAAGCTCCCCACTTAAGGAGTTTTCCGCTAGAGAAAACTCTGTGAGACTTACGAGCCTGCCCATCTCAGGTGGTATTTCGCCTGAAAGATCGTTATAGGACAGGTAAAGCCAATCCAGCTTGCTGAGGTTGCCCAACTCCGGAGGTATGGGGCCGCTCAACTGATTCCCCCAAAGGCTCAGCCACCTCATCTCCGTGAGGTTGCCCAGTTCCGGAGGTATCGGACCGGTCAGCTGGTTTTCGCTGAGGTAGAGCCACCGTAATTCTGACATCGTCATCAGCTCGGTGGGGATCGGCCCCGTCAATTCGTTGCCGTAGAGGGACAGCCCCACCAGGTTCGTGAGATTGCTCAGTTCCGGCGGGATCTCCCCGGTCAGGCTGTTCCCAAAGAGATCGAGCCTCTGCAGATTCGGGAGACCGCCCAATTCGGGCGGAATCTCGCCTTTCAGTTGATTCTCTCCGAGGATCAACCTGATCACTCGGCCTTCAGGGTCGGCAGTGACCCCATGCCATTCACTGAGCGGCTCGTCGCTCAGCCAGTTATCGTTATTCTTCCAGTTCGGGCCGTCCGTGGCGTTGTAGAGCGCAATCAGCGCCTCCCGTGGGTCGCATGACAACTGCTCAATGTTGGCGAGGTCTGCGGCGCTTCTCGGTATGCACCCGGAGAGCCCGGTTCCCGAAAGGTCAAGCTCCGTCAGATTGGAGAGGTTGCCAAGCTCAGGCGGTACTTCACCCGTCAGCCCGGTCTGCGAGAGGTTGAGCACTTTCAAATTGGAGAGGCTTCCCAGCTCCGGCGGTATCTCTCCAAGCAGCCAGTTCTCTGAGAGATCAAGCTCCGTCAGGTTGGAAAGCTTGCCCAACTCGGCCGGAATCTCCCCCGCGAGTTCATTGTCGTGAAGGTCCAGCACTTCCAGACTGCCGAGATTGCCGAGAGCCGGAGGTATCTGGCCGTTCAACTTATTCCCCGACAGATCCAGCTTATCCAGCCGCGAAAGCGCGCCCAGTTCGGGCTGTATCGGCCCAACCAGCCAGTTGTCGCCGAGCTCCAGCACCGTCAAGTTGGCAAGGGTGGCTAACTCGGGCGGTAATCGCCCGGCCAGAAAGTTCTCCTCCAGTGCCAGCCCGACTACGTGACCGTCTTCGTTCACCGTGACGCCGTGCCATTCACCAATAGGCGAGTCGCTTAGCCAGTTCTCGTTGTTGGTCCATCCCTCACCTCTAGCGGACTCATACAGCGCGGTCAGGGCGGCCCTCTCAATACTTCTCGGATCGGCCGTGGGAATCGCCGTTGGCTCCGGCGTGGGCGTCGAAGTCGGTTCCGGCGTGGCGGCCTCTGCAACGGGTGGCTCTTCGGTTGGTGGGACTTCGGTAGGTGCTGGCTGGGTGTCCCCACACGCCGTCAGAAGGACGGCCACAACGCACCCAAACGCAAGCATTCGCGCGACGAACCTACTGTTCACCCTCATGGAAGCAATGCTCACGGCGATATTCACTCCGTAATTACATGCTGTGTATTTATATCACTTACCAAGCAACATGTATAAGGAGTAACGGCTTTTGCGGTTGGACGCCACCCTGCTAATGGCAAAACCAAACTGAACCATCTGAGGCGTGTCTTGTCAGTGGCAGGAGGGTTGGCAAACCGGTGGAGCCGAGGTGATTGAATCGCGTCAGGAGCGTCGAGCGGGTATGGATTTTAGGATAGCGCAGTGAACCACCATGCTTGATAGATTTGGTTCTGTCTACAGTCAGAAGCAGCCGGGGAAAGTGAGCCGGCCGGTAGTCGGAACCACTCATACCGCATCGGTGTCTAATAAGTCGCCGGATCCGTTCGTGGTGAGCCCTTCGGCAGGCTCAGGGTGAACGGAGTTTTTGGACACCCTCTAAGCCACATTTAGGGGTAGGCAAAACAGAATTGCAGCGCCGAGGACGGGCAACCACAAGGGTTGCCCCTACGATGTGATGTCGGGGGAAGTGGTCATCGCGCCGGGGGCGGGTTTCAGCCCCGCCCCTATGAGTGATGGGCAGCAGGGTCAGTGGCGGCTCAGGTATTGTTCGAGCTCGGAATTGATCGTCGGCTGGTCCAGTACCCGGTTTTTAGTACTGTAGATGACGCTGTGCAGGCGGTTGAGGAGCTTTTGACTCTCGTGTTTGGGGGCCGTCTTTGCGTCGTAGTCGATGATTTCCTTGGCAGCGCGGGCGCGTTCTTTAGCGTTGTTGGAGTCGAGGCGTTCGGCCTGGATCACCAGGGCCTTGAGCATGAGCGCCCTCATGCCGTCCCGAGCGAAGTTGGCGATAGCGTCTCGCTGCCTATCATACTCTTCGCGGAAGTTGGGATCGTCCATCCAGCGGTAGATTGTCTTGCGGTTCACGCCAATGAGGTCGGCGGTCTCGCTGACCGACTTGGCGGAGACGAGATGGGGGATTGCGAGCACCTGTCTTTCGGAGAGTTCTTTTTCGGAATTTGTGGCATTCGGGGACATTTTGTGGCATTTTCCTCGTTATTGTAAAGTTTTGCGGTGGGTATTCGCCCTCACCCCAGCCCCCGTATCGAGTACGTGGCAGGCTCTCTCCCACGACGGGAGAGGTGGCAGGTCGGATTGCCGCATGTGAGTAGTATAGGACAAGCGTTCTTGCCTGTCAAATCGGAACGGAGGATGGGAGTGTGGGGTAAGATTCGCACGGAAATACTGTTGAGGAGGAGGGTGAAATTGGGAGTGAGGGTAGTTAGCTGGAATATTGCGAAGAGGCAAGAGCCATGGCGGGAGTTGGTGCAGATGGGCGCTGACGTGGCGCTGTTGCAGGAGGCCGCTCCGCCACCGGATGACGTAGTCGGTCTGAGGGAAGCGGCGCTCCCGCCTGCGGAGGGGGCAAGCCTCCTGGACATCGGCCCGAAAGAGGCGTGGGACTCGCATTCGTGGAACTCGGACTGGTGGCACGGGCGGGGCTGGAAGGCGCTGTTCGACCGCTGGCCGATGGTGGTGCGCCTCTCGGACAGGGTGGAGGTGGAGTGGTTCAAGCAGATCAGCCCGGTGTGGGAGGGTGAGCCAGATGAAATCGAGGTGAGCGGTATAGGGACGATCACGGCGGCGCGGGTCACACCGAAGGACGGCTCAATCGAGCCGTTCGTTGCAGTTTCTATATACGGGCGATGGTTGGGGCCGCATCCGAGCGTCAAGTCATCGTGGATTTATTCGGACGCCTCAGTCCACCGCATAATCTCAGACATCTCAGTATTCATTGGGCATTCCGATACGATGAAACATCGCATTCTCGCTGCAGGTGACCTCAACCTTCTGCATGGCTACGGTGACGAAGGCGACCCGTACTGGGAGGCACGGTATCGCTCCGTGTTTGACAGGATGAACGCAATCGGGCTGGAATTCGTCGGGCCTCAAGCACCGAATGGCCGGCAGGCGAAGAGTCCTCCAGTCGGCCAACCGGAGGACTCTCGAAACGTCGTCACGTTTACCCCAAATACCCGGTCACCGGCCGATGCCGTCAGTCAACTGGACTACGTGTTCGCGTCGCGTGGATTCCATGAGAGCATCAAGGTGCGGGCGCTGAACGAGGTCGATGAGTGGGGGTCGAGCGACCACTGCCGGGTGGTGATCGATGTTGGGGAAGGATAGGGGGTTGGGGGGTTCTAACAACAGGTCTGGTTAACTAGGGTCGTACAAGGAGTCGCATACTACAATGTAGCGAGGTTACGGTCGGGTCGTGTGGGTGCTTTCTATCAGTAGCATGATGGGCTGGGGACAATTGTAGGTCCCCAGCCCATGACTCAATCTTAGCGGGCGACTGAGTCGATCAGGAGGTCGGCGAGTTCGCGGAACCCCTTCATGGAGCCGTATGCAGAAGCACGGCTAGCATCCTTATGCCAAAAGTCCGCATCCGATATTTCGGGACTCTCCTCAATAAACTCTTGGAAAGTCGGCTCGTCCCACTGCCTTCGGCCCTGGTAAATGCTCCCGAGTAGGGAGTCTCTCAGCAGGTAGTGGAGTGAGAAGAGGCCGGGGGTCTTCTGGATTACGTACTCGGCGGGATCCTCGAAGGCCTCTGGCACGACGTTTCGGATTGCACGCCAGTACGCCACCAGCACATCAGCTAAGTAGTCAGCCTGCCCGTTTAGGTCCTTTCCGGCAAGAAACCCAAATTGATCGAGCCAATTGTAGATGATCCGTATGCTAGTGATTGCGGACGTGGCCCTAGTGATCTTACCCGAGTTAGACGCCACGCTGACCTCGTCGGGCATAAGCAGGACATCCTTCCACGGGGAATCATCGCGCCGATTGACGGCATCGACGGCCTTGGTTACAACCACTTTCCACAAGTCTTTCTCCGGTATAGCGTCTGCGCCCTGCTCCTCGGCGATAGCCGTCAGGATCGCGTTCACTAGGTCGGTGCGAACCGACTTCGCCGTTCCGTTGATGATCCGGAACTGATTCATCTCCTCCGTACGATCCTGTATCTCGACGATCACCACCGGGATAGGCAAGAAGGCAAGGTGGGTTTCCTGCTTCTCGTAAATCGCGTAGCGGAGGCCCTCAATGCGGTGCTGACCATCGATAATCCGCAGGACCGGGTCGCTGGGCAACTCAAGCCTTCGCGACATCGCGTCGAAGAGTAGTGGCTTTCGTGAGCCCAGGAGTACTGCGTTCGGGTACAGGCCATCACCCTGCTCTTTGATCAGGTACGTGCCGATTCTGGTGATCCGCGATCGTTCCGGCGGTCGTTGGTACCCTTGGTCGGGATCGCCTGGCTTGCGCGAGGAATCGTAGGGGTCGACAATGGTCGTCGCGGTCAATTGTTCCGCCGTAAGGGCTGTCACGAAGACACGGTGGTTGGCTTGGCCGATCTGGATCGCGTCTACAACGGTGGCGTCAACGTTATCGGTAACTGTCTCTTCCTTAAGCAATTTTCTTTCTCCTTCTATGTTATTTGGCCGCAGCGTCTTGTAATTTGATCTTTCGACCTATCTATTGCCGCCACAGCCTAGTTTTGGTGTGGTCCTCGTACCAGTACTCTAGTGCAGTAGGCTCCTTTCATTCAGTCTAGATGAACTAGAGGACCTGAGCTCATCTATCCATATTGTCTCACGATCCGATTTATTTGTCAAGTGTTTTTTATTGATCTTGCAAAAATATACCAAAGAGCTCCGGTCCTGCATCATCAGTGCCTCAAGGATAAGCCGAGCCTGGTCACGACTACTCATAGCGTTGGCGGAGGATGTGGGAGGCTTCGGCTTTATTTTGAGTTTGAGGTAGGGTTCTTCGAGGGGCATGTCGATGGCGAGGCCGGGGACGAAGCCACAGTCGGGGTTGAGGCAGAAGGATCCCGGTCCAGCATGGATGTTAGCCATGGAAGGCGCCAGCCACGGAGCAAGGGCTTGTCCCGTGGCTGGATGAGGAGGGTTGGGAAGAGGGGATGACGTAGATCAGTCCTGCGCCATTTGGAGAGCTTCCGCCTGCTTGTCGCTAATGATCCTTACGACCACGACGGATGGGTCTTCTTCAGCCACGCCTCGAACGGCCCTTCTCCCGTTCTTCAACGTGATCAATTTCGGGTCCTTGATGAAGACCTTCTTCTTCAGCTTTACCGAATAGGCCGTTAGTCTTTCCACTGGTTTCTCCTCATTCCTCGTGTCCTTCGCCTGTTCATGCCGTGGTTTCGCACAGTTCGAAACCACGGCAAAGCAGGTCGGCTTTTTCGTTACCTGTCGTCGAAGGGCGAGCCGTCCACGAGGTTGTGACGATACCGCCTGGACCCGTTATCGAAGTGCACGGTGATTACAAAGAGGTGCATCTCGAGTTCGGAGGCGAGTAGATCATGGGTACCGTCGTCCACCTGCTGCTGGGTGAGCCTGTCCGTCGCGCTCTGTGGGTTGTCTGCGTGAGGAGCGTCTCTATCGCCGGGGATCCTCAGGGCCTGCACGGGAACATCGTGCTTGCGTCCCGGCGCAAGCAGTGAGCCGCTCCAGGAGGTAGACGTGAAGTTATCTGCATAGTTCTCCAGCTGCTCCACCGAGGTCGGCACGCCATCAGGGTCTACACGGACATTGGAGATGCCGGAGCAGAACCAAGCCCACCTGGTCACCTCGTTATTGCCGTCTCTCTCCACCCCATAGGGCCAGCAGCTGTTCACGTCGGGCGTGGTGTAGTCGCTATCTTGGACGGCGGTGCCGTCGTCCTCGCGCTCGAAGTTGTAGCGGTACATGAACCGGAGTCGCTGAACGGTGTAACGATCTACGTTGTCCTGCCGACCGGCCCACTCACTCCAGTTGATGTGGTATCCGCCGTCGGCAAGAACGGTCGTGACCGCGAAGGAGTTTCTTGCACATCGCACAGCGCGTCCAGCGGCCAACTCTTCCTTGCATTCGCTCATGGTTGCCGGGCCGCCGGGGCTGACCTGCCAACTACTGGATTGCCGGGAGGCAGGGGGGAAATCCCAGGACATTTTCGATTGTCCCGGAGTGGTGGAGGGCGACATCGCCATACTTTCAGCGACGTCTGTCGTTGCGCCCTGTGCCAACGACGGCGCCAGGGCCAGCAGCGTGATCAACATGGCAATCGCTGCGATCACCGACAGAGCGATAATGCGGTAATTGAAAGCGGGCAGTCTCATGTAAAAAGCGAGTAGTTCCACGTAGTGCATTGGCCAATCCTCCTTTGTGTGTGAATTGGGCTATGGGTTGAGCGCTTGAGATGACGTTGATCCGATGACGTTGATCCGATGATGAACTCCTTGCCATTCACTGCTTCTGGATGACGGCTAGTGACTACTATTACTTGCGTTCCTCAAATAAGTCTGTACGCAGGCGAATTTTTGACGCTGCAAACCTGAAATGTGCGCGGGCGTTTCAATATGTACAGAGTTACGGAGCGGCCCAGTAGGTCTGGTAAAGGTGGTGACAGGTTCAAGCTCATTTCTGCCGGAGCAGGCTATTTTGACACTGTAAGCATGGCGGCAACATAATGGAGTTTATGGCCGAGCGTGATGTGCAGCGTTCCAGAGCGGCCCAAGTGGGTTTGTTGATGCGGTCATACCGCGAGTCCTTTTCAGCGGGAGACGGCCAGCGGGGGTTGACGCAGGAAGCACTGCTGGAACGCATGGGGTCGGTGGACAGCGAGTACGCGGAGCGTTACAGCCACGCCACCGTCTCGCGATGGGAATCGGGCGGCACCAAGCCCACTCTCCAGCGGCTGAAGGTTTTCGGCAAGGCCCTCAACTTGTCGCGAGCAGAGGTAGCAGGCCTGATATTGCTGGCCGGACTCGCCCGCGACTTTCAGTCGGCCTGGCGTCTCGTCACCTCAAATGATCGAGGTGAGTCTGTGAGCCGTAGGGGGTCGTGGGGACGCCTGTCCATCCTTGATGATGAGGACAATCCGGGAACTCCCCGCTCATTTCTTGGGAGCGCAATGCGCTTTGTGCTACTCAGGATCCTGCCGCTGGGCATGTTCATAGCAGGTGGGTATGCGCTTTCCGTCTATGGCTGGAACAACCCATGGATGCCCACAGCGTACGTGGTAGTCGTGACGGCGGTCGTGCTTGCGCAGGGGATCTTTCTGCCGGATCGCGGCGCTGGCCTCAGGGAGTTTTTCTGGGTCTCGGTTTTCTTTCTATTGAGCACGCCCTTGCTGCAGTTCGCCCCGATAGGCATGGACCACTACGGCTTCTATACGATCGGGAATTCCGCCGGCACCCAATTGCCGTACCTGCTGGCCCTTCTCTTCAACCTGTTGATTGCATCCGCCGCAGGGCTGGTGTTTCAACTGCAGTGGTTACGGCAGTACTCCGGCAAAAATGGAGGGAGAAGCACCTTCCAACGGGCAGTCTCGGTGACGCTGCCGCCGGTGGTTCTCGTCCATACGGTAGTCGCCATAGTCACGAATATCTCGATCACGATTCAGTTGGCAATCTTGCTGCCGGTGTTGGGAGCTTTCTTCACGGCGTTCCTGGTACTGCGTGATCCCTCCTTCAATCCCAGTGAGCGCGACCGGCTATACCTGCTGTCGGCAACGTCGGTACTGGGGATGATCACCGTTACCCTTGGAATAGTTGCCGTTATGGGGATCTACCTGTCGCCGGACTTGCCGAGGGTCTTGCCGGACCACAATCTTCTGACTTCCTGGGAGATCAACTTCGCGGAGTTGGGCTTTACTCGTGAAGAGGCGCTGGACCGGTTGAACTTGGGTTACCTGTGGCACGCGATTTGGGTGTTCGTCTACATGGTCTTCGTAGCGGGTGGGAGAGTGCTTGTGGGCATCTACTCGATTGACGCCAGCGACGGTAGATGACGGCTCTGCGGAGGTATCCGCATCGACGGGTTAGGTCTTCGGTGGACTCGAGAGGGGTGTCGGGGTGTGGGCCATGAAGGGCGGCGAGGGATTGAAGCGGTCACTTAGCCATAGCGTTCGCGGAGGATGCGGGCGGCTTCGGCTTTGCTTTTGAGTTTGGGGTAGGGTTCTTCG
>VXLM01000010.1 GCA_009841605.1 Dehalococcoidia bacterium
TTCAACACCCTCGGCCGGCTCATCGTAATGACCCCGACACCCCCATCCCTCTCCAGCACAATAAACTCATACGACACGATTCATACTCCTCCGTTGCTCAACCGTCATACCGCCGAAGGCCCTCCCCCTCTGCGATCTCCGCGCCCTTTGCGGTGCAAACTACCCGGCCCTCCACACCTCATACGGATTCTCCCTGTTCTCCAGCGGAAAATACACCCGCTCACCCAGCCGGTGCGACTCGTGCACCGCCATGATCATCTCCAGCGCCGCCCACCCGTCCTTCCCGCTTGAGCTCAACACCACGTCACGGTCCTCCTCCACCGCCTGGATCAGCTCCCTCACGATGATCTTGTTGCTCAGGGCCGTCGAGGACACTCCGCGCTCCCGCTGCTCCCGCTCCCACTCCTCGATGACGACCGGCCTCCACTCGTCTTCGGACCCAGGAATCCAACGACTGTGAGGATAGACGAACATGTTCCCCGACGGCGAGTTCCGCACCGATAAAATCCCCTCCGATCCGTACGCATGGAACCCGAACAGGCTGCTGCTCCCGCCCGGCGGCATCTCCACCGGCTGCGACTCGAACGTCGCCGTCACCCCGTTCTCGAAAGCATACGTGGCATGTACGCCATTCCCAGCGATCAACCCGATCTCCTCGGGCCCCTCCCGGACATCGTCCACCGTCACGTCCCGCCCGTCCTGCGTTACACGCCCGCTCGCCCACACCACGTCCGAGCCTGCCACGTACCTCATGCTGTCCATCATGTGCGTCCCCAGCACCATCAGGTCCTCGGCCCCCGAACGGTGGTCGCACTTTCCCATGGCCCGGAGCGACTGCAGCTCACCGATGGCCCCCTCTTCTACCATCGCCTTCGCCTGCTGCTCATACGGATTCGCCCGCCTGTGCGCCACGGCCACCTGCGTCCCCGACCGCTCACACGCCTCCAGCATCGCGTCCGCCTCGGCCAGCGTCGCCGCAAACGGCTTCTCGCAGAAGATGCCCCTGACCCCGGCTTCAGCCGCCGCGATCACCATCTCCGTCCGAGCGCCCACCCATCGCGGACACACCGCAACGAAGTCGAGCCGCTCCCGCTCCAGCATCTCCCGGTAGTCAGCATACAGCGACCCCGCTCCCGTACGTTCTCCCGCGTCCCGAAGCCCGTCCGCATCGTCGTCCGCCACCGCCACGAACTCCACTCCCGGAACGCCAACGAACGCCACATCCAGCCCGTGACCCCAGTTCCCCCGTCCCGTCCTCCCAATCGCCCCTGCCCGATACTGCGCCATAGCTTCCTCCAAACGCCCTTTTCATCGCTCCAACTTCACTCTCTCGCCAAGGTCTTACCCCCTCTCCCGTTGTGGGAGAGGGTTGGGGTGAGGGTGAAAGTCCCGAGAACGCAGCGTACCCCGTCCCCTGTCATTCCGAGCGAAGCGAGGAATCTAAAATCCTCGCCAACCACGAGCCGTTCCTACGCAATTCTTTCCACTTTCTTCCTCCGTGCCCTCTGTGGTGAGACCCTCCCCATTCTACGATGATAAGATACCGCCGACACGCCACCACACGGAGGATTCCATGCACCTCATCATTGTCGGCTGCGAGTATTCCGGCTCCACGACCCTGTCTCAGGCCTTCGGAGAGTGGGGCGCTGCGAACATGGAGGGCGGCAGGTGGGGCCCCAACGAGTATCACGACCACTGGAAGCTGCCTCACTTCAGCAACTTCACCCCGCCCGCGCCGGAGGACGTCGCCTCGGTCGTCGCGGGCTACCCCGACTCAAAGGACGGCGACTACACCCGCACCGGCCTCAGCCACGAGGAGCAGGCCCAGGTAATGGCCCTCTCCCCCAAGCTCAAGGAGATGGTCCAACGCTACCACCTCCAGTACCACCTGCACCCGTCCTTCTATAAGCAGGACGACCACATCATGGTCGGAGCGCACTTCGACGAGGGCATCCTCGGCCCCATCTACTTCGACTATGGCGGAGACGGCCAGTACGCCGACCGCCGTGCCTCCAATCGCCAATACGAAAGGCAAATTCTCGAGCTCGGCCCCGACACCATCCTCGTGCTCGTCACCGCCTCACCCGACGCAATTCGCCAGCGCATGAAGGACAACCCCCACCTGAACGGCGCACTCCAGGACGCCGATGTTGAGCGCGTCCTCGAACGCTACGAAGAGGAATACGCCGACTCCCTCATAAAGCACAAGACCCGCCTCGACACGAGCTCCGCCACCGTCCAGGAGTCCACCGGCGAGATCATCGAGAAGATCACCGCCCTCATGACCGACGAGGACAGGCAGCGAATCAAAGGAGGCTCAGCATGAAACCCCGCAAGCTCGGACGCTCCGACGTTACCGTCACCCCCCTCGGACTCGGCACCGGCAACTGGGGCCGCGAGATCGACGAGGACGCCTCGTGGCGCGTCATGGACTACGCCGTCGAGCACGGCATCACCTTCTTCGACTCCGGCGAGGTCTACGGCGGAGGCCAGTCCCACGCCGGACGCAAGAGGATGTACGGCACCGACGACGTTCGCGAGACGACCACCGAAATGAGCTCGTCCGAGAGGATCATCGGAAGCTGGATGCGCGCCCGTGGATGCCGCGACGAGATCACCCTATGCACCAAGGTCGGCACCGGCAATGACCCTGAGAACATCGGGGTGGCCCTCACCGGCAGCCTCGAACGGCTCGGCGTGGACAACGTCGACATGTACAAGCTCCACAATCCCGACGACACCCCCATCGCCGAGACCCTCGCCGCTATGACGGAAGAGGTCGCCGCCGGCCGGACGCGCGCCATCGGGTGCAGCAACTTCTCCGCCGAGCAGCTCAGCGAGGCCCTCGATGCGAGCGCCGCGACCGGCCTGAGCCGCTTCGATGTCATCCAGCCCCCGTACAGCCT
The DNA here is from genome assembly GCA_009841605.1 of Dehalococcoidia bacterium. Classification (GTDB taxonomy): domain Bacteria; phylum Chloroflexota; class Dehalococcoidia; order Lucifugimonadales; family VXLM01; genus VXLM01. The sequence goes on from VXLM01000010.1 coordinate 2,907, forward strand.
CGCCCTCCCCGACGCCGACGAGGACATCTTCCCCATCTGCGAGCGCGAGCAGATAGCCGTGACCTCCTACAGCCCTCTCGGCGCGGGCTTCCTCACCGGCAAGTACACCCCCGACCGCTCCCAGTTCCCGGAGGGCTCCCGCTACCACATCGTGCCCGCCCACGCCGACATCTACTTCTCCGACCGCAACTTCGAGGTCATCGGCCTTCTCCGCGAGCAGGCCGAGCGCTCCGGCACGTCGATGGTCCGCCTCGCCCTCGCTTGGGCAATGCGACACCCCGCCGTCACGTCCATCCTCGTCGGCGCCCGCAACTCCGAGCAGGTCGACAACGCCCTTGCCGCCCTCGACATCGCCCTCGACGACGACCTCTGGGCGACGATGCGTAACTGGCCTGCTTGAACGCCCTAAACCCCCTATGCTAACCTAGCTACAGGTCGGGGTGTGGCGCAGTTTGGTAGCGCACCTGCATGGGGTGCAGGGGGTCGCTGGTTCGAGTCCAGTCACCCCGACCATTGAGTCTTCCCTTCCCCCCTTGCGGATGCAGCCTCCTTATGAAATACGCCGTAGTCATAGAGAAAACCAACAACGGCTACTCTGCATATCTACCGGACCTGCCGGGCTGCATAGCAGCAGGCGACACCCTCGAAGAAACTGAGGGCCTGATTCAAGAGGCCGTCTCCTACCACCTCGAACTGCTCCGTGAGAATGGCGATCCCATTCCTGAACCACAGACCACGACCGTCCTCGTTGAGGCGTAGACTTCAATTCACAATTACCCCACCTTCCCACAAAAGATGTCGTTTGAGGTGCGCTAGTGAATACTTGGGGAGTAACGGTATATGGGAACCCCTGTAGAGAATGCAGGTTTGATTGGTCGATATCCGTAGAGGCCGCTGCGGCGCTCATACCCGATCTGCCGGATCGATATGCCAAGCTCCTGGAGGGTCAGGATGGCTCCGCACGGCATCCGGACCTGACTTGGTCAGTGGGAGCCTACGTGTGTCATGTTGGCGATAATCTCCGAATATTTGCAGAGCGCATGTGGAGCGCTGTCGAGGCTAAGCAGGTGCACATAGAGGGCTACGACCAAGACGATCTGGCTTCAGTTCGGAAGTACGAGTACATACCTCTCGATACTGCGCTTTGGTCACTCTCTCATGCAGCCGGTATGTGGTACGAGGCGTATGAGGCCGCATTCGACCGTGAAACTATCTTCAACCACTCCGAGCGAGGTCCGCAGACGCTTTCAGACATTGTGCAACCGGCAGTTCACGACGCTAAGCACCATGAATGGGATATCCGTCGCTCTTTGGCCGTCCAGGAATAGACGAATCCCTTTTGCATTGCCGCCCCTTAAGTGATTGCCGCCTACTTGGGAATCCCTACGGTTAACCCGCTATAATTCAGTCCACACCGAGGCACCACCACAATGACCCTCCGACCAAAAGGCATCGTCTTCGACGCCGACAACGTCCCCGTCCTGGCTGACTTCTGGCATCGCGCGACCGGCTACGAGACGAAGTCCTCAAATACATGGTTCGCCCACCTCATCCCGGAGGCAGTCGGCCTCAAGCACATCTTCATCATCAAGGTTCCCGAAGGAAAGACCGCCAAGAACCGCTGCCACGTCGACTTCGACACCGACGATCGCGTCAACGAGGTCGAACGACTGGTAGCCACCGGCGCGACCAAGGTCGCCGACTACACCCTGCACGGCTTCACGTGGACCGTCATGCAGGACCCCGAAGGCAACGAGTTCTGCGTATCGGACGGATAACGCCACCAAATACTCAGTCAACTTGAATATGACAAATCAGACAGATAGCGATTTATCCCCTCTCCCGTCGTGGGAGAGGGTTAGGGTGAGGGTAATTTGTAATATCAAAACTATGCTGACCACGTACTAGCACACCATTCGGACAACCAATCACCCATGCCATCCACCAACAAACAAGAATGGAACGACGGCACCTTTGAGCCGGTGAAAAAAAGATTCGGTGAGCGGCGCGACCGCTTCGAGACCGACTCCGGCATCGAGGTCGATACCGTCTACACCCCCGAAGACCTCAAGAGCTTCGACTACGGCGACTCACTCGGATACCCCGGGGAGTACCCCTACACCCGAGGAGTCCAGCCGAACATGTACCGCGGGCGCGTATGGACCATGCGCCAGTACTCCGGCTTCGCCTCGCCTGAGGAGTCCAACGCCCGGTACCGCTACCTCCTCGAACACGGGCAGACCGGCCTCAGCGTCGCCTTCGACCTCCCGACGCAGACCGGCTACGACTCAGACCACCCCCTCGCTGCGGGCGAGGTAGGGCGCGCCGGCGTCCCCATATCCAGTCTCGCTGACATGGAGGTCCTCTTCGAGGGCATCCCCCTCGACAAGGTCAGCACCTCCATGACCATCAACGCCACTGCCTCCATCCTCCTGTCCCTCTACATCGCCGTCGGCAAGAAGCAGGGCGTCGAACCGTCGCAGCTCAACGGCACCCTCCAGAACGACATCCTCAAGGAGTACATCGCGCGCGGCACCCACATCTACCCGCCGCGTCACTCCATGCGCCTCGTAACCGACGTGTTCAAGTACTGCTCCGAGCACGTGCCGAGCTGGAACACCATCAGCATCAGTGGCTATCACATGCGCGAGGCCGGTGCCACCGCCGTGCAGGAGCTCGCGTTCACCTTCGCCAACGGCATCGCCTACGTGCAGGCCGCCATCGACTCCGGCCTCGAGGTAGACGGCTTCGCCTCGCGCCTGTCCTTCTTCTTCGCCTCCCAGAACAACCTCCTTGAGGAGGTCGCCAAGTTCCGCGCCGCCCGCCGGATGTGGGCCAAGATCATGCGCGAGCGCTTCAAGGCCAAAGACCCCCGCTCGTGGCGGCTCCGATTCCACACCCAGACCGCAGGGGTCACCCTCACGGCCCAGCAGCCCGACAACAACGTCATCCGCACCACTGTGCAGGCCCTCGCCGCTGTGCTCGGAGGCACCCAGTCGCTCCACGTCAACTCCCGCGACGAGGCGCTCGGCCTCCCCACGGAGGAGTCGGCCCAGATTTCCCTCCGCACCCAGCAGATTCTCGCCCACGAGAGCGGCGTCACCGACACCGTAGACCCCCTCGCCGGCTCGTACTACGTCGAGAGCCTCACCGACAGTCTCGAAGAGGCCGCCTTCGACTATATCGCCGAGATCGACCGGCAGGGCGGGGCCGTGACCGCGCTGGAGTCCGGCTACCAGACCGACGAAATCCACGAGAGCGCCTTCAAGCTCCAGCGCGAAATCGAGGAGCGGGACCGCATCGTCGTCGGCGTGAACCAATTCACGACCGAAAACCCGCCCATCGAGCAGTTCCAGCGCATCGACCCCGAGGCCGTCCGCAAGCAGATCGAGCGCGTCCAACGAGTCCGCCACGAGCGAGACGAGGCCGAGACCGCCGCCGCCCTCCAGCGCCTACGCGCCGTCGCCGTCGGCACCGACAACACCGTCCCCGCCATCCTCGAATGCGTCGAGTCCTATGCCACCGTCGGCGAAATCGCCGACGTCTTCCGCAGCGTCTTCGGCGAACAGAGATAGCCCCTACCGCTCTCATTCCCCTCTCCCTCAGGGAGAGGGCTAGAGCCTGCCCCGTACTCGATACGGGGGTGAGGGTGTGATGCCCCCCTTCACAACAAATCTCCCCTCTGCGCCCTCTGTGCTCTCTGTGGTGAATCCCCTCTCCCGTTCTGGGAGAGGGCTAGGGTGAGGGTAACTCCCTCTCCCCAATAGTTCTCTCCCCTCTGCGCCCTTCGCGCCCTCTGCGGTGAATCCCTCTGCCCGTCGTGGGAAACGCTTTACCCCCCTCAAATATCCTCCGCGTCAGGGCTCCGCAGCCACTCCACGTCCCCCAGTGTCAGCCCCGCCCGGTTGACGATGGCCTCCAGCAGTTCCCGCGCTTCAATACGGGTCATCGCAGACCTCGCCAGTCCCTCGCTCACCCCGATGTTCGGCAGCATACCTGTCCGGATTCCTCCCACGACGGATATGCCCGCCACGTGCAGGGGTTCGAGCGCTTTCACCAGCCGCTCGAACGTCTCGACGCCCTCCTCAGCCGAGTCCACGTAGAGACCAAGCACCGTCGTCGCCCCTTCGATGTCCGGCGGACGGATCTCGTGGTATTCGACCAGCAGTTTACGCTGGCGGCCCAGCAAGTCCTCCGCACCCGCGACCGATTCTCCGATCCACCGTGTCAGCAAGTCGATATTGTAGTAGCGATAGTCCCTGATGATGAGTCGCTGCCGCCTTTCGATGAACATGATGCTGTTGGCAAAATAGATGATGCTCGCGATCTCAGCCGTGGTTATCGACGGGTCTGCAGTGGGAATCGGTCTCGGCGTGGCCGTAGCAGCCGCCCCAGGAGTAGGGTAGGGTGTCGGCGTCGGCACCAGCGGTGTCGGAGCGAAGTCACGAGGCCGGGTGGCTGCCCAACCCGGTTCGCCCGTCTCTTCAGGCCCCGCTGCAGGCCTGAATGTCGGCAGCAGCACCACTGCAGCCACCACCGCGATGACCGCCAGCCCCGTGACTCCCGCGATCACATACCTCGGCCTCCGTCTCCGTGGCGCTTCCTCCGGTCGAGGCCGCGCGCTCACGCGATATCTCGGTCCTCGCGGATATGATCGCGGATTCATCCCCGCCTCCGGTCATTCAGTTGCCCGAACTCAGATCCTCGAATGTCAGTCCCACCCTGCCCAATAGCTCTTGGAGCTCCTCGTATGCCCGCTCGCGTGACCGATTCGCCGCTCGAATCTTGGAAGTCGCGTTCCCGTAACCGTCGAGGCGTCGAAGGCGTCGCGGCGTGCTGTCAGGGAATATCGCTTGGGCCTGCCCCGCCACTTTGTTCAGCAACTCATACCCTTCGAGTTCCCGCTCGTAGGAGTCTATGAACAGGGTATGGGCCAGTGCCGTTACATTGCTCGGAGAGTCGATCGAACGGATCTCCCCGGCCAGCTGTTCCTGCTTTGCAATGACGCTCTCAAGCGTGCGGAATACCACGGAGAATTCCGTCGTCCTGATGTCGATTCCCACCTGCCCGAACTCGGCCAGCACGCCCTCGCGCTTCACCTCGACGTCCAGTACGTCTTCAGTGAAAGCCACCACGGCCGCGCGCTCCCCCTCGTCTATCGGCGGTGAACCGTCGCGAAGCATGAGGAATGCGCCGACCGCTGCGACGATGACAAGCGCCAGGATACCCGCGCCAATTGCGGCCCACCGGCGGCGATTGCCGCCTTGCTCACGTTCCGCCTTGCGTGGGTAGCGATACCTCGCCGGAACGGGGTTACGTCTGGGGTCTCTCAAAAGTCCCCCTGCTGCGTCCCGCAATCCCCTCTACTGTCCTGTGTCAGAGATTCACCGAACAAATCAGCTCGTGAAAATCCCCTCTCCCTTGATGGGAGAGGGCTAGGGTGAGGGTGACTCCCCGGAATACATCTATTCGCCTTATACAACGAACTTCAGAAACACCCCTCTACGGCGTGATGAACGCCCGCGTGATCGCCGTGCCCTCTTCCTTGCCCAGCCACTCGCACTGCTCGAACGCCTTGCCTATATCCTCCAGCGAGAAGCTGTGAGACATCACGTTCGTCAGCGGGAACCGGTCCTTCGTCCGTGAGAGGAAGTCCAGCGCCACCGGCAGCGTCGACGGGTGGTAGTGCGTCACGGGAATGATCCTCACCTGCCCCCACAGCACCTTCGCCATATCCAGCGTCACCATGCTGTTGGGCCAGATGTTGCCGATCTCGACATACGCCCCGCCCCGCCGCACCATGTCGATGCCCTCGTTGATCACCTGCGGGTACCCGACGACCTCCATCACGATGTCCGCGCCCCGTCCCTCAGTGAGCTCCTTCACGCGCTCGACCCTCGACTCCGCCGTGTCGTACTCGTTCAGGTCGATGGTAACGTCCGCGCCGCTCTGCCGCGCAAGCTCCAGACGCCCCGCCTGCCCGTCGATGACGATGACCTGCGAGGCCCCGCGGTCCTTGGCCGAGGCCGCCGCGCTGATGCCGAGCCCGCCCGCGCCCTGAACGACGACGCTGTCGCCCATCTGCAGATTGGCCAGCCTCCACCCCTCGATAACCTGCGACACGGCGCAGTTCACGCCCGCAACCGCCTCGTCCGACAGATCGTCCGGCACCTTGAACACGTAGTGCCCGGGGAAGAGATAGTAGTAGTCCGAGAAGCCGCCGTTGCAGTACGGGTACTCCTCCACCGACGCGCGGAACCGGAAACGGTCCGGGCAGTGGTTCAGCTCACCTCGCAGACAGTTGTAACACCGGTGACAGGGGAAGAAATAGCAGAATACGACGCGGTCCCCCTCCTTGAGAGGCTGCCCCTTCGAGTCCGTCGAGATGTCCGACGCCATCGCATCGACCACGCCCGCCATCTCGTGCCCCAGAATCACAGGCCCGGGCTCGCCCGCCAGGATCGGCTTGATCTCACCGCGCCAGAAGTGCAGGTCGGAACCGCAAATGCCCCCCGACCGTATCTTCACCCGAATGCCCCCCGCCTCGACAGGCACCGCAGGCAGCTCCGTTATCTCGAAGTGATACGGCTCGACAAAGAGCGCCGCCTTCCCCATGACCATGGTGTCACCTCCCCCTGAACGGTTCATGTCGGATGCCCCATTATCCACAAAATCTACCCCGATTGCGACATCACCGGGAGAAAGGTGCGCTCCTACAATCCTCTACCCGGAAATAACTGAGAAAACCACGTTCGCCCTGAGCCTGTCGAAGGGCGAGCCTCCATCCGAAATGTGCACTAGAAGGCTAATGAGACACACCCTATCCGTCATTCCCGCGAAAGCGGGAATCCACAAC
>VXLM01000139.1 GCA_009841605.1 Dehalococcoidia bacterium
TTCGTTGGCACCGGGTTGCATCCTTGACCTTGACCTTGCAACCTTCTCCTAACACTAGCGTTGATATTCTGTCCGGGATCCGGCGAACACCAAGAGGGGGATATTCCGAATTTCGGAGGATCCGCCGTGCGTGTCATCTTGGTAACCATGTCTCTCTTACTGTTCGCTTGCGGGGATAATGTCGTCGAACTTGGGGAAACGCCGATGTCGACGACGGCAACGCCACCTTTATCGGTGACACCAACCCCCGAACCTGTAGTCTCATCCGCCGTCGTTCCTTCGGCGGCGCCAACACCCGAACCCGTGGTCACTCCCACCTCGGAACCGTATGCGACACCTACACCGTGGTATGAAGGTGGGAGTCGCTGCGCGTTTGGAGAGGCACACCTTTCGCTTTCCAATTCCCCGACCGTGGAAGAGCGGTTCGGTACATCCGAGAGATCTGCCCGGGTCCGGCTGAAGGATGCTAGAGTCGTTCCGGCTGATGTAGCTATTTGGGCCAACACCGGGACCATCGAATTCGACCTCGAAGTCCTCGAATGGCTGACTGGCGACGGCCCCAGTGAGTTCACCGCCGAAGTGGAAATTGGTTCGACGTGCGCGTATTCAGATCGCAAAGACAGAGAGGTGGCGCTTACGGTTCTCAGCATAGGGATAACAAGACGTTGGGATCGAGCCGGAGAAGCCATCCTCTTTCTTGGAGACTTGAAAACGCAGCCCTATTCACTTGGATATCTCGGCCAGATCGACAACTTTCAGCCAGGTGGTCTTGATACTTCAGAGCCAATACGCTTTTGGAATCTCACATGGTTGCCGAAAGTTCCCAATGAAGACAAATATATAGTGCATACTATCTTTCCACCCTTAGAAGGCTTCGATTACACAGTATCTCTTGATGAAATAAGAGAGACGACGGCGAGAATCAGCGAAGAGCTAAACCTGAATGACAGCGAAGAATACAAGGCATGTGTCCGCCGAAAGTATGAAAAACAGCGCAACGACAGGTACCTGCGAACGATTCACTCCAACAGGACGGAGGATGGCAGGACGAGGAATTCAACCGCCTCCGCTCCAGGAATCGTGCAGGTTGGAGAGTTTCTTCCTACGAGGCCTCCCGTTGTGATTAAGGGACCGCACGCCGAATTGTTCAACGTCAATAGCTACGAAACTACTGACAATTTCGTGAAGGAGGGACCAGACGCCGAATTGCGCTGGATACACTCGCCCGGCAGCTGGCACTGGAATTATCTCTTCACCTCAACTCAGTCCCTTTCCGAGGGTACGTACGAGATACACATTCAGTACAACCACGAAGCGCATGCCTTGTGTGGCCAGAGGCTGATCACGGACAAATGGTTCATAACCGTTCCCCTCGCGGAATCAGGCGACAGGTGAACAACAACCGAGAAGTAGTAACACTTGCTGGCATGGCGATCCTGTGAATGGCCCAAGTCTTCGCCACCAAGGGCTGCGCCTCTTCCGTCAACTCCTCCCCACCAACTCGACTCCAACCCTATCTGCCACTTCCATCGCCGTCTCGCCTCTCCCGTTGGCGTGAAGCGGGTCAGCCTCGGCCTCTAACAGCGCACGAATAGCCTCCGCCTTCCTGTCCGCATCCTTGATCGTAGACCGAATCGCGTCGAAGAGCGGAGTCTCTCCCTTGCCATCCTCGATGTCCACCGACGCCCCGTGCTCCAGCAGGACGTCCATCGTCACCGTAAATCCCGCCTTCGCTGCCCTGTGGAGCGCAGTCTTGCCCTGGGCGTCCCGGTGGTCCACGTCGGCCCCAAGCCGCAGGAGACGCCTTACTTTATCTGGGTTCCCTCCCCGGTCGCCTCGACAGAGGTACACGAGCCGCACGCCGACCTCCTCAACGTCGGGCGGCGGTACGCCGTACGACGACACGAGTGCGAATAGCTCACCCTCGTCGGGAAACACCGGCGGTATCTTCCGAGGATCAGCCCCGTTTTCGAGGAGGAGACGCACCTTATCCGCGTCCTTGTTCGCCGCGTTGAAGAGGGTCTCCTCGATGCCCTCGATCCTCGCGCCACGTTGAATGAGGTACTCAACCGTCTCGACATTGCCGCCCCTGAGTGCGTAGCACAGCGGAGTGGCCCACGGAGCGGGCGCCGGATGCCAGTCGAGGCCGTCCTCCGTCATGTCGCCCATCAGGTGCTGCGGGTGGCCCTCGTTCAGCGACTCCGTCCGCTGTTTGAGGAACGACTCGATGCCTTTGAGGTCGCCGAGGAAGGCGGCAGTATGGATGTCGATGACGGCCCCTCGCTCCATGAGGTAGTCGGCCACGTCGTCGTGCTTTTTGTAACGCGCGATGCAGTAGCAGCTAATCTCGACGAAGTAGGGCGTGTAGTGCGTGCCGTAGGCGTCGATATCCGCTCCGCGTTCCGCGAGGTACTCGACCACGCCCAGTCTGCCGCGATGCGACGCTTCCCACAGCATCGTCCGGCCGCGCGCGCCGACACGGGTGAGCCACCCCGGCCGCTCTTCGAGGATGGCGCGAACGGCCTCCACGTCGCCCCTCGCTGCGGCGGCCACGCCGATCTTCAGAAAATCCGAGGCCTTTCCTGGGAACTGTATCTTTGGCAATATCCCCCTTCCCCGGCAGGCCCTAATGCGTGTCTCGACCGGATAAGGATATGGCCCTTCGGTTGCCGCATACAAGCCCCGTTCCACACCTCAAATCCCCCACTTGGATAATGGTGGGAAACTGTTTGTGACCTGCCTTGAAGCGGACGAAGACAGTTCTTGCCGACGCTGGGGCGTGTTGGCATTTCTCCTTATTCCGTTTTTCTTTGTCATTCTGAGCGAAGCGAGGAACATGAAATCCCACGACCTGTGATACATTCCTCAACGGAAGAACCAAGAGGAGGACGAAGGTGAATGTCATCTGGATAGTCTCCGACACATTTCGTAGGGATCACATAGGTGCATACGGCAATCCCACTATTCGAACCCCCTCTCTCGATGCGCTGGCGGCCAAGTCCATCAGGTTCGACGACCACTATTCTGCCGGATTCCCCACAATGCCAACCCGGGCGGACCATCAGACGGGACGCTGGACGATGTCCTTCATGGGCTGGGAAGCCCTGCCTGCCGGCGTGACCACTCTGGCAGAGATACTGGCCGAACATGGCCTTCACACTGCCGCTTCCGTGGACACGCCCTACTACCTCAGGGATGGGATGAACTACGACCGCGGCTTCCAGACCTTTTTCATGAACACCGGACAAGACACCCTGTGGTCGCTGATTCCGGAGCCCGGCTATCACCATGAGGCGCTGGACATCAGGGATAGATGGCACTTTGAATCGGACAGGAATGCGCCGAAGACATTCATGACTGCCATGCAGTGGCTGGAACACCACTACAAGGAGGACTTCTTCCTGTACGTGGACACATGGGACCCCCATGAGCCCTGGGATGCCCCGTCCTACTACACGGAGCTCTACTGGCCGGATTACGACGGCGAACTGGTGCTCCCGCTCTACGGCAACTGGCACGATGTGCCGGGCTACACGGAGGCGCAGGTACGGAAAGGGCACGCTTCCTACTGTGGAGAGATCACGATGGTGGACACCTGGGTGGGCCATCTTCTGAAGTCTGTAGAGAACATGGGCCTCATGGACAAGACGGTTGTCATCTTCACGACCGACCATGGCTTCTACTTCGGAGAGCATGGAGGTCTCTTCGGCAAGATGAGCTCAGACAAGTACCCGGATGGAACGCTTCGGCCATACGACGAACCGGGTTCGCAGTGGAGCTACTCTCCGCTCTTCGAGGAGATCGTCCATCTACCGCTTCTGGTCCGTGTCCCCGGGGTGGCTCCAGGCTCGTACAGCGGATTGAGTTCCGCAATTGATGTGATGCCCACAGTGCTCGACTTGCTGGGTCTGGACGTCCCGGACTTCGTTCAGGGCCGCTCGCTTGCGCCTGCCATCGGCGACACCACACGATCAGGACGCGACTATGTAGTCAGCAGCATACCATTCGCCAATCCGGGCGACGCCGTTCAATCGGTAGACAACTTCCTCCGTGATCTCAAAGACCCTCCGGTCACAACCGTCACCGCTGGAGATTGGAGCCTGCTCTACAGCCCTGCCCCGGGAGTGTCTCAGCTATACAATCTGGCATCCGATCCCCAACAGCTCGACAATGTGATAGGGACGAACACTGACGTGGCCAAAGATATCCATCAGTTTCTGGTCGAGTTCATGCGCGAAACGAAAGTGCCCGACCGTCTGTTGAGACCCAGATTGGAGCTCCGTCTTTAGAAGGGGTCGCATGAGTAAGCATTACGACCACATTATCGTCGGTGCGGGCTCGGCAGGAGCCGTGCTCGCGGCTCGTCTTTCCGAAGACCCTCACCGGTCGGTCTTGCTTCTCGAGGCAGGCGGAGACTACTCCTCGCCGGAGCGTATGCCTGAGCCATTGAGATACGCCTACGGGACCGGAACGGCTATCTGGGACAGCGAACACATGTGGCGCTTTCGAGCGAGGGCCACGGACGAGGCCGACATCGACATCCCTCGCGGCAAGGTCGCCGGCGGCTCCAGCGCCGTCAACGACGCTCAGTTCCTAAGAGGTATGCCGGACGATTTCGATAGGTGGGCGGAGTGGGGCAACAGCGAGTGGCGGTACGAAAAGCTCCTGCCATACATGCGAAAGCTGGAAGCGGATCGGGATTTTACAGGGAAATTTCATGGTTCTGACGGCCCCATAATCTGCCGCAGGCACCAACCCGATGAGTGGGGGCCTCAGCAGCACGCCTTCTATCAGGCGTGTCGAGACGCAGGGTTCACCGACTGCCCGGACCACAATCTACCGGGCTCCACCGGCGTGGGGCCTCTGCCCTTCAACATCGACGGCCGCGTGCGAGTGAGCACGGCAATAGGCTACCTCGATCCCGCCCGAGACCGACCGGGACTGACTATCAGGCCCCACACCCTTGTTCTTGAGATCATCTTCGAGGGACACAGGGCAATAGGGCTGCGCGTAGTCAGCGGTGAGGACGAGTTTTCCGTCTACGGCGACGAGGTCATCCTCTGCGCCGGCGCCATTGGATCGCCGCACATCCTCGCTCTGTCAGGTATCGGCCCCGCGGAACAACTGCGGCAGTTGGACATACCCGTAGTACACGACCTCCCCGGAGTTGGGCGCAATCTTCGAGACCACCCGGACGTGCCCATGGCATGGCGCACCCGCGAGGGTTTTCCTTTGAACACCGAGCAGGTCACGACCGGAACCGTCACGCTGCGGTTCACGGCCTCCGGCTCGCCCTTCAAGAACGACCTTGTCATCTACATGGGCAACTACTCTGCAGAGAGGCCCATGAGAGGGTCGGACCACGAAAGCCCGGTAGGCGTGGGGGTGAGCCTATGCCTGTACCTGGCCCTGAGCCAGGGCGAACTGCGAATCCAGTCCCGCGACCCCCGGCAGCCGCCGTATCTCGACTTCAATCTCCTGGACGACCCCTACGACAGAGAACGTCTCCGTGAAGGTCTCCGGGTCTGCGCCGACCTGCTCAGGCATGAGGCCTTCGATGAGATTATCGAGGAGCGGTTCGCGCCATCGGACGACGTATTAGACAGCGACGATGCCCTGGATGCGTGGATGAGGCGGGAGGTAGTCACCGCACACCACGTGTCGAGCACCTGCAAGATGGGACCCTCGAGTGACCCGTTTGCCGTGGTGGACCAGTACGGACAGGTCTATGGCGTCGATGGGCTGCGAATCGTCGACGCCTCGATAATGCCCGACACGGTCCGGGCGAATCTTAACCTCACGGTAATTGCCATGACGGAGCGGGCAGCCGACTTCATCAAGGCAAGCTGACCCGGTCAACGTGTATCTGGCGCGTCTCAGTGCGTCCGGGTGTAGACAACCGGAGATCGTGCTAAGGCTCAGAATATAAGAACCCGGCAGTAAGCGATTTATCCCCTCTCCCGTCGTGGGAGAGGGCTAGGGTGAGGGTGATTTGTAATAGCAAAACTATGTTTTGACTATGTACTGGTTCACAATTCCGTCTTGGGACGCTCCTTGGTCGGGTCGACGAACGGCACCCGCACCACCTCGGCATCCACAACGCCGTCCTTGGGCAGCTGGACCTTCACCCTGGTCCCCCGTCGCCAGTGAGATCGGGGCATGACTGCCAGCGCTATGTTCGACTCCAGGGTCGGCGACCAGAAGGCGCTGGTCACGTATCCCACGTCGTCGCCGGAGTCGCTGTCCTTGACCAGATAGAAATCTTCGTTGTACCAGACAATCGACTCTCCTCCCACCTTCAGGCCGACCAGACGCTGCTGGACTCCCTCTTCCTTGATCCTGGCGAGGGCCTGCTTCCCTATGAAGTCATCCTTGCTCAGGTCCACTTGCCAGCCAAGCCTGACCTCATAAGGATTGTTTTCTATGTCCATGTCCTGGCCGTAGGACAGAATGCCGGCCTCCAGTCGGCGGATGTGGCTGGGGGCGATGACGCCCAGATTGAACTCCTCCCCCTGCTCCAGGATGTAAGGCCAGACATCGTCCGCATTGAGCATGGCGTCGTGCAGGTAGATCTCGAACCCGACTTCGGCGGAGAAGCCCGTGCGGGAAATCGTAACGTCATGGCCGTTCAGCGTGTCGTGAATTATGTGGTAGTAAGGGATGTCCCTCACGTGGGGACCAAACATCTTTTCCATCAAGGATGCCGACTTGGGTCCCTGTATCTGTACCGGGGACACGTCGATCTCGTGGATGTCCACGTTGAACGCGCCGGATGAGTTGACTCCCTGTGCCCACAGGAGGACATCGGAGTCGGAGATGCTGAACCAGAACTCATCGTCGGCCACTCGTAGCAGGACAGGGTCGTTGATGACGCCGCCATACTGATTGCAGAGGATGACGTACCGGGCCTGCATCGTCGGCAGCAGGGTGTGCACGTCGCGGGTGATCAGCTTGTTTACGAAGTCGGCTGCGTCGGGACCCTTGATTCTGATCTGGCGCTCGACCGCCACGTCCCACATGCTGACATGCTCGGTCAGGAACTTATACTCCGCCATCAGCCCTCCATCCTCGGGCTTGATGTACGATCGTGGGTGATACATGTGGTTGTACGTTGTATAAGCCCGGCACCCGGCTGCCTTGGACATGTGCCACCACGGTGACTTTCGGACGCGGGTGGAGATCAGCATTCGGGCGTCGCTATTGCCGCTTTGCCGGAGGTTAATGGGCAGTTTCCGCCGTTTGAGATTCTCGATTACAAGAGTCTGAGTCATCAATGAACCTCCGTCTCCAAGTGTTGCAAGCAGTTTACGCTTATCCTCATTCGTGAGACAACGCCAATCCGGGTAGCGCCTTAGTGTGCGGAAATCGCTAACCCGGCATGCTTCTGCATACTTTGGAAGCCGTCAAAATTGGGGTAACGAGCGTGAGAAACTGTCTGAACATGGCCTGCAATCTTAGCTAGGTTCGATTCCCCTGCAATCTTGTGACGGCCTACAACTGGTCCAAATCTCGCCAGACCACACAATCCTCTGAGCTGCGAATCGCCAGAACCGTCTGGCCTCACGCCTCCTGACCCTTTTCTGGCGCAGATCGTTGTAAACATGAAGTGGTACAGACGTCGTGGGCAGGTCATCGGCGATCGGCGTCAACACCTCTGACAACGTGCTATAACGAACGCCCTGACAGGCCAACAGTTTACGGAAGAACGACTACACGAGAGCGAAAGCGACCAGACCGTCAAGGAGGTGATCGCCCCATGAGAGACAGACGTGATCCTCAGGCAAAGATCGTGGGTGTTCCTGTACATGGAGGAGCGAGTCCCGAAGAACAACCCACTCTGAACCGTCAATGCAGTGACCGTCGAAGCGCTGGAACAACTTTCCCCTGAATTCGGCGGGACATGCGCGACCCTGTGGTTCAATCTCAGATTCACAAATGGCGAGGCTGTCGGCGTCTTGAAGATGCAGTCACAACAGTTACCCCACCTCTCGGTGGAGACAAAGGAGGTCCCAATATGGAGTGGTCGATTACGGCCGATGATCTGGCTTCCCGCGACGTGACCGGTGTCGAGAGTCTGATCACTCGGATGGAAAGAGAGCTTCGGGGGACAGGTCCTCCGATCGAAGGGTTCCGTTTCCTGAACTCTACTACACAGATGTTGGAGTTCAGCCGGGAGATCGAAACCGAAGTGCAAGCTAATCCGACGGATGCGGATCTGTATGTGGGTTTTCAGAAGGCTGACAAGCTCCAGGGAGAATTGAGGCGCTACCGTAGACTCCAACAGGCCGGGGTGCGGCTGGCCGCCTACGGAGAGGGCTCCCTGCCGGAGACGCTGACTGACTTTGAAGATTTGTGGACGCCCTTGAGCCGGAACATTCATGCCCTTGAAAACCAATGGTTCCTCGTATCCTCGTCCCCGTCACCTATCGCCTTCGTTGGGTGGGAGATCTCCTCCAAATCAGTATTTGGAATCGGGGGGCTCTCGGCGCCGGGCAAGGAGTTCAAAGGCTTCGTGACCGACGACCGCAGAATCGTTCACCCCATCATCGCTCATCTGGAATCGGTCCGCGCCGGAACTGCCCCTGCTCCTGAACCACCGCACGCCGGACGGATCATGGCGGTAACCATTGTTGACGATTCCCCGGAGTATGCGGTCCTGCGGTCTCGAGCTGCCGACCTGGCGGAGGAAGGCGGTGGCGAAGTGGTGCTCTTCGAGTTGTCCGCCGCGTCTTATCTGGTTAGCCCCTACCCCGAGGAGAACCGTCGCAAGTGGGTTCGTGTGTTGGGGGAAAGAGAGATGCTGATTTTCGGGCGGGCTTCGCTGGCCCGGCAGCTCGAATGCCTACGGTCTCGTGGAGTGGGGGCCGGGATCATTCTTCCCACAGCCCACGGCTTCCGGCACTTGGCTGAGTGGGTCGAGCGCGAGAACATCAGCATGATTCTCATACCGGCATCTATGGCCAATCCGAGCCTGCTAGACCGGTTGCGCGGATACCGTCTGGATGGGCTCCTTGAGCACACAGACCGTCCGGTAATGCTGGTGGAACCGGATGGCTCAATACGCCGTGCCCTTCGCTCCGCTCTTGACAATTACTAGGACATCTTCAAGACTCTCTACTGATATCCTGTGTCACAAGCACGTCGGCAAGAGTTACGCAGAGCATGTCAACGAAAAACGCCATAACGTTTGGGGTGGTCTAAGTAGCAAGCCTGCCTTGCTCAACGGTGGATTTAGCCAAGAGGAGCTGACATGAATATGTACAAAGCCAAGCGATTTGCCGTCTCAGCCGTTGTATTGCTGCTGATGCTCCAACTGGGGTGCGTCGTAAGGGAGGTCGTCGTGACGCCCACTCCGGGGCCGGCGGACACCCCCGAACCCAGCGCTGCCGCAACTCCCGTGCCGCAAGAGTCGGTTGAAGAAACCACAAAACCTGCGGAAGCTAGTCCCACGCAGGAAGAACGAGTTTATCAGCTTGGAATTACCGCGGACTTGACCACCACCAATTTCTGGGCCTATCTCGGCCCGGATGGGACCACGTGGAACCAGTACGTCCTATCGGGCACCCAGCCCTCTCTCTACGCTTACTCCGACCAGAGATTCGACTGGGTACCCTCCCTCGCTGCAGACTTTCCGTCGCCGCTCCAAGAGGAAACTGTGGGAGACCAGACCCTCTGGAGCACAGAGGTCGATCTGAAGCAGGGGGTGAAGTGGAGCGACGGCAACGATGTTACGGCAGATGACTTCGTCTTCACGGCTCACACCGCGACCGAATTGCAACTCACAGGGAACTGGCCTTCCATAGTAGACCCCGAATTCTTTGACCACGCGGAAGCGCTCGATCCCTACAAGCTGAAGATATACTTCAAGAAGAAGCCCGGCTTGGCGCGCTGGCAATTCGGTCTGGCATTCATGTCCATATTCTCGAAAACGTATTGGGAGCCGGTGGTGGCCGAGGCGAAGAAGGGCGGAGACATCACAGAGCAGCAAAAGCTGCTGTATTCCCATGTTCCCGATAACGAGCCCTCCGCCGGCCCCTTCCTCTTCGACAAGTGGGAGCAGGGAGCCTTCGCGGAGAAGGACAGGAACGTCGACTTCTATTTCACGGGCAGCGAAGTCACTCAATACGCCAGCGGAGCCTATGCCGAATCCAAGCCGGGCGTGTATGAGTTCTCCGCCTACGGAGCGCCCGGTGAAGACAAGACGCTCGAATACACGGTAGGTCCGCACGCCGATAGCGCCATTTACTCAATCTATGGCAGTCAGGATGCGACCGTGCTCGCCCTCAAGAAGGGTGACATCGATTTCATGCTCAACCCGTTGGGGCTGTCCAAGGGGCTTCAGGAGCAACTGGAGGGGCAGGAAGGGCTGGCTACCATCGAGAACTCCTCTTCCGGAGTTCGCTACCTTGGCTTTAACTTCCGCAAGCCCCCCATGGACAATAAGGCCTTTCGGCAGGCGGTCGCTACGCTCATCGACAAGGAATTCCTGACGGAGACCGTTCTTCAGGGCGTGGCGATTCCCGTGTACACCATGGTGCCTGAAGGCAACAAGGTCTGGCACAACGGCGACGTGCCCATGATCGGTCGCGACATGACAAGGGGAGAACGAGTAGAGAGAGCTATAGAGCTTCTCAAGGGGGCAGGGTTCACCTGGGACACCGAACCTCGCGTGAGCGAAGACGGTAGGTTCATCGAGCAGCAGGGAGAGGGACTGAAAATGCCGAACGGTGATCCCGTTCCATCCATGAGTCTCATTGCTCCCAGCGCGGGATACGATCCGCTGCGGTCCACCTTCGCCATTTGGATCGAAAGGTGGATGAGTGAAATGGGCATACCGCTGAGGGCCGATCTAACCGGTTTCAATCTGATTGTGGAAAAGGTCTTCAACCGGCAAGAATTCGACATGTGGATTCTGGGTTGGGGCCTCACACTCTTCCCCGACTATCTCGAGTCCTTCTTCCACAGCCGACACTCCGGCCTAGAGGGACACAATCCGGGTGGATACAATAACCCCGAATTCGACCGCCTTGCCGACGATCTCCTCGCGGAGACGGAGTTGGAAGCGGCTCGGCAGCAGGCCTTCCGAATGCAGGAATTCCTCGCAGACGATCTGCCCTACGTTGTGCTCTTTACCACACCGATAGTCGAGACATACCGGAGTGACCGGATCGAGTTCCCCTATACCGAAACTCTGGGGGGACTCCAAGAGGCTTTGGGTTTGCCGACTATCGTCAACTTCAAGTGAGCCATCGTAGGCCCACCTGGGACCCGCACTGAAATCGGGAGAGAGGCCATATGCTCGGCTATCTGTTTCGCCGCACATGGCAAATGGCCCTCACCCTATTTCTGATACTCACTGTGACCTTCCTGCTGGTGCAGGCCCAGCCGGGTGACTACGCCTCCTTCTATGCCCTCAACCCCGATCTTCCTCCCGACATAAGAGAGCAGCTTAGAGCGACATTCGGTCTGGATAGGCCCCTTTGGCAACAGTACCTCATTCACATGAGGAACACGCTCACGGGAGACTTCGGCGTTTCCTTCGGTCATTTCCCACGCCCGGTCATGGAGGTCTTGGCGGAACGGCTGCCCCGGACCCTCGTGCTCTTCGTCACGGCAACCGCGGCCTCATTCTACATAGGCTTCCTGCTGGGAAAGGCCATCGCCTGGCGACGAGGGGGTTTCCTGGAGTATGCCGCCACGATTACGGGGACGACCTTGTTCACTGTATTCACCCCGGCATTCGCGCTCATGATGATCTGGATCTTTGCCTTCAGGCTCGGATGGTTTCCGGTTGGCAAATTCCTGGACCCGCTGGTGTGGAGAAACTCCGACGTAACCGCCAACTCGGTATTCACTCTGATGCTGATTACCGCCGTTGCATTCATCGCCTTTGCTTTCTGGGTAATGTTCACCTTGAGAAGGTCTGACCGGATAGGAATGAGGCGACTGGCCGTCCCCATCATCATGGTGGGAGCGTTGGTCATCCCGCTGGTCTGGTCTCTGTCGGGCATCGGTTTTCTGGCATCGGACATCCTCAAGCACATGGTCTTGCCCATTGCCACGCTCACCCTCATATCCTTCGCCGGCACGATGCTGTTGACGCGCAACAGCATGTTGGAGACCGTTCGAGAAGACTACGTGATGGCTGCTCGCGCCAAGGGACTGCCGGAAAAGCAGGTCCGCGACCGGCACGCCGCCCGAAATGCTCTTCTGCCGGTGGTCACGAGCCTCATCTACAGCCTCATCTTTGCCATAGACGGCAGCGTGATCGTGGAGAGCGTCTTCTCCTGGCCCGGCACCGGCATGACTCTCCTCGAGGCGGTGCGGACGGAAGACCTCCCTCTAGTCATGGGTGCAATCGTCTTCATCGGCCTGCTGTCCCTGCTTGCCCACCTCATAGTGGACGTGCTCTACGTCTATCTCGATCCGAGGATACGGTACCGATGAATCTGCCTACCCCTGCCAGTCGCGCAGTGCCCGGCGCTTCCCCTGAACCGCCCCGGGTCGACTTGGGCCGCGGAAGATTCCGGCTGATGCAGGCCAGGACGCGGCTGGCGCTGCGTTCCTTCGAGAGCGGGTGGACCGTGTTCGTCGAGAGCCGCATCGGCCTCGTGTCGCTGATAACCATAGTTGTCTTCGCCCTGATGGCGCTCTCTCACCCCATACTCATGGCTACCGTCTGGGACGCCGAAACTTACGATCCGGTCACCGGGTACGCCTTCGACGAAACGGAGCAGCCTGCCCCGCCCAGTTGGAGACACCCATTGGGTACGGACCCCTTGGGGCGGGATGTTCTCAGCCAACTCCTTTCAAGCACAGGGTCGGAGTTCATCCTTGGGATAACCGCCGCGCTGGTGACGGTGATCATCGCAACGACCGTCGGTGCCGTTGCAGCCTATTACGGCGGCCTGATCGACGCGTTCTTCATGAGGCTCGCGGACCTCATCATCGCGCTACCGAGCATCTCCCTGCTCATCGTCTTGAGCGCGCTCTTCGAGCTCAATCTCTTCTACCTTGCCCTCTTGATCGGCGTGCTCGGAGGCTTCGGCGGCACTGCGATAGTCTTGAAGTCCCAGGCGCTGAGCATCAAGGTCAAGCCCTATATCGAGGCGGCGCGGGTGGCCGGCGGCAGCCAGTTCCGAATCATTTTCGTACACATCGTCCCGAACCTGCTGCCTCTCTCCCTGCTCTACATGATGTTCACTGTCACGAGCGCAATCTTTGCCGAGGCGGTCCTGTCGTTCCTCGGTCTGCTCGACCTGAGAATGAGTTGGGGAATCATGATCCACACCGCGAATGCCGGGGGATACCTGCTGGGCGGGACGAAGTACTGGTGGCTGGTTATTCCGGCCGGAGCTTCCATTTCGCTCCTTTGCAGCGCCTTCTACCTCGCGGGACGAGCCCTCGACGAAGTCGTAAATCCGCGATTGAGCCGTCGAGATGACTGATCGCACCAGGTGGGTCGCATGGCAGTAGATCAGACCGGTCCCGTCCTGAGGGTAGTCGACCTTGCGCTACGCTATTCGACGCGACAGGGCGAGGTCAAAGCGATCCAGGATGTGAGTTTCGATCTGGCGCGTGGGCAGTCGCTGGGACTGGTGGGCGAGTCCGGCTGCGGAAAGACGTCCCTCGCCAACTGCCTGATGAGGCTCCTGCCCGACAACGCCCGGCTGGTCGGGGGACAGGTCTTCCTTGACGGCCAGGACCTCTTGCCTCTGTCCGAAGAGGAGATCAGGAAGGTGCGGTGGCGTCGGATATCCATGGTGTTTCAGGCCGCGATGAACTCACTCGACCCCGTATACAAGGTCGGGCAGCAAGTCGTCGATGCCATTGAAACGCACGGTGTCGAGACGACGGTTGCCGATGCCCGGGAACGAGTTGCCCGCCTCTTTCGGATGGTTGGCCTCGACCCTCAGTTGATGGAGCGGTACCCCCACGAATTCAGCGGCGGAATGCGCCAGCGAGCGGTCATCGCCATGGCCCTGTCCTGCGATCCCGACATAATCATTGCCGACGAACCGACGACCGCTCTGGACGTGATTGTGCAGGACCGCATCCTCAGGGAACTCAAGGGTATTCAGGAAGAACTCCGCATGAGCATCATCTACATCACCCACGACATAGCCGTGGTGGCGGAAGTGACCGACCGGATCGGGGTGATGTACGCGGGAAATCTCGTCGAGCTGGGAGACACGACCGACGTATTTCGCTCCCCCTTGCATCCCTACACAGAGTCCCTGATGTCGTCCTTCCCCAGCGTCAGCGGTGAAAAGCGTCCCCTTGCCTCCCTCTCCGGTGAACCGCCCAACCTGGCCAACTTGCCTTCCGGCTGTACATTCCACCCAAGGTGCGCCTACGCCACTGACATATGCCGTCAGGAACGCCCGCCCCGCGTAGGTCGAGGCAACCAATGGGCCGCGTGTTGGCACCCCTTGGATGCAAGCCTGTCTCCCCCAACCGAGAACGATGCCTCAAAATAGTCATGCCATAGGGAATTCCGACCTTCCCCTTGTCGAGGTGGACGGGCTGACCAAGCTCTTCCCCGTTGCCGGGAATCTGTTCCGAAAGCCCACCGGCTTTGTCCACGCCGTGGACGGTGTGTCGTTCCAACTTGCACCGGGAGAAAGCCTGGGCCTCGTCGGCGAGTCGGGCTGCGGCAAGACAACCGTAGGGAAACTGCTCCTCAAGCTGCTCGACCCGACGGCCGGCGGCATATCCTTCAATTTCCCCGGCGACTCCGAGGACGGGGCGCTCCAGGGACGTGTTGATGCGGCCACTCTGACCAGACGGCAAATGCGAGACTTCCGTCGTCATGTCCAGCTGATCTTCCAGGATCCCTACGAATCGATGAATCCCCGGCGGACGATCTACGACACCATCGCAGAACCCCTGTCGGTCCAGAAAATCGGGAATGTGCTCGACCGGGTGGACCGGGTTGCCGAAATCCTCACTCTGGTTGGACTCACCCCGGCGACGACGTTTCTGTTCCGATACCCCCATGAGCTTTCGGGAGGGCAGCGCCAGCGGGTCGCCATCGCTCGCGCACTCATCGTCGGCCCCTCGTTGGTGGTTGCGGACGAACCGACCTCCATGCTGGACGTGTCCAGCCGCACAGGCATCATGTCATTGATGCAGGAGCTTGCCCAGGGCATGGGAGTCGCCTACCTCTACATCACCCACGATCTGGCAGTCGCCAGGTACATGTGCGATCGGATCGCCGTGATGTACATGGGGAAGATAGTGGAAATGGCAGATACGGAGGAGCTGCTGAGCAACCCCCTGCATCCCTACACCAAGGCCCTTCTCTCCGCGGTGCCGGTTCCCGATCCTGAGCACCATCGTGCCCCTCCGGAAATCAGCGGCGAGGTGCCCGTCCCGGTAGACCCGCTCCCCAGATGCCGCTTCTTCGACAGGTGTCCGGCGGCAACCGCATTCTGCGAAGGCAACCCGCATCCTGAAATGGAAGAAAAATCTCCAAGGCACTATGCAGCTTGTTACGAGGCGTGACTATACACAACCAAGCAGAATTTTACTCCGCCCAACGATGGCGGCCCTGATAGCCATCGTCTCGCTGGCGGTAGTCTCCGCGTGCTCGACCGGAGCGACCGAAGTTCCGCCAACGCAGGCTCCCGACGACGAGTTCGTGGCCGCGCGCAATGCGATGGTCGACGCCTACGGGAACACCGACGAAATATCCGACCCTCTCGTCCTGACGGCGATGAGGACCGTTCGCCGCCAGGAGTTCGTCCTCCCGCGAGACAGGGGGCGGGCGTACCGCGAGATGGCGCTGGCCATCAACGCCGGACAGACCATATCCCAGCCCTTCGTGGTGGCCCTCATGACCGATCTGCTCGATCTGCAGCCGGGCGAGCGAGTGCTGGAGATCGGAACCGGATCAGGGTACCAGGGAGCCGTGCTGGCCGAGATCACCGATCACGTCTACAGCATCGAGATCATACCGTCGCTGGCCGCTGAGGTAGCGGACCGGCTGAACAGGCTCGGATACGGCGACATTGAGCTCAGGCAGGCCGACGGCTACTTCGGCTGGGAGGAGCAAGCGCCATTCGATGGCATCATCGTCACCGCTGCTCCCGACCACGTGCCTCCGCCTCTGCTCAGACAGCTTGCCGACGGAGGCAAAATGGTCATCCCCGTCGGTCCGCCGGGTGCCGTACAGACGCTCTGGCTCATCGAGCGCAAAGGTGACGACTACATACGAATCAACCAGGGCGCGGTGAGGTTCGTCCCATTCACCAGGGAGCCCTGATTAGAGGGATTCCAAAAGTGGGATCCCGTTCACCCTGAGCAGCGTTACGCCCCGGCACACCCACCGTAGGGGCAATCCCTTGTGGTTGCCCGTCCTCTCGTCCCTCCATTCACCCTGAGCAGCCTTATACCCCGGCTAACCCTTCGTAGGGGCAATCCCTCGTGGTTGCCCGTCCTCGTCCCTCCATTCACCCTGAGCCTGTCGAAGGCTGACCAACAAACCCCCTCTCCCGTCGTGGGAGAGGGCTGGGGTGAGGGTGATGCCTTCACGTAGGAGCGAGCAGTTACTTGAAAGCAGCGTTACGCCCCGCGCACGGGCCCAGCAAGTGGAAGTAACTGCCGCTAAAACGACTTCTTTCCCTACTCTGCGCTCTCTGTGTTCTCTGCGGTGAATCTTCTTCTTGTTTTGAGCAGTTACTTGAAAGCCTGTCGAAGGGTCGTTCATGGTTCGACAAGCTCACCACGAACGTTTCGGCTGACTTGTCGGACACCCTCTATGAGACCGCCTCGCGGTTTCCTGCCGCCCTTCGCTGCCATACGTGGGCGGCGAATGCGGCCAAGAGATACGCCACGGCTCCGCCCAGAATCACCCAGGTGAAACCGAACGACAGCGCGAGAATCGTTGCGAGGATCGCGCTCACCACGGACGTCGACCCGTTGACCGCCCATGCCCACGGGACGAGCGCGGGGGCCTGCTCTCCCAGCACACGGACGGCACGGGGGAAGGGCACGCCCATTGCAGCGCCGAGCGGCCCCAGCAGCGCGACGCTGAGGGCGAGTCTGCCGGCGAGCGGCAGTCCCAGCGTCGCGTCGAAGACCGACGGCAGCCCGTAGGCGTAGAGCACCGACAGCGCCGCCACGACCGAGACCGCCACGGCCATGGGAACTCGCAGCCTGTCGGACGCCAGGCTGCCCACCCCCGACCATACCAGCACGCCGAAGAGCACCGTCGCAAAGGCGTACGCCGGTTGGTCCAAGTACAGGATGAACCTCTGCAGCAAGGGAATCTCCACCCAGAGGAACCCCAGTCCTAGGCTGGCGAAGTAGACGAAGGGCCAGAGTCTCCCGATCGCGCCTGCCTGCGACCCGCCGCCGTTCGATGCATCCCTGCGGAAAAGGAGGGGAAGGAGGATGAATGCCCCGGCCGCAGCCACGGCCACCACTAGGCTGCCGAGCACAATGAGAAACCCTGCCCCGCCGAAGGGCTGAAAAGTCCTGCCAAGGCTCCTCAGTATCTCCGCCGTCTGGGACCACCTGAACAGGTGGTAGTAGAAGGGCCGATCGTCGCTGACCGGAGAGATATCGTGGCTGTAGCCGGCATACAGCGCCTCCCTCGTCCGGGGATCCAGGATGGCCTTGACCGTGTCGTGGTATGCCGGAGTCGGGTGCACGCTGAACCTGTTCACGTCCGAAGCCTCGATGCCGGGAAGGTGGACGAGGTCGTACTGGAGTCCTTCGGCGAACCCGCGCACGGCATCGATATCCGTGTCGTTGAGTGGAGAGTGCTTCACCACCAGCGTTATCGTCTGCAGGCTGCGAATGACGGCCATGTGCTCTGCCGGCTCGACTCCCAGACCCTCCAGTGCCTCGACGGCGACGGAAACGACCCTGACCCCCTCGCTTGGCGGTGTCTGTGCCCACCGCGTCACGGACAGAAAACCGTCCGGGGCCAGGCGGCTGTAGTAGCTCTCGAACGCCTCCACCGTGTACAGGTAGTTCTCCGACACACCGTATGCCCCCGCAAGCACCGGTCTGAACGAGTCGGCGAGACTCACCTGGATGACATCGAAACGCTCGTCGGTGCGATGCAGATAGCTCCTCGCTCCCTCATCGACGACGGTCACGCCCGACCTGCCGAGAATACCCGCCGCATGGTGCGCGAACCTCTCTCCCACGGCCTCGACCACCAACGGGTTCGAGATGACCGCCGTCACGGACTTCGCATCATTCCGCAGCGCGGTAAGCACGTCGAGCCCCCCGCCGGGCTCGATCACGAGCGCCGTGGGGTGGTCCGCCAGCCGGTAGACCAGCGAGGTCGGCAGGTATTCGGTGAAGTCCGCGCCCTCCGGTGGGACCGCGCTCATCGGGCTCAGGTTGTCACCGTCGACAGCGAGCGCCGTCTGTGGCGGCAGCTCGCCTTGGTAGACGAAGCTGAGTCCTGGCGCCGCATGGATGCTGTCGCTCTCGATCACTTCCACTAATGAGAATGCATTCCACCGGCTCCATGCCTTGGAGGCCCCTTCGTGCCTGAGCGCCTGGCTGACAGCCTTGTACGGCGACAACTTGAGATCGGTGACGCCCAACACTATCGCGACCGCCACCACCCCCACGGCAAGAATGCCGGGAACCAGCCACGCGGGACGTATCAACTCCCTTCCGGCCATCGCCCCAGCTCCCATCAGTGCAATGACACCGGCGACGACGACCGATCCCGCAGCGCCGACGAAGAGCGGAAATACGACGGACAGGAGACATCCGATCCCCGCTCCGACGAGGTTTGTCCCGTAGAGCACTCCCGCTTTGGTCGGGTGCTTCGCGAGACTGGCCCCGACTATCGAGCCCGCGAAGAAGAACGGCACTGCAAGCGCTAGGTAGTAGAGGGCCAAGTACGCGAGTTGGCTGGGCTCCCAAAGCAGAGTGTACGCGTCGAAGGGCAGAACGTTGGTCAGGTACAAGCCACCGGTGGACGTCACGGCGAATAGCAGCCCCGCTCCTGCCATCAGGGGCCTGATGTCCCGCGATGCCAGGGCCGGAACTATCGCCAGCGCGGTGCCGCTCGCCCCAAACCCCAACAGGGCGAGGCTGATTGCCAGAAAGGCGAAATGGTAGCCCTGGGTCACCGCGAAGATGCGCGTGAGGGCGATCTCGAAGAGCAGCGTCGCAGCGGAGACCAGCAGCACGCAGGCATATAGCCCCGCGGTTGGGGCTGCGTTTTTCCGGGCCTCATGAGAGTACAATGTGGACAAGAAGCGACCCGCCCAATGAAACGGAGATGCTCTATGCCATACTACATACTCACGCTGATCCTTACACCCGAAGGCCGAGAGAACCTGCTGGCGGATTCTGAGAGCCTCCACGGGATCACGTCAGAGGTGGAGACGGAGGACACAAAGGTGCTCGGCATGTACGCCGTCCTCGGTGAGTACGACTTCGTATGTATAGTCCAGTCTCCGAACAACGACGACGCGGCTCGTTTCTCACTCGAACTTGGCGTGAAGGCAGGTGCACATATACGCACCATGCCTGCAATCCCCATAGGAAGGCTCAGACCGGCGCAGCGGGACAGCAGCCCCTCAGACTTGGAGAGCGAAGTTACGCCGTCCAAAGGCAACGGCCCTGTGCACGAAAACAGCCCTTGAAGACGGGCCGATACCGACGCATGTAGCGGATCAACCGCATCGGCACCTGATTGCGCCGCTTCCCATTTGGCTTGTAACTATTCAGACTTCGTGGGAGTGTGCAAAGCGCACAGCCACCGTCATACCCGCGAAAGCGGGTATCCATAGGGGTGAGGGGTGTATGTCTCATTAACTCTGAACAGTTACTTCGGCTCCCCTATTCAGGCCCGCTCAGTGACGAACGACACCCATCTCGTCGTGCATGATCGGAGCGGCGAGGAAGGCTTCCGTGTCGACGTTCCCGAACCGTGCCGGGCTGTATAGCTCGGAATTGATCCTCGTTCCGCCATCCACCACGTGTTCGGCCAGAAGCAGCCCGGACACGGGATTGTAGGCGAATCCGCCTGAGTGAAAGTGGGCTCCCACGTACAGGCCGTCGACGCCGGGCACCGGGCCGATCACCGGTTTCACGTCGTACGCCAGGCTGATAAGCCCAACGGTGTGGTAGTCCCACCCCGCACCCTCGAGCATCGGCGCGCGTCTAACCAGGTTTTCCTTGAGGAAAGGCAGCGCTTCCGGGTGTGGGTCGAGTTCCGACACGTCGAAATCCGGCCCGTGCATCTCGTACGAGCCCAGGTTGTCGACGGACGTGCCCAGCAGTAGCCGGTTGTCGTCCGTGGGCCGCACGTAGCCGTTGAGAATGTGATCGTTGACGGCCGGCAGCCTGGGTGGCTCCGGGAACGGTTGAGTAACGAACCTCTCGTGGACGAAGTTCTTGTACGGCGTGCGAAACCCGGCGAGCGAGAGCACGTGGTTCGTCCAGGCGTTGACTGCGCAGACCGCTGAGTCCGTCTCGATGGCGCCGCTGTCCGTCACCACGCCTTTCACGCGACCGTTGTGCAGATCAAAACCCACTACGGCCTCACGCTCCCTGATCTCGACGCCCATGTCCTCCAGTTTGTTCCTCAGGGCGGGGATGTACCTGTGCGGCTCTGAGTAACCTGACCTCAGGTCCAGCACGCCGATATCGCTCTCGTAGGCTGCAAGGTCAGGGAACCGCTCGCTGATCTCGCCGCCACGCAGCACCTCGAACCGGCCTCCGAGCCGCCGCCACATGTCCCGCAAGGGCGCGGCTCCGGCGAAAATTTTCTCCGTTGCGAGGTTCAGGCACCCGACTTGGTGGAAATGATACCCATCGAGGATTCGGCTGAACCGCTCGAAGAGGTCGAGGCTTATCGACCGGGCGCGCACCTCCGTCTCCGTGGGCATCAGCATGGTGATGATGCCACCCGCCTGGAGGCTGGAGCCGCCGCCAACGCTCCCCTTGTCCACTACTACGACACGCTCAACGCCCTTCTCGACAAGGTGGAACGCGGTGCTCAGGCCGGTTACCCCGGCCCCGATCACGACGACGGATTGCGGTCTGGAATGTGGCACAGCGGGGTCATTCTATGGCGCGGATACCCGCAGGCACAAGACCTTTCGTTAGGTTGTTTTCAGATATCCCACAAGGTTAAGGGAGTGTTTGCACAGTCTGCGTAAATCGTTCGTGGTGAGCTTGTCGAACCATGAACCGCCATTCGACAGGCTCAGGACGGATGTGAGTACCTCCGCAAACACCCTTTAATCAAGATTCTCCTTTGATTCTTCGGAGTCAGCACTACCCTTTCGCGGGGTAGCAGTAACTGTCCCGTCTTCGTGAGCGTGCTCGACACACATAACCACCGTCATACCCGCGAAAGCGGGTATCCACACGGGACAGAGTGTTCAGCTCATCAACTCTGAACACTTACGGACGACTGCATCACCTTGACACTCCGTGGGGGTATTTGCATAATGGCGCGGACGCCTCGGCGATGCTCCCGCCGCTGTCAGTGGCGGTTCCATTGCAACCAGCACCCGAGAACCCCACGATAATATTTTGAGGATCACAAACGGCTGTCTGTTTGTTGCCTCTCCATTTGGCAGCGCTCCTAAACAACGCAGCCTGCTAGGGAGGACATTGCGGATTGGAACTCCATGAAGCCCTTTTCGCGGTGGGTCTGCTCATCGTTGTCGCCAAGCTGCTGGAGGGCATATTCAAGCGGTTCGGCCTGAACTCGATCATCGCCTACGCAACTACAGGGGTTATCCTCGGCCCCGTGACCGGACTGGTGGAGTCGAGCTCCCAGGTCGAGACTATCCTCAGCATCGGCATCTTCATATTCTTCTTCCTCATCGGCTTGGAGGAACTGGATATTAGGGGCTTCTTGGCAGCGATGCGAGGCCGCCTCTTCCTGGCTGCCGTTTTGTCCGTGACCATATCGCTCTTGGTGTCCCTCGCGGTCACCACCGATACATTCTTCGACTTGCAGTTGGACCTCGACTTCACCCAAGCCTTGGGATTGGCCGGAGTGCTGTCGCTTTCCAGTCTGGGCGTAGTCGCCAAGGTGCTGATCGACGAAGGACGCCTGAAGGAGCCCGTGGGCGTTGAGATCTTCACTGCCGTAGTCATCGCCGAGCTGATTGCGCTGTTTGTAGTGGGATTCGCTCTCAGCGAACACTTTTACGCGGGGAGTCTCGGCCACGCTTTAGACCTGCTCAGCGTGTTGACCGTCATCGGACAAATCGTAGGCTTCACCATACTGACCTGGATATTTTCCACCAAAATACTTCCCAAGATAATTGTCGTGCTGCATCACTTTCTGCAGGTGCCGCAGCTTTCATTCGGGTTGCTGCTGGGAGGACTCTTCCTGGTGGTTGTTGGAGCCGAACAGGCAGGGCTTCACGGCTCTCTCGGAGCCCTGCTCTTTGGCGCCGCTCTGTCAATGCTGCCCTATCAGGTGAGACGGGACATTATGCCGGGAATGAAAGGTGCCGCCGAAGGGTTCTTTGTTCCCCTGTTCTTCGCCTCCGCAGGTTTGCATCTGAGCTTTGAATTCCTGAAATTGCCGCCGGAGACCATTCTGGCCCTCACCCTCGTGCCTCTGGCCGGAAAATTTGCCGGGTCGTTTATTAGCGCATACATCACCCGCCTCGACGCTCCCTTCGCCATAGCCACCGGTCTGATGGCCAAGGGGGTGGCGGAAATTGCGCTCCTTCTCTTACTCCTCCACACCGAGGCCATCGACAAGGGAGTTTTCTCCTTGTTGGTGCTCATAATGATCGGTTACATCCTGCTGACGCCTATGGGTATCAGTCTCGCGCTCAAAAGGCTCAAACACACCGATGCCGTTACTCCGCAGGGGCGCGTCCCGCCGTCACTTGTCCGCTTTGCCTTGGAAGATATCAGGGTGCAGGACATCTTGGACCGTTCGCGGAGCTACCCGGAACAGTCCCTGACAGTCAGGGCCTTCACGGAAACATGGCTCCTGCCGGAGCAGCACGACTACGTGGTTGTTGACCAGGGTAAGCTCGCTGGAATAGTGTCACTGAGTATGCTGCGCTACCTCCCACGCAGCGAGTGGGAACACACTCCCCTTGGCAGGGTGTTGCGCCACAACACGCCGTTTGCTTACGCCAACGAAATGGTCGAGGATGCCCTGCAGCGAATGACGGAAAATTCACTCACCGTCCTGCCCGTGGCGGACAAAGAAACCGGAGAGTTGATCGGGTCGGTTTCCAGTCATGAAATCCTGGAAATGGTCGTACTAACTGCCCAAGGGCACGAGATCTGAATCACCGCATTTTCGGGGCCACCGCCATCAAATCCCCCTACGGCACTCCCCCCTGCAATATCTTCACCAGCTTGCTGCCGTCGATGTTCCCGCCTGACACGATGCACGCCACTTTGCCCGTTCCCGCCTTGCCCGCCAGCGCTCCGGCCACGGACGCCGCGCCCGCTCCCTCCGCAATGACGTGGTTCCCATCCGCGATCAGCCGCACCGCCCCCGCAATCTCCTCCGGCGTCGATACCAGCGACCCGTCCAGCAGGCTCGACGCAAGCTCGAACATCTCATTGAAGACACGAGGAGCGCCAATGCCGTCCACGAAGGTCGGCTCATAGTCGATAACGACGGGACTCCCGTTCGCCAAGGATGCCGCAAACGGCGCGCCGGTCGAGACTTCAGCCGCGTACAGCTTGACTTCGGGCCTCAGCGCGCGAATCACCGAGGCGATGCCGCATGAGAGTCCTCCGCCCGCATAGGCAATGACCACGGCGTCCACGTCCGGCAGGTCTTCGAGGATCTCAAGGCCGATGGTCGCGTTCCCCGCCATAACCTCAGGGTCGCTGAACGGATGCACCATCATGCCCGACATCTCCGGGTGGCTCCGCGTCTCGAACGTCTCAACGAACTCCGAGAACGGCACCTTGTGATAGCGCGCGCCAAGCCGGCGAATCGCGTTCAGCTTGGCATCCGGCGCCACATCCGGTACCACGACCGCGCACGGCGCCCCCATCCTCCTCGCGTTCCAAGCCACGCCCTGCGCCATGTTCCCCGCGCTGCACGTCCACACCCCGTCCGACAGTTCCTCGGGAGCGATCTGCGCCATCTTGTTGGCCGCCCCCCGGAGCTTGAACGACCCAATGGGCTGGAGGTTCTCCAGCTTCAGATAGATTTCAGCCGGGGCATCATGAACGTTCAGTCGAACGAGCGGTGTCCGAACCACCGCGCCCTTGATGCGCTCCACCGCCTCGCGGACCTTCTCAACGGGGATGGGTTCATATCTGAGTTCGGTAGGCGACATGGCTCATGCAGGACTCCAAGTTAGGGTGGCGCGTACCATAGCCTCGCGGCCCCGCACGGTCAAGGTTGCCGTATCACCCACCCGGTGCCAACGGTAGGGTAAACAACGTACGGAGCCCAGTTAGGCTCCCTCACCGATTATAAGGTTCAATGTCCGTTCACCCTGGAGCCTGTCGAAGGGTGAACAACTCATTAGGCTTCGACGAGCCCATGACCAACGATCTCGGCTGGCTGATCTGGCGTCCCCCTCTCAGAAGAGTACCTCGATCTCCTTAACGGTATCTCCTTCAACCAGCTGCAGCCGGGAATTCCGTGCTCGCTGATCGAGAAACCAGTCATACAGCCGCAGCGCGTTGCGAACCACCTCCGCATTGGTGGCTGCCTCCGAACGCTCGCGTATCCGCATCAGCCGTTCGTGCGCCTCCGGCGAAAAGTCGATCTGCAGGCGGTGACGTTTGCCCGCCACCTCCTCTGTGGTTGTTCCGTTGCCCTGTAGTTCGGTCGTCATATCCAAAAACCTCCTTTCTCAGAATTCTCTTTCAGGGCGTCGTGGAACGAAGTTGAACGTTTCTCAAGCGCCCGTGTTTATCAAATTACCTCGTCGTCGATCTTGTCTGCCTCTTCTTCGCTGTCCTCAGGCGTCAGGTCGACGCGCTCTATGGTTGCCGGTTCAGTGGTCACTGGCCTTGGTTCTACCCTCACGATCCGCGTCCGCAGCGGCTCCAAGTCGGTGACGATTCCACGTTCGACCACCTCGGCAAGAAATCGGTCTATTGTTGTCTCTATGTTTGAGTGCATGTACAGTCGTCTCCTACGGGTATGGGGATCTTCCGGCGGTCGCCTCCAAGCTTGCCTGCGGTACGATGCCCACACGAAAAGGACGGATTGATGATGTGCCTAATGTCCATTGAACTCCTCCTAAGGAAAGATTATGGGGTTATTATGGATTTCACCCGCCTGAGAGTCAAGGACATTCGCCAATTTGACCCATATCGACGACGAACATAGAATTGGCCGAGAGGTGAAACCATGCGAGCAGCCGTCTACACAGGCAATAGCAAGCTGGATGTCCGCGACGTCCCGGTCCCAGAGATCGGGCCGAACGAGGTGCTCGTCGAGGTAGCCTGCTGCGCCATCTGCGGCACCGATGTCCATGCCGTCATGTACGATGTCGCGCCGCCGGGCACCGTCCTCGGCCACGAATACAGCGGCAAGGTCGTGAAAGTCGGGAGTGACATAACCGGATGGCAGGTGGGTGACCGCGTCGTCGGAGGCGGCGGCAACCCCCCACCCGGCAAGGGTAAAGGATGGGACCTCGACCCACGCTACAACTACCGGTTGCACGGCTTCGATCCCGACAGGATGCGCGCCTATGCCGAATACGTCATCATGGAGGAGTGGGAGCCCATTCCCATCCCCGATGGCGTGTCCTATGAATCCGCCGCCCTGTGCGAACCAGCCGCGGTGGCCGTTCACGCCGTGAGGCTGTCGCAGCTGCGGCTGGGCGATACGGTAACCGTGATCGGCGCAGGCCCCATCGGTTTATTCACCATCCAAGCCGCCCGCGCCGCAGGCGCAACGAGCATCCTCGTCTCGGAACCCTCAGCCACGAGGCGCGCCGCCGCCGAGGCCCTGGACGCGGACATCGTCATCGACCCCACGCAAGAAGACCCCGTCAAGGCTGCCGAGGACATGACCGGCGGCGCGGGAGTCCACGTCGTTTTCGACTGCGCAGGCATCAAGGGCACTCTCGATCAGGCCGCGAACATGGTGCGTCCGAGGGGCCAGGTTGTCCTGATAGCCGTGCCCTGGGAGCCTCTGCCCCTCGAACCGGCCGACTGGATGGCCCGTCACATCAACATCCAGACCATCTTCGGCCACGAGCCCGCGGACTGGCATACCGTTCTCAAGCTCATGCAGACCCGCAAGATCCTCGTCGAGCCGATGCTCCGGGAATCTGACTTCGTGCCGCTGGAAGACATCCAGTCGGCCTTCGAGTCCCTCTACACCCCCGGTGACCAGCTTCAGTTGGTCGTCAGGCCGTGAAAGGAGCCGTTAGGTATAATGAAGACGGCCTGTGGATATGACACCACAGTGACCGGGAGTCACGCATGGTAACGGTCATCAAGAAACCTGCGACAGTGGCCGACCTCTACAAAGTCGCCAACGGTGGTAAGGCCGAGCTTGTCAGAGGAGAACTACGGCTTATGGCCCCAACGGGAGGCGATCCCAGTCTGTCTGGCGGGAACATTTTTGTCAGCTTACGACAATATGTGCTGGACGGGCGCCCCGGAATAGCCGTGCCAGACAACGCCGGGTTTATCGTCGACCTGCCAGACCGCCAGTCCTTCAGCCCCGATGTAGCGTACTTCACCGGGGAACGCCCGGGAATGAAATTCTTTCAAGGCGCACCGGTCTTCGCCGTAGAAATCCGAAGCGAGAACGACTACGGCCCCCCCGCCGAACGCGAGATGGCCGCCAAGCGCGCCGACTACTTTGCCGCTGGGACGCTCGTAGTTTGGGACGTCGACCTTCTCAGCAATGACACCGTCAAGGTCTTTCGCTCGTCCGACCCCAACACGCCAACGATCTACCGACGCGGCGAAACTGCCGAAGCTGAGCCCGCCGTCCCTGAGTGGACAATGCCCGTGGACGAACTCTTCGCGTGAAACGGGTCTATTGGAAGACCGTTCACCCTGAGCCTGTCGAAGGGTCGCTCTAGGCACCCTATAGCAAGCTGCCGTGAGCCGTCTATTGCCCCTTCACTACGGATGGAAGATGACCATCTTCGTTTCCGTCATCTCCTCCACCGCGTACTTCGGCCCCTCCTTGCCCATGCCACTGTCCTTCAGCCCGCCGTAGGGCATGAGGTCCGCTCGCCACTGAGGGCCTGCATTGATCTGGATGTTCCCCGAATGCACCTGCTTGGCGTACTGCATCGCCCAATCCACGTTCTGCGTGAAGATTGCCGCGCTCAGTCCGTAGATCGTGTCGTTGGCCGAAGCGATGGCCTCGTCGATGTCGTCGAATGACGAGACCGCAACCGCGGGCCCGAATATCTCGTCGCGCGATATCCGCATGTCGGGCTTCACGTCCACGACCACCGTCGGCTCGTGAAGCGCTCCCTCATACTCACCGCCCGTCGTCGTCCGTGCCCCCGCGCCGACCGCCTCCTGGATCCATGAGTTGACCCGCACAGCGTCCTCGCTCCGCACCATGGGCCCCATCTTGATCGACGCGTCGAGCTGGTCTCCGGTCGTCAGCCCCTGCACTCCCTCGGTGAGCGCGTCTACGAAGTCGCCGTAGATGTCGCTGCTCGCCATCACCCGCTGTGCCGAGATGCAGACCTGTCCGGCATTCGAGAATCCGCTGGATACGGTGCCCGCGATGACCTTGTCCATGTCCGCGTCGCTCATCACGATCAGCGGTGAGTTGGAGCCGAGCTCCATCGTCACCTTCTTCAGTCCCGCCGTCTTGCAGATGCGCTCGCCCACGTCGCGGCTGCCGGTAAACGTGACCTTCCGCACGCGCGGATCGGCCACAAGTGGGTCACCGATCCTGCTGCCTGAACCCGTTATGCACTGTATCGACTCTGCCGGAGCGCCCGCCTCAAGGAGAATCTCTGTGAGCTTCAACGCCGAAAGAGGCGTGTCGGTCGCGGGCTTGATGATGACCGAGTTCCCCGCCGCCAGCGCAGGGCCGACCTTGTGCGCCACGAGGTTCAGCGGGAAGTTGAACGGGCTGATCGCCGCGACGACCCCCACGGGAACCCGCATCGTGAAGCCGTATTGACCAGTCCAGTTCGTCGCCCCGTCCAGAGGAATCGTCTCGCCATAGAGACGTTTGGCCTCCTCGCCCGAAAGCTCTATCGTCTGCTTCGCGCGCTCCGCCTCGGCGACGCCCTCGCCGATGATCTTCCCCTCTTCCATAGAGATCGTCCGACCAAGCTCATCCTGACGCTCCGTCATGATGTCCGCCGCGCGCCGCAGGATCTCGAAACGCCGGTAACCCGGCATGTTTCGCATCACCTCCGCCCCACGCACGGCGCTCGCCACAGCCGTTTCCAGATCATCAAAACTCCCGCTCGGCACCGTGTCGATCACCGAGCCGTTGTAAGGGTTAATCACATCGATCTTGCTGTCCCGGTCTACCCACTCTCCAGCTATATACATCTTCATGGACTCATACCTCCTCGTTGCTGCTATATCCCTTTCAAGTTGGACAGATGCGTTCGTCTATCCGCCCCGTCTTCGTTGTCCGGTATCTCCCTTATGTGGAGCGGTAGTGTAGCACAATGACGTTCAAGCGCCGCGTCCTCAGTCTCAAACTCCATGGGAACTGGGCCGGTCGTCCCTCAATCCACTGTCCCGACAGCCGCATCATAGCACTGGCGAACCACGATTTCACCGCTTCATGCCCTGTAGGCAAATTGACCCCTCTCAATTCCCGGTGCTACAATTTCGGCTGTCGGAAAACACGCTTCCCACGACTCTTCCTAACCTATTCCCGCCGCTCCGCGTTGTGATACTACAGACACAGCCTGGATTCGCGAGCCTCGTCCGAGCTATGGAACCGAAGGGGCAAGCCCCGAACCGAGACACTGCCGAACCATGACGACTACGCCTCCACTTTCAAAGTTTCTTGCCCTGCTCCTGGTGCTCGCGGCCGCAGCCGTATGGGCTTCTTGCGGGAGCGACACTACCTCCACTGAACCCACCGCGACGCCTCGCGTTGCGCCGTCATCCGGTCAGCCGGGAACAGCCTCGACCGCAAGGCAGACCACGAGCCGTCCTGCCTCCCTCGCGAAGACCAACCAGCGCAACATGAACGACCCACGCCAGGCATTCGGCGTGGTCAAGCTGGACAATGGCAAGGTACTCGTCATCGGCGGCATCGGGCCCTACGGCTCCTTCCCCCTCGTGGAAGAATACGACCCCGCAACCGACACGTGGACGACCAAGGCGCGAATGCTGACCTCAAGGGCGTTCAGCCCGGCCATAGTGATGCAGGACGGTCGGATTCTGGTGATGGGCGGTTCGGGAGAGACGGAAAACCTCGACTCGGCCGAGTTATACGACCCCGATACCGATACGTGGATTCAGGTCCGACGGATGATCGACAACCGTGGTCTCCACGACGCAATCCTCCTGGACGACGGCAAAGTGCTGGTGACCGGCGGGACGGGTCTAAGGGGCGGCGCCCTGAACACGGTCGAAGTCTACGACCCCGAAAAAGAGGACTGGTTCGAGCTTGCAAGCCTCCAGTTCCATCGCGGCTCCCACGGGTCCGTCCGGCTGCATGACGGGCGCATTCTCATCGCCGGAGGCGGAGACGGCGCAGGCACTCCTGTAGAGCAGGCGGAGATTTACGATCCCGCGACAGGTGAGTGGTCGTCGGGCGGCGTCATGACCACCGGGCGTGTCGCCCTCTCGCTGACCCTCCTCAACGATGGACGAGTTCTAGCATATGGAGGCGAGGAGTTCAGCAGCGCCGAGATATACGACCCCGAAACGAACACGTGGGCAGAACTGCCCGAACCCGGAGTGCCTCGCCAGGACCACACGGCCACCCTCCTGAACGACGGACGAGTGTTGTTTGCCGGAGGAGGCCTCAAGCAAGGGACTACCGAAGACACCGCCGAGATTTTCGACCCCGAGACCGACCGGTTCGAGCCCGCCGGCAATATGGACGCCGCGAGAGTTTCCCATCGCTCCGTCCTGCTCAACGACGGGCGAGTCATGGTCATCGGAGGCGCGCAGAGAACCGGCCCGTACGACACCGTCGAGTTCTACAATCCCGCGACGGAAACATGGGTCTCCGACCCGTTCCTCGGCTCATGGGAGAAGGCAGCCCCACTCGTGCAGCCGCGCGCCGGTCACACCACGACGATTCTAGATGACGGCGCCCTGCTGATAGCGGGCGGAAGGGCGAGGCTCGACGAATCGGACATCCAGACACTCGTGGACTTCATCCCGGCCACCGAAATATACAACCCGTCCACAGGCGAGTCCCGTGCCGTCGCAGATATGAACGACCCACGCGGCGGCCATATAGCGGCGGGGCTCCCGGGCGGGCGTGTGCTCGTCGCCGGCGGTAGGCAGTTGGTGATAGACGAAGAGGAAAGTAGAAAGATCACTTTCATCGGCACCGCTGAGATATACGACCCCGCCGACGATACGTGGACGCAGGTAGCCGACATGACCGTCGCCAGGTGGGCACACACCGGAATAGCGCTCGCGGATGGGACGGTCATGGTAGTCGGCGGCGAAAACGATGACGGCAAAGTCGCCACCGCCGAGGTCTATGATCCCGCCACGGACACTTGGACCGAGGTCTCTCGGATGGCCGACGGGCGCTCCGGCCACTCCATGGAACTTCTGCCGGACGGTCGGCTCATGGTCGCTGGCGGCTCCGGTCCGACCGTCGAAGTGTACGACTTCGCCACGAGAACATGGTCGCTGCTGCCGAACTTGGACCAGCGCCTTCGTGATGCGGCCGTGGGTGTCCTGCAAGACGGCACCATCTTGGTCGCAGGCGGCTTCGGCTCACAGGGGCCGTCCAACTCGGCCCTGGTGCACGTATTGGGTACGACCCAGTGGGAGTACGTCGACCGCCTCCCGGAGGCCCGCGTAGGCTCGACTATGACACTGCTCGACAATGGTGGAATCCTCATGCTGGGCGGTACGGGAACCACTAAGGCGTGGATATTCGACGGCACTGTCGGAGGATGGCTCTACGGCGGCAAGATGTTCGATTCTCGCAGAGACCACACCGCCACCCTGCTGCCGGACGGCAGGGTGATCACCATAGGCGGCGAGGCCAGAAACCGGGCCATCAACGACTCCGTCGAGATATACACGCCACCCCAGTAGCTCCACCTGAAGCGGACTCCACCCCGGGACGATTCCGTTGTAACTGTTCAGAGTCCGTGAGAACCCCTACAATTCCCCTCCCTCAATAGCACGACCATCAGCCCGTCGCGTATAATGAAGGGGAAACTCGACCCGGTGGCCCTGCGTGCAAATCGGAGTAGTATTTCCTCAACTCGAAATCGGCAACGACCCGGTCGCAATCCGCGACTATGCTCAAGCCGCAGAGTCGCTCGGCTACGACCACCTCCTCGTCTACGACCACGTCCTGGGAGCCAATCGCGAGACCCACGAGTGGCTCCGAGGCCCCTATAGACACCCGGACGCCTTCCACGAACCCTTCGTGCTGTTCGGCTACCTTGCCGGACTGACGCAGAAGATCGAGCTCGTAACCGGCATCCTCATCCTTCCCCAGCGTCAGACTGCCCTCGTCGCCAAGCAGGCCGCCGAGGTCGATGTTCTTTCCAAAGGCCGCCTCCGTCTCGGCATTGGCATAGGCTGGAACAGCGTGGAGTACGAGGCGCTGAACGAAGACTTCTCGAACAGGGGCCGCCGCTCCGAAGAGCAGATCGAAGTGATGAGAGCGCTGTGGACGAACGACCTCGTCACCTTCAAGGGCCGCTGGCACGCCATCACCGACGCGGGCATCAACCCCCTGCCCGTCCAGAGGCCCATTCCGATATGGTTCGGCGGTTACGACGACCGCGTCCTCCGCCGTATCGGCAGGATCGGCGACGGCTGGATCATTGCGGGCGGAGGCAACACGCCCACGCAGAAGACCACCTCGGCGGTCGAGCGAGTCAAGGGATATACGCAAGACGCGGGTCGCGACCCTTCGGCAATGGGGTTCGAAAAAGTCATCGGCTACGGAGATGCAACCCTCGGCAAAGGTATCGAGACCGTCCGCGAATGGGAAGACGCTGGCGTGACACACCTGTCCCTGAACACAATGAACTCCGGCCTTGCCACCCCTTCCGATCACATAACCGCAATCCGACGATTCAGAGAAGCCTTGGTAGAGGAGTAGCCTTGTCCGAACTGCTGACAACTCCGCTTCACCGCACACACGTCTCGATGGGCGCGCGCATGGTCCCCTTTTCCGGCTGGGACATGCCCGTCCAGTACGCCACCATTCTGGAAGAGGTGGATGCCGTCCGCGAGCGCGTGGGTATCTTCGACGTATCTCACATGGGCCGGCTCTTCATCAGCGGTCCGGGCGCCGGGGCGTTCGTGAGCCGGGTATTCAGCACCGACGTAACCAAGCTCCGGCGGGGACGCGCCAAGTACGGCGTGACATGCAACGAAGAGGGCGGAATCATCGACGACAACATCGTCTACCGCCTCGGTGAGGAACGCTACCTGTACATCCCAAACGCGGGTAACCGTGACGCCGTCTCGGCCTGGCTCCACAGGTGGGCCCCGACCGACGGCTCCGTCGATATCGATGACGCCGCCGACCGCCTCGCCATGATCGCCATTCAAGGCCCTGCGGCAAAGTCCACCTTCTCCAAAATAGCCGGGGCCGCTCTCGACAAGATCCGCCCCTTCCGAATCGCGCCCGTCGACATAGACGGTGAGTCCGTCCTGGTCGCGCGGACCGGATACACCGGAGAGGACGGCTACGAGATCATGCCCTCGTCCGACTCAGTCGTCTCCGTCTGGAATGCGCTTATCAATGCCAAGGCTATACCGTGCGGCCTCGCCTCCCGCGACCTGCTCAGACTCGAAGCGGCCTTTCTCCTGCACGGAAACGACATGGACACCTCGATCAATCCCTACGAAGCGGGACTCGACCGCTTCGTCGACCCCGACCGTGATGACTACATCCCCGGCGAGGCCCTCAGGCGAATCCGCGACGAGGGTACGAGCCGAAAGCTGGTTGGCTTCGAGATGGTCGGAAGAGGCATCGCCAGGCACGGATACGACATCACCCACGGCGAAAACAAGATCGGCGAGGTGTCCAGCGGCAGCGTCTCCTTCACGCTTGACAAGAATATCGGCTTCGGCTATGTTCCTACGGATTTTTCGGCGCTTGGAACGCAGCTTTGGATACAAATCAGGCGTCGCAGCGTCGAGGCAGTCGTCAGACCCCTGCCCTTCTATTCGCGGAGAGCTTCATGAACTACCCGGACGACCTCAAGTACACCAAAGAGCACGAGTGGCTTCGTGTCGAGTCGGAAACCACCGTCGTGGTAGGCATCACCGAGTATGCCGCCGACGAGCTTGGCGACGTGGTATTCGTCGAGTTGCCGGACGTAGGGGCAGACGTTACGTCGATGGGCGTGTTTGGCGAGATCGAGTCGGTCAAGGCCGTGAGCGAACTCTACTCTCCGGTGAGCGGTACGGTCGTCGAGCGCAACGAGGAGCTTGACGATACCCCCGAACTGGTCAACGACTCAGCATACAGTGACGGCTGGATGATCAAGATCGAGCTGAGCGACCCGTCCCAGTTGGACGGCCTCATGTCCGCCGCCGACTACGAGCAGTTCCTGGCAACCCAATAGCGGTGGTCCTATAACCCCGCCGCACCATATTTACGCAAGGCTCCCACACGCACCAAGATATGCACGACCCGACCGTCACCTCCCACTATTCGCCGAATACCGATACGGACAGGGAGGCGATGCTGGCGGCGATAGGCGTGGAGTCCGCCGCCGAACTGTTCGACGACATTCCTGAAGATTTCCGGTTCCCCCCGCTGGATATACCGACCCCGCTCTCGGAATTCGAGTTGCGGCAGGAGCTCGGCGATCTCGCCGCTCAGAACGCGACTCCCGGCGACTTCGCCTGCTTCCTCGGCGCGGGATCATACCGCCACCACGTCCCCGCAATCGTTCGCGCGCTGGCATTCCGCGGCGAGTTCCTCACCTCCTACACCCCCTACCAGCCCGAGGTCTCGCAGGGAACGCTTCAGGCGCACTACGAGTTCCAGACGCTCATCTGCCAGTTGACCGGCATGGACGTCGCCAACGCCGGCATGTACGACGGCGCTACCTCCCTTGCCGAGGCAGCCATGATGGCCGCCCGCATCACCAAGCGCAATCGCATCGTCCTGGCCGAGACCGTCTCCCCCGGCTACCAGTCGGTCGTCCGCACCTACACGCAGGGCCACGACAATCTCCAGGTCGACGTGATCGCCGCCAACGGCTCCGACATACCCGATGACGCCGCATGCGTTGTCGTCCAGCAGCCCGACTTCTTCGGCTCCCTCCACGACCTCGAAGCGTTGGCCTCCCGCGTCCACGAGCTTGGCGCGCTTCTGATCGTCTCCGTGGACCTCGCATCGCTGGGAATGTTCAATCCTCCGGGCAGCTACGACGCCGACATAGTAGTCGCCGAGGCCCAGACGCTCGGCGTGTCCCCGTCCTACGGCGGGCCATACGTCGGAGTCCTCGCCTGCAAGGGCGGCAGGGACTTCCTCCGCCAGCTCCCCGGTCGCATCGTCGGCCAGACCGTCGACACCGAGGGGCGCACCGGTTACGTCCTCACCCTCCAGACCCGCGAGCAGCACATACGCCGCGAGCGCGCAACCTCGAATATCTGCACCTCCGTCGGCCTGATAGCCCTCATGTCCGCCGTCTACATGGCCGCACAGGGCAAGCAGGGCCTCAAGCACACCGCCGAGCTCTGCTATCACAAAGCCCACTACCTCGCGTCACTCATCGAGGACATACCCGGCTACTCCCTGCCATTGCAGGGCACGTTCTTCCGCGAGTTCGTCGTCCAATGTCCTCTGCCGCCGTCCGAGGTCAACCGCAGACTTCTCGACCACAAGATAATCGGCGGCCTCGACGTGAGCGACCGCATCGAAAACGGGATGCTCCTCTGCTGCACGGACGTGAACACTCGCGAGGAGATCGAGGCATTGGCCTCCGCCCTGGCCGAGATCGGAGCCGACAACGTATGACCGTCCCAGAGCGCTGGCTGGAAAAGCACAACCGCAAGCTCCTCATGGACCGCAGCGCGCCGGGACGCATAGGCGCGAGCCATGCCAAGCTGGACGTCCCGGAGTCGGAACTGCCCGACGCCGCCATGCTCCGCGACAACCTCGACATGCCGGAGGTCTCAGAAAGCGAGATCGTCCGCTACTTCTCGCAGCTCAGCCACTACAACTTCTCCATCGACCACAACTTCTATCCTCTCGGCAGCTGTACGATGAAGTACAACCCGAAGATCAACGATGAGATGGCCGCGCTGCCCGGCCTGTCCGAGATACACCCCTTCCAGCCCGAGGAAACGGTGCAGGGCGCACTCAAGCTCGTCTGGCACCTGCAGGAGATCCTCGCCGAGGTCATGGGCATGGCCGGTACCAGCGTCTCCCCCAAGGCCGGAGCCGAGAGTGAGTTCGCCGGGATGCTCATGGCGCGCGCCTATCACCTCTCGCGCGGCGACGACAAACGCAAAAAGGTACTCATACCCGACAGCGCGCACGGCACCAATCCTGCCTCTGCCGTCGTTGCCGGGTTCCACGTCGTTTCCCTCCCGACCAACGAGGAGGGCAACACCGACCTCGCCGCCCTCGAGGCCGCAGTCGGCGACGACCTCGCGGGCTTCATGCTCACCCAGCCGAGCACCCTCGGCATCTTTGACACCAACCTGTCGGACGTAATACGGATAGTCCGCGACGCCGGCGGCATCATGTACGGCGACGGCGCGAACCTCAACGCCCTGCTCGGCAAGGTCAAGCTGGGCGAGCTTGGCTTCGATGTCGTTCACTCCAACCTGCACAAGACCTTCACCCAGCCGCACGGCGGTGGCGGCCCCGGAGCCGGCTCCGTCATGGTCAGCGAGCGACTGCTTCCCTTCCTCCCAGAACCTCACGTCACGCGGACTGAGGACGAGGACGGAGAGCGTTTCTCCCTCTCGACGCCCCCGCAGTCAATCGGCAAGCTCGGCCCTTTCCAGGGCAACTTCGGCGCTCTCGTCCGCGCCTATGCCTACATCCGCACGCTAGGCGACGTTGGCGTCTCCCAGATTAGCGAGGACGCCGTAATCAACGCCAACTACATCCTCAGCCAGCTGCGAGGCACCTTCGATCTTCCGCAGGACCGCCACTGCAAGCACGAGGTGGTCTTCTCCGCCAAGAACCTTAAGGACGAGTTTGGAGTCTCAGGCAAGGACGTGTGCAAGAGGCTCATCGACTACGGCATCCACCCGCCGACGATGTACTTCCCTCTCCCCGACGTGGTCGAGGAGTCGCTCCTCATCGAGCCGACCGAGACGGAGAGTAAAGAGACCCTCGACCAGTTCATCGAGGTGATGAAGCTCATCGCGAAAGAGGCCGAAGAAGATCCCGATCTTCTCCTCAACGCCCCGCACAACACGCCCAACACCCGCCTCGACGAGGCCCTCGCGGCACGCAGGCCGGTGCTGCGTTGGCGCAGAGACGACTAG
Organism: Dehalococcoidia bacterium; assembly: GCA_009841605.1. Lineage (GTDB taxonomy): Bacteria > Chloroflexota > Dehalococcoidia > Lucifugimonadales > VXLM01 > VXLM01. The sequence goes on from VXLM01000139.1 coordinate 36,535, forward strand.
CGCCGTTTCAGACTTATCCCCTCTCCCGTTTGCGGGAGAGGGCTAGGGTGAGGGTTGAGCCCCCAGCGTCGCCCCGCCGTCGACCAGCAATATCTGCCCTCGGATCATCTCGGCCTCCGGCGAACACAGGAACCCCACGGCGTTGGCGATATCCTCGACCGTGACCATCCTGCCCGTCACGGTCTTCTCCCCGTCCGCTAGCATCTGGTCCCTGTCCCTGAAGGCGCTGAGCGCGTCCGTATCGACGTAGCCACCCGACACGGCGTTCACCGAGATATTCTTCGATGCCAACTCGACGGCTAGATACCTTGTGATCGCCTCTAAAGCCGCCTTGGACGTCCCGACCGCGAAGTAGTTGGGCAGAACGTTGCGAGAACCCTCGCTCGTGATGTTGACGATGTGCCCGCCGTCGGCCATCAGTCGCGATGCCTCGATGGAGCACAGCCACGCCGCCTTGGCGTTGATGTCCATCGTCCAGTTCCAGTGCTTCTCGCCAAGCTCCGAGGCAGCTACGTTCACCCCAGACGCCGCGTTGTTGATCAGGACGTCGAGCCTGCCGTATTCCGTCTCCACCGTCTCGAACAGGCCGCGTATCTTCTCCGCGTCTCCCAGATGCGCCCGCGCCTTTACGCACCGCACGCCCAACGCCTCAACTTCTTGCTGCGCCTCATTCGCCGAGGTGTGGCTGCGGAGGTAGTTGAAGGCAATGTCAGCGCCCCGCCGTGCGAAGTGGAGCGCGATGGCCTTCCCAATTCCGCGCGACCCACCCGTGACCAGGACGACCTTCCCCGCAAACTCCTTGCCAGCACCCATGACGCCCCTAGACGGCCAGCCCGCCGTCCACCGAGATCACCTGCCCTGTTATGTACTTCGAGCTTGGAAGAGCAAGGAACGCTGCCACGTGCGCCACGTCATCGAGGTCTCCGAACCGGCCCATGGGCGTCCGCTCCTTCCAGTAGTCCTTCATCTCCTCTGTGAGAACGGATGTCGTCTCGGTCTCGAAGTACCCGGGCGTCACGACGTTGGCGGTGACGTTGCGGCTCGCAACTTCCTTGGCCAGCGCCTTGGTGAAGCCGATCACCGCCGCCTTGGATGCGGTGTAGTTCGTCTGCGTAGGATTCCCTCGCAGCCCAACGATAGACCCGATATTAATGACCCTGCCCCATCGCTTGGACATCATCTTCCGAATAGCCGCGCGGGTGCAGTAGAACGTCCCGTTCAGGTTTACGTCGATGACCCTGTGCCATGAGTCGTCGGACATCCGGATCAGATGACGGTCGTCGATGATCCCCGCGTTGTTCACTAGGATATCGACATTCCCCCATCGTCCTTCCACTTCCTTGAACATCGCCTTGACCTGATCGATGTCGGAAACGTCGGCCTGCACCGCGAACGCCTCAGCGCCGCTGTCGGTGAGCGTCTCCACCACCTCGCTCGCGGCGTCCGGCGAGGAGTTGTAGTTGACTGCTATCCTCGCGCCCTTCTCGGCCAGCCGGATGGCGATCTGCCGTCCTATCCCCTTCGACGCGCCGGTCACGAGGGCGCTCTTCCCTTCCAGTTCGTTTGTCTTCACTTGGCCTCCGTTACGTACGATCCCGCTACTCTTCCACTCCGGCCCTGCTGCGCACTTCCGTAAGCGCCTCGCCGAGCTTGTCAATGACGCCGAGCCGGTGCCAGTTCTTCGCCTGTTCGATTGCCCGCTTGACCTCCTCACGCTTGCCGCGACCGTGTCCGATTACGCTCACGCCCTTGACGCCGAGCAGCGGACCTCCTCCGTGCGTACTCACGACGTTCGTCTTCTCGTAGAGTTCCCCGGTTATGGCCTCGATCTCGTCTTCCGACAGCTTGCCCGCCAAACGCCCCCGAACGAGGTCAACGGACGCCTGCCCGATGCCCTCTGTGAGCTTCATCACCACGTTCCCGACGAACCCGTCCGCGACTACCACGTCGACTTCTCCATGGACCATCTCGTTTGGCTCGACGTTCCCAACGAAGTTCAGACCGCTCTTGGCGAGCAGTTCCGATGTTTCCCGCACCTGCCTGTTCCCCTTGCCGAACTCCGCCCCAACGCTCAGGAGACCGATACTCGGATTCTCCACGTTCCAAAAGATACGCGCCCACATATCACCGATGACCGCGAAGCTCAAGAGCTGCGACGGTCGACAATCGACATTGGTGCCGGCGTCGATGATGGAAGTCTTTGGAGCAAACCCTATAATCGGTCCTCCGAGGGCCGGACGTGAAATCCCCTCCATCATGCCCAGCACGACCGCCGCCGTTGCCATCGCCGCCCCGGTCGAACCCATCGTCACCGCCCCGTCGGCCATGCCCTTCTTAACAAGCCCCGTAGCGACGACAATCGACGCCTTGGGTTTCTGGCGGAGCGCCAGCGCGGGCTGCTCTCCCTCTCCGATAACTCCATCCGACGGCACCGGCATAATCGGCAGCCTACTCGTATCGTACTTCGCCAGTTCCGCCTGCAGGACCTGTGGGTTCCCCACGAGACCGATCTGCACGTCGCCCTGCTTGGCCGCCTCTATCGCCCCGGCAACGACCTCCGTCGGCGCATAGTCGCCGCCCATTGCGTCCACGGCTATTCGTACCATCCCATTAGCTTGCGTCAATGCCTGCCTCGATTCCTCAATCTCTAGGTTGATACCACGACCGTAGCGTTGCCGGTAATGGCATCATCCCCCTTGTCTGTACGTACGCCGACCGAGCACGTGAGTCTGACTCCCTCTTCCACCTCGCGGGCGCGCGACACCTCGCAGTGCGCCGTCACCGTGTCACCCGGCTTCACCGGAGAACGAAAGCGTATCTTGAGCTGCCCTGTCTCCACCCAATCGTCGGCGAACTCAGCGGCCATCAGCTCCGAGAGCATCGCCGCTATCATCATGCCATGCGCTATCGTCCCCCCGAACCGCGTCGCCCGCGCGAACTCCTCGTCGATATGTATCGGATTGAAGTCCCCCGACGCCTCCGCATACGCAGAGATATTCGCCTGCTCGACCATGCGTGTGATCGACCGTAGCTCTGTGCCAACCTCCATCATGCCGGCACCAGTATCGTACTCTTGCCGGTCATCACCTGCCTGTCTTGCCCATCGTGTACTTCCATGCCGACGGCAAGGAGCCGGTAACCCGTTCTCACCGCGTTCTGCGATATCACCGCCTTGCAGCTCAACTCCTCGCCCGTCACCACCGCGCCGAGAAACGCCATCTCCTGCCCCACGTGAAGCGTCCCCTCCGGTATCCCGAGGTCGTTCAGCACTCCCCGAAGGGCAAACGTCGCCACCGCCATCGGAGGGACCGTCGGCGATTCTTCAGTAGGGTCGAACACGCCCGATTCGTCCCGCACCGCCGCCGCGTACTTCCCCACTCCGTCGAGACCGAGCGGAAACGTCCGGTCGGATATCACATCCCCCACAGCCAAGGCCGCGTAGTCACGAGCCATGAATCCCTCACCGCCCAATTCAAGTCGGACGATTATAGAACGCAGCCGCCGTCCGCGCAATTCAGCGATAGGACTCGTTGCTGTACCCACTTGGTGGAAAGTCCACCCCCACAGAAGGTTTGCAGTCGCCCCATTTTCATTCCTCTGAAAACAAACCCCGACAAACCCGTTGTAGGGGCAACCCTTGTGGTTGCCCGCCTCCGGTCCGCTCCCTCTTTCATTCCAGGTGGTGAGGATGGCAATCCTCATGAAATACAGAGTCTGACTTGGCGCGAAGGTACATACGCCCATTTGAACCAGTCTCGACTTACAACCGACAAGCTCGAAAGCTTCCCCTTGCGTGGGATAAAATGTCACTGGGAGGAACCACCATGACCAGAAATTCTATCGTTGACCGGCTTGGAAATGGCGACATGCTCCTGATGGACGGAGGAACCGGCTCTGAGCTGCAGCGTCGAGGGGCAGATGTGCTCAAGGACGCGGAGGACCGGCTCAAGGCATGGTCGGCAACGGCGAATATCGAGTACGCCGAGGTGGTGCAGCAGGTGCACTCCGACTATCTGCGTGTCGGGGCCGATATCATCATCAGCAACAACTTCTGGACGACCCCCACTCGCCTCGAAAGGATCGGCGAGCAGGACAACTGGCGCACGTACGCTACCGCGGCGATCCGCAACGCCGTTCAGGCGCGCGATGCCATGAACCCCGACGCATACGTTGCTGGAGGCATAGCCGCGCCAAGCCTACAGGGTGGCCTCCCTCCCGTCCACAACCCGGCCTCCGATACGCAGCAGATGGGAGTCGAGGCATACCGGAAGGAGTGGTCCGACCACGCCAAGCTCCTTGCCGACGAGGGAGCCGACGTGATGCTGCCGGAATACGTGGGCTTCATCGAGGACTGCGTTGTCGCCGTGGACGGTTGCGCGGAGGCGGAACTGCCGGTGTTTCTGGGTGTACGGCATATCATGGATGACGGCACGATGAACTATGGCGAGAACCTGACCGACCTTGCCGGCGCGCTCGAAGGCCACCCCGTCGACGCCGTCCTGATCATGTGCAGCAACCCGGAGAATATTTCTAAAGGGCTTCCAATCCTGCGGGAGGCGTTCGCGGGGCCCGTCGGGGCTTATCCGAACATCGGCTACAACCCGACCGGCCCCATCGTGAACGCGCCCATGCTCACGAACCAGAAGCCGAGCGCGGGCGAGGACATCCTGCAGAACGCCGATTACTACCCCTCGCGTCTCGCGGAGTTCGTCACTGAATGGAAGGGCATGGGCGCGCAGATCATCGGCGGATGCTGCGCCGCGGGCCCGGAGCACATCCAGGCCATGCGTCCTGTCGTGAAGGAGTGCTAGGCAAGGTTCTATTGACGCTTCCGCGCGGCGTTGCTACCCTACATCGACACTTGAGCGTTGCAACCTAGTGAGACTATGGCGAAACTTCTCGAAGTCAACAATCTGACGACTCACTTCTACACCGACAACGGCGTCGTGGAGGCCGTCGACGGCATCTCATACTCGGTGGACGAGGGAGAGATCGTCGGCATCGTCGGAGAGAGCGGCTGCGGCAAGAGCGTCAGCGCCCTCTCCATCATGGGCCTGATACCCGACCCGCCCGGCAAGATCGTGGACGGCGAGGTCATCTTCGACGGGCAGGACCTCCTGCAACTCTCCAACGCGCAGATGCGCAAGGTGCGCGGCAACGACATCGGTATGGTCTTCCAGGAGCCGATGACGTCGCTCAACCCGGTGCTCACCATCGGCAGGCAGCTCACTGAGACCCTCGAACTCCACCTGAACATGTCGGCAAGTGCGGCGAGCCAGCGCGCGGCGGAGCTTTTGAGTCTCGTCGGCATTCCCGACGCCGAGCGGCGACTGAAGGACTACCCCCACCAGATGAGCGGCGGAATGCGCCAGCGCGTGATGATCGCCATGGCCGTTAGCTGCAACCCGAAGCTCATCATCGCGGACGAGCCCACCACGGCGCTGGACATGACGATTCAGGCTCAGATTCTCGAGCTCATGCAGCGCCTCTCGAACGAGTTGGGGACAGCGATGATACTCATCACCCACAACCTCGGCGTTGTCGCGCGGTACGCCAGTCGCGTCATCGTTATGTACGCCGGCTCCATCATCGAGGAGGGCACCGCTAAGCAGATCTACTACAACCCCAGGCATCCGTACACGCTCGGACTGCTGCGCTCGGTCCCGAGGCTCGACGGAGAGGAGGGCGTCAAGCTCGAACCGATCGAGGGCCTCCCGCCAAACCTCATCGGTCTCGGCGGCAGCTGCAACTTCGCGCCGAGATGTCGCTACGCGATTGATCAGTGCCTCACCGAAACTCCGATGCTCCAAGCTATCAGAGAAGAAACCCCGCCGCACCACGCGGCGTGCTGGCGGTCCGAGGACCTTCCCAACTTGGTCGGCTCGCCCGCGGCGGCAGGAGGATAGATTTGGTCGAGTCGAACGGTTCAAGGCCCCTGATCGAGGTCAGGGACGTCAGGATGTACTTCCCCGTCACGTCGGGGATCGTTTTTCAGCGCAAGGTCGCGGAGGTCAAGGCGGTCGACGACGTCTCCATCACCATCAACAAGGGTGAGGTGCTCGGCCTCGTCGGCGAGAGCGGAAGCGGCAAGACCACGCTCGGCCGGGTGATCCTCCAGCTTCAACGCCAGACATCGGGCGACGTGTTCTACGACGGGGAGCGCCTCAACACCCTCAGCAACAAGGAGTTGAGGCCCATCCGCCGCAAGATGCAGGTCATCTTCCAGGACCCCTACGGCTCCCTCAACCCTCGCATGACGTGTGGCGACATCGTGGGCGAGCCGCTCTCGGTGCACAAGCTGACCGCCAGCAAGGGCGAATACCAGGACCGCGTCGCGGAGCTCCTCCAGACCGTGGGTCTCAACCCGTTCATGGCCGACCGGTACCCGCACGAGTTCTCCGGCGGACAGCGTCAGAGAATCGGCATCGCGCGGGCGCTGGCGGTGAACCCCGACTTCATCGTCTGCGACGAGCCGGTCTCCGCGCTCGACGTGTCGATTCAGGCCCAGATCATCAACCTGCTTGAAGAGCTCAAGGAAAAGCTCCAGCTTACCTACCTCTTCATCGCCCACGACCTCTCCGTCGTGCGGCACATCAGCGACCGCGTGGCCGTCATGTATCTCGGCCACATTGTCGAGGTCGCCAGCCGCCAGGAGCTCTACGACAACCCCCTCCACCCGTACACGAGGGCGCTCCTCTCGGCCATTCCGATCCCCGACCCCGACATGGAGGAGCAGCGCGAGCGCATCATCCTCCACGGCGAGCTGCCCAGCCCCATGTCCCCGCCCGAAGGCTGCGTCTTCCACACTCGTTGCCCCGTCATGGTCGAGGAGTGCAAAGACGAGATGCCCCAGCTCCGCGAGGTTAGCCCCAACCACTGGGTCGCCTGCATCCGCGCCGACGGCTACGAGACCGCCCTGACGGCGTAAGGGTCTTCTTTTCTGCCCTAGCTCGGACATCTGCTCTTCACTTGTGTTTTCCCGTTCCTACCTCAGAGGGGTGCCCAACCTCAAGTCCGTTCGACCTGAGCCTGTCGAAGGGCAATTCATGATTCGGAATGACATACTAACGGGTCCCACGCTAATCTGGCACAGGTCTTGGCCCGGGAATTCGTTGACGACCCCACGCATTAGTCATATCATTAGCTAATCTGATCCCAAAGGAGCGGGCAATGGTAACGGTGAACGTCCACGAAGCGAAGACCCACCTGTCACGTCTGCTGGCGCAGGTCGAGGCGGGAGAGGAGGTCATCATCGCCCGAAACGGCAAGCCCGTCGCCCAGCTCGTGCGCTGCAAAAAGCGCGGCAAGCGGCAATTCGGCTCGATGAAGGGCCTGATAAGCATCGACGACCGCTTTTTTGAGCCGCTGTCGGAAGAAGAGTTGGCCGCCTGGGAGGGCGGCTGATCGTTGCGGCTGCTACTAGACACCCACGCATTCATTTGGTGGTTTGCCGGAAGCGAGCAGTTGCCCCAATCCGCCCGGCGGTTGATAGAAGCTGACGACAACGACGTGCTGATAAGCGCGGCGTCGGCATGGGAGATCGCAACCAAGCACCGAAAGGGCAAACTCCCGGAAGCGGATCCCCTGGTCCGCGACATGACCGGCGCCATAGCCGACCAGGACTTCGAGGAGTTGTCCGTCACCGTGGACGACGCCGCGCGCGCCGGAGCGCTTCCCGGACCTCTCCGCGATCCCTTCGACCGAATGCTCATAGCGCAGGCGCTGTCGCGCAACCTCGTTCTCATTTCGAACGAGTCCCTCTTCGACCGCTACGACGTCCGTCGCTTGTGGTGACACGCGGTCACCCTCACCCCTCCGGCAAGTAGGGGCGATTCGCGAATCGCCCCTTATCCCCTCTCCCGTCGTGGGAGAGGGCTAGAGCCTGCCCCGTACTTGATACGGGGGTGAGGGTGTAAGGAACCTACCTATCACCTACCCCAACTCCCCGATGCGGAGGATACGCGCGAGCGAGAGCCGCCGGATGAGCATGATCAGGGCCAGCGTGATGACGGCGAAGATCACGAGCATCACCGCGTAGGTGATGGCCAGCGCGCCCCAGTCTATGACCATCACGAACGGCGGAACGACCTTACCCCCAAAGTCGTCGTGGCCGAGGAACGGCATGATCGTCGCGCCGAGCCTGCTCCCCATCCACGTGCCGAGGGCGAGTCCCACGGCTATGATCACCGTCTGTTCCAGCCACATCAGCATCATAAGCTGACGCCCGGACAGCCCGGTCGTGCGCATGATGGCGAACTGCACCTGTCTGCTGCGGAACGACGAGTAGGCGTGTACGAGGAAGCCGAGGCAGCTCAGCAGCAGCACGGCGGAGAAGGCGATGAAGAGCAGCGCCCTCCAGCCCGCCTCCACGAGAGGATCGACGCTGGCGTCCTTCGCCCGGAACCGCTCTTCCCGGTCGAGCACGGTGACCGAGCCGAATCCCTCGAGGGAACCGACGGTCTCCAACAGGCTCTCTCTCGGAGCGCCCGTGGTCGACGAAGCGATCCACAGGTCCTCCGGCAGGAAGGGCTGGTCGGCGACCCCGCTCGTAGCGAACGCGTTGAGGGCCGAGATGTCGGCGATCAAATAGGGTTTCAGATCGCTCGAAATGGTGGGGAACAGCTCCACCGACCCGACGATGGATATCGGAATCCGGGCGCGGTCGACCGATACCTCGAACTCGTCTCCGACACGGTGGTTCTCCCTGTTCAGGAACGCCTCGCTGGCCAGCACCTTGATCGGTGGCGGATCATCGCCGGCGAAGATGCCCCGAGGCGTCAGTGGCTCGCCCTTCGCCCACGTGAACACCGCCGCGCCGGGCACGTTCTCGAAGACTTCCGAGGACGACTTTAGCTCGTCGCTGATGGAGTTTTCCGTGGTCTTGAGGAGCGACCAGTTGTCGATGGAATCGAACCCGTCGAGCAGCACCTGCAGTCCGTCGCTCATGGTCACGTGAACGTCGTCGAACAGCACCGTCCCGGGCTTGAGCGATACGCTGAGATTGGACTGCTCGACGTAGACCGCGCTCAGCTTGATCGGTCCGTTGGCAAGAAAGTCCTCTCGACCCTGCTCCGCCAGCGGTACATCGAGGCTGGTCCAGTCGCTCGAACTCACGAATCCCAGCTTGTAGGCCGCCTGCTGGTCGATTGCGTTCGTAAGGCGGGCTACTACCTGAAGCGTGGGCTGAATCCTGTCCGACTTGATTCTCGCGCCGATGGACACGGCGTCGGGCGGCAACTCGATCCCGCCGCCCTTATAGACGGATTCGTCCGGGCGTATCCGTGCCAGCAACTCCTCGATCGGCTCGTCGGTGAAGTCGTCGCGGAACCACGCCACGTTATCGAAGTTGGAGCTGTTCAGACCGATCAGCTCGAACGAGCCGCCCTGCTGTCGTGTCAGGTCGCGCCCTGCCCGCTTGAGAACCGCGCTGGCAGTATCCACGCCGGGTATGCGCTCATAGGCGATCTCTTCGGCGAACCGATTGCCTGTCATAAGCGCCTCATCGTCGGACGTTGACGTTCGGTTGACGCCGACGATCCGCACGTCGCTGCCGGAGACGTGAAGGATGCGCTCCTCGAAGCTGCGCTGGAGGGTCGTGCCGAAGCTCGACGCGAAGATGCCCAGCCCTGCCGTGAGGATCAGCAGGAGCGAGAGTCGGGAGTAGTGCGTCGGCTGGCGGGACATCTGCCACACGGTCATGGCGGCCGCCACCGGCAACACCTTGGCGAAGAGCTTGCTGATGAGGTTCATCGCCAACGGGAAGAGCCTGAGCAGCACCATCGCCGATGCCACGAGCACCAGTCCCGGCACTGCCAGCAGAAGCTCATCGGCCACCGCCGCCCCGAACACGTCGCGGGCCACCACCGATCCCTGCTCCGTGAGCTGGCGGAAGAGGAAGATCGCGATCAGAAGCAGCAGAACGTCAAGATAGTACCGCTGGAAGACGGGCAGTGCGTTTGGTCGGGACGACTGTTGCCGTTGCTGGGTGATTCCGAAGCGAGAAGCCTGAATCGCGGGAATCAGGAGCGCCACGAATCCCAGCACGCCGCCGAGTACACTCAGTGCATAGGCGGATGGCGATATCTCGACCGACAGCAGCCCACCGCCCGTCAGTCCGAAGAAAGCGGGCGTCAGGCCCAGCAGGCTGATGGTGAACGCCGCGATGATGGGCGCGACGATTGCCGCGAGGACGGCTATGGTCGCTCCTTCCAGGATGAACACCATGAGTATCTGCGACGTGTCGGAGCCCCGGCTGCGGAACTGCGCCACCTCCGACCGCTGGTTCTCCACCAGCAACGACGACATGGTCGCCACGTAGTACAGGATCACGAAGGCGATGAGTATGAGCACGATGAACATGGGCAGCCTGCTGAAGAACAACCGCTGGTCGTACTCGATAAGGGCGTCGTCGAGGCCCGTCGTCTGGGACACCGTCTGCAGGGAGGCCACGGAGCGGCTGGCCATCACCTGGATGTTGGCGACGGTCAATTGCGCGTTATCGGCGTTTATCAGGCTCGGATCGGTCTTGAGATACCAGTAGTAGCCCGCGGACATGCTCCCTATGGACGGGCCGAGAGCCTCCAGGAACGCCTGCCGCGAGATGAAGAACGGCATCAGGCGAAGGTCGGTCGTCATCGTCTGGGTCTGGAGGGATTTCTCCGTGAAGTGAACCAGCTCGGCGTCATTGGTGTCTTCCCAGTCGAATGCGCCGGAGATCGTCACGTACACGTGTGGGATGTCCGAGGAGATGGTCGGCACCGCGGCGAACCGGTCTCCCACCTGGGCCCCAAGCTCCTGCATCGCCTCGAGAGGAACAAGCGCCTCCAACTCCAGCGGCTGACCGCGCCCGACTGCCGTGCCGACGCTGGGCTGAGCGCCTTCAATCAGGGGTATGCGCTCTTCAAGGTCGTCGATGTATGCGAAGAACGTGCGGTCATCGCCGTCTGAGGCGGACTCCTCGCTTCCGGGGCTGCCAAGGTAGAAGGTGGGAGTGCGTGCGGCGTGGACGGAGTCCCGCAGCATCCACGAGACGTGCCGGTTCACGAGCGGCACGATGACATTACTGACCTTGCCGTACTCCTCGTTATTGGTCGGGCCCCTGCTGGCGCGGACGGTGATGTTGAGCTGTTCCTGCGTGCGCCTTTCGAGAGAGTTCTTGAGGGCCAGCTCGCGGAGAGCCTCGAAGTAGATAACCGTGCCAGAAAGGATGGCCGACGCCAGCACCACGCCGATCACGACGTACGAGAGCAGCCGCCAATGAGCAAGCGCGCGCTTGGCGACAAGCTGCCACGTCGCGATTATCCCGTAGGCGATCGCGTTCAGCCGCTCGTTTATGGTCTTCTTGTTCGTCATCGGTTGATCGGATTATAGCAATTCACTATTTTGATTCCGGCAGTCGGATGGCGTACAGGGATCCGTCCGTCGACCCCACGTACACGACTCCGTCGGCCACCGTGGGTGACGAAGAAACGGGGCCCTCCGTCGCGTATTGCCAGAGCAGTTCCCCCGTCTCTGCGGATGCCGCGTAGAGATTGTGGTCGAACGATCCGAAGTACACCACGCCCTCGGCTATGGCCGGAGACGACTCGACCCGGCCGCCGGTAGGGAGTCGCCATCGAAGCGACCCAACTTCCGCGTCCAACGCATAGAGATGACCGTCCCTCGATCCCACGTACACGACTCCTTCCGCTACCGCCGGTGATGAGACCACCCAGTCATTGGTGCGATATCGCCATCTCTCCACGCCGGTGTTTGCGTCAACGGCGTAAACATGACCGTCCCAAGAGCCGAAGTACACGTACCCGTTCCCGACAGCGGGTGAGGAAAACACAACGTTGTCCGCCTTCGCGCGCCACATGATGGTCCCCGTCCCGGCGTCCAGTGCGTACAGGTGCCCATCATTCGATCCGACGTACACCACGCCGTCGACAACGCGAGGTGATGACATAATCCAGTCTTCCGTGCCCGAGCGCCAGACGATTTCGCCCGTCGCGGCCTCCAGCGCGTAGACGTGATGATCGGTGGAGCCGACGTACACTATCCCATTGACGACCGCCGGGGACGAAAATACGCCCTCCCCAAGCCGGCTGCGCCAGACCACTTCGCCCGACGATGCGGCAAGTGCATACACATACCCGTTCCACGAGCCGACGTACACAACTCCCTCGGTCACACGCGGCGATGAATAGACCTTGTCGCCTGAGTCGAACGACCAGCGCTGCTCTCCGAGCTCGGCGTCCAGCGCCAGCAGACTGCCGTCCTCCGAGCCGACGAATACCACCCCATCAGCTACGGTAGGGCTGGACGATACGGCGTCTCCGGTCTTGTGCCGCCGGATGAGATGTGCTTCTTTCAACGTCTGTTGCATACGAACTACTCGCCGAAACGTGATATTGCCCGCAGGTCAAGCTGGCCCACTCCCCTGTTGAGCAGAACGAGTGCGGCGACGAACAGGAGACCCAGCGCGACGTAGGTGGTCCCCATGATGAGCCAGTCGGTCGAAAGGATGAAGGGCGGCGTGACCGGAAGTCCGGTCTCGGTAATCGCTAATGGCGAGACCGTGAGACGGCTCATCTGGAATCCGGCCCAAGTACCGAGACCGAGACCGATCGCGGCCACCGCCAGATGCTCGAAGCCCAGGAGCCTGAGCAGTTGGCCTCTGGTGAGACCCAGGGTCCGCAACGAACCGATCTCGACTGCGCTCTTCTTGGCGAAGAGCAGGAGATACGTGACATACCCGACAGCGGCGGCAAAGACCGCTATTGCCGGAGAGAGTATCGTCATCGGCTGCCAACCTGCCGCGACGAAGGGATTGATCTGCAGACTTTCGAGACGGCCCTGCCCGTCGCGGACGGACCCACCCTGCGGGCCGAGTATCTCAACCACGGCCTCCCCGACTCGCTCGTGCGAGCCCGGCTTGAGATCGTAGTACAGGTCCAGTGCTCGTATTCGATGGTGATTGAGAAGCACGTTGGCGCGGTCCAGCAGGCTGTTCAAATCGGTCAGAATCAGCCCGCCCTGGCTCGGATCGTGTGTCGGGAAGAAGTCGACCACTTCCACCACCCTCATGCGGAGCCAGCGCAGGCCCACCAAGGCGATGAAGGTGCTCCCCTCCTGCCGGTCGGGACGAACGAGAGACGAGTCTATCACCACGGGCAGAGGACCCGGAACGGATGTCGGGTAGAAACCTCGCAGCCCCTGCGTGGTCTGCCCGCTGAAAGTGTAGGCTATTGCCTTCGAGCCGTTTCGCACCTCGTTCGCGGAGAACTCGACCACCTCTGTAGATGCCGCCGACGTCAGGATCGCCTCCCACTTGAGATCGGCTCCCTCGAAGTCGTCGAGCACCAGCTCTTCGTTCTCAAAGCCCACCGTGGCGATGATGTCGTCGATGTAGAGCGTGCCCGGCGTCACGGGGGAGGCATCAAGACCTGCGTTAGGATCGCCCCCCGGCTCGAACATGTGGATCGAGACAAGCGAGAACGGAGGTTTGACGTGGTCGGGAATATTGCCGATCACGAACTGCCAGTCTTCCGTGCGAAGCGTGTTGAAGATGACGGTCTGTAGCTCACCCCGCTCGTTTTCGATTTGCGCGTACAGGTCGAGTCCTGGAATGAACGGATCGGGCTTTACCCACAGGCCGATGCCGTTCGTGTCGTCGGGCAGAGGTATCCTTCCCGTCGGCGCATTGGGATTGAGCCGGTCCATCAGTTGTGGCAGCGTGCTGTCCGAAAAGTCGTCGCGATACCACGCGACATCGGCGAAGCCCGACGTGTCCACGGCGAGTACCTCCGCGGTGGAACCGCCGGCCGTACCGCGCTCTCGGAGCCCTCGTACCACGTTCTCGACATCCTCAAGCTCCTGGGACTTGCGATGAACTTCCTGCACGCCTCCTTGGGCGAGCAGAGAGGCGGTGACCCGCAGATCGGCCCCTTCCTCGAAGAGGACGCGCTCGATCTGGCTGCGTTCCAGCGTGCCGCCGACCGTTGTCGCCAGGATGCCGAGACCGGTCGCGAGGACGAGCAGCAGGATGAGCCACGTGTATTGGAGCGGGTTGCGCGACATGTGGAGCAGACCGATCTCCAGCCACACCGGCGTCACGCGGCTGAGACCGGTGAATAAGACGAACAGCAGCTGCGCCGGTACCACGGCAATGAGCCCCCATGTCGGGACGGTCAGCAGATCGCCGGACACCGGAGGCCGCAGGACGACGAATCCAGCGACGAGCAGCGCCTGTACGACGAGCCCGGCGTATCTGCGCTTTCGGTCGTGCCAGTAGCGTTTCGTCGCCCAGAAGGCGATGAGGACCGCCAACGCCAACGCTCCCGGCAGCAGCCAGTCAAGCGTCTCATTCCCACGTTCGCGCCAGTAGACCCCAACGACGGATGCGACGACCGACGCCGCCACCAGCAGGTCCACGATGCGGCTCGACTCGCCGCTGATGTACCGGACGATCATCGGGAAGAACCGCATGAACACCAGCGTCACGACGATCAGGAAGAGAACGGGCGCGACGAGGAGCACCTCGTTGACCTCGGTCTCCTCGAAGTAGCCGCTGTAAACGAACTGTCCGCGCTTCTGGAGCTCCCAGTAGATCAGGCCCCCGAAGACGAGGATGCCGATGTCTAGATTGAATCTCTGGAGGAAGGGGAGTCCAAGCGGACGTGATGTCTGAAGCCGGCGTAGGAGCACGCCTCCCTGCGCGCTGAGCACGTTGGGCACAACGAAAATCGCAAGGCAGAGCAAGCCGACCCCCAGTGAGATGATGAAGGGAGTGGCGGCTAGGCGTATCGGCATGAGATTGCCCTGGTTCATCTCCTCGAAGAAGGGCAGCACTCCCGAAACGGCGACCATTCCGTAGGCCAGGAACGGGGTCACGATCACGGCTGTCGCGACCATCACGAGACCTTCGGTCATGTATATCCGGGTCAGCTGCGAGAGAGTCGCCCCGAGGGTCTTGAGGAGCGACGCGTCGCCTTCCCTGCTCTGCGTCAGGTACGAAACGAGAATGCCGAGGAAGAACAGCACGGTCAGCAAAATCACCGTGAGCAACAGCAGCATCGGTATCTTGGCGTAGAAGTTGCGTAGCTGTCCCGACTCCGTCAGGTTCTCCACGAACTCCGTGGTAGCGTCGGCGTCGGGAAGCTCGGAGGTAATGGCGTCGGAGAAGGCGCTGAATCGCTCCCTGGCCTCTGCCGCCGACCACTCTTTGAGTCGCTCCGGGTCGATCTTGACCACCCATTGAGGGCTTACCACTGCGCCGGGGTAGGTCTCCGAGAGAAGCTGCGCCATAACCTCCGGCGCGACGATGATCGGAATGTTTGAGAGGGAATTGTCCGACAGGACGAGGAACGGCGTGTCCTGCCGTTGAGGATCGAGGCTCAGCAGCGCGCCGGTGGAGCGCCAGTACGGCGAGTTCTTGTCGTCCTCTTCGTAATAGCCCACTACCCGCACCGTGATGATTTCACGCTCACCAAGTTCCGGTGAGAAGTAAAATTCGTCCCCGATCTCGGTCTGCGTCCGCAGGGATACGCCGCGATGCACGATAGCTTCGATCATGGGGCCGCGCGGGCCTTGTGTGATTTCCGTGCTCGCCGTTCCGCCCTGCTCGAACACGATGTTGTCCTCGAAATTCGAGAGCGACACGAGGAATCCCAGGCGCGCGATGATGCCCTGACCTGTACTTACCGGAAGATTATTGTTCGGCGTGCTGACCAGCATAGGCACGCCCTTGACGTACGTCTCCTGTCCGAGGAAGGTCGTCTCCGCGACGAGGTCCTGCAGGGCGACACGCATGGCCGTCTCGTCGGCGAAGAGGGTTAGAGGAGTTTCCCCGGGTCTCTGAACCGTCAAGTACGGCGCGGGAGTTTCGATGACGGGCGGACTGAGCGCCTCGCCGTTCGAACCCCACACACGGGCTTCCGGGTCCAGCGGCTCGAAGATGCCGGTGATGACGATGCCGATGCCCGGTGGCCCGACCGGTATCGGAGCCGGCGTCGAATCGAGAAGCTCCGCGAGTTCGTCATCGTCCTCACCCTCGTCCGTAGCCGTCGATACCGCTCTCTGAGCCAGGAGATCGGCGGCGAGAATGACCTCGTCGTCGACTTCGAGCTCGAAGCGCTCAGCCATTTCCGACGAAACCACGGCCTCGATAACCGCTCCGAACGTGCCGCTGTCGATCGTGCCGGAAGCCATCTCCCCCTTGACGAACCTCACGTGCGACGGCAGGTTCGAGAGGTGCTGGAGATAGCCCCGCGAGACGTAGATGCCCTCTCCTGTCCCCTCAGGCAAGGGTAAGTCCGGCGTTCCTATGATGGCGACACGGCTCTTGATGAATTGTTCATGCCCGTCGTACACGTCCGCAATGTGCTCTTCGATGGCGTCCGTGACGACCTGATCGGCGTGCCTGAGCGATTTCTCGGTCGCCACCACTTCCGCGCCGAAGACATCGATCTTCGGCTCGTCGATCCGGTCAAGCGCGGCGTTGAACGAAAGCTGGTCGAGGGATTCGAGGTATATCGGCGTGCCCGCGCCGATGGTCGTGGCAATCAGTATGCCGATGAACACCGTCAGCAGAAGCTTCCAGTCGTCGGCGATGCGCCGAACGATTACCCTTGTTAGCGAGAGATTCTTCATGTCACGAAAACATGCAGGAGATCGTCGGCTGCTTGATGAGACCCACTTTCGTTAGCCCTAATCCCAAATGAAGGACAACGCCCCCGATAGTCTTAAACGTCGTTCACGCATGGGTGTTAGCCGTCCCACGTGAACACTAAGGAACTATCTCAAAATACGCTTCGACACGTTTTCTCCACACGCGGGCTCAGAGAACAATACGTTCGCCCTGAGCTTGTCGAAGGGCAATTCTTGGCCAACAAACATAGTTTTAAGATAGTTTCCAAGCCTAGCTGCACCTCTTGGAAATCTAATGATAGTCCCGTCCAGTTCGCGTATCAACCGCTTGGGCTCGTCGAAGTTCCGCCGTGTAGCTGCTCAGAGACCGTGAGCGCGCTCGACACACACAGCCACCGTCATACCCGCGAAGAGCTTCCCCCGTACCCCGATACGGGAGAGACCTTTGCATAACCCCTGATGGGAGCCTGGAAATCCCTTCCCCCTTGATGGGGGAAGGTTAGGATGAGGGTGAAATTCGCGCCACTAAGGCAATACCTGGAGGTTATGCAAATGTCACCGAAAGCCCGGAATCCGCAGGGGCGAGGCATTCCCCTCGCCAACTCTGAACACTTACCGAGCCGTCAGCCCGGTTGACGCCTCGCCCCCTGACGACTATCCTCGAAATATGGGACCTGTAGCAAATCTCCATGCCGAAGTTCTCCTCGATGGATCCTTGACCGCAGAGGAGCAATACCGCGCCCTGACTTCGGGCGTCGCGGTGCTGGACCGTTCCGACGCTGGGCGACTAGCCCTCACGGGCGATGACGCGCTCGACCTCCTGAACCGCCTTTCCACCAACGAGCTCGCGACCCTCGAAGTCGGCGCAGGTGCTGCCACCGTCCTGACGACGAACAAGGGACGTATCGTTGACTTGCTTCACGTCCACCGGAGCGAAGACCGGTTGGTGGTATTCACCTCCCCGGAGAATCAGCAGCGCGTGGCCGAGTGGATTGACTTCTATACCTTTGTTGAGGATGTGGAGATCGAAGACGTAACTAGCGAGACGGCTATGCTCTCGCTCACCGGCCTCGATTCGACGAAATTCTTGGACGAGCTCACGGACGGCCAGGCATCGTTGTTAGCGACCTATGAACGATTGAGCACACAGATTTCCGATGTCACTGCCGAGGTGTACCGCAGCGACTTCCTGGGGCCGCCTTCATTCGACATCGTCTTCGACGCCGAACACAGGGATAACCTCTTCGGAGTACTCACAGACAATGGCGCGACACCCGCTGGCCCGGACGTGATCGAGGCCCTTCGAGTCCAGCGCGGCATCCCCGCGTTCGGCAAGGAGTTGACCGAGGACTACAACCCGCATGAGGCCAACCTCGTCCACCACGTGAGCTTCTCGAAGGGATGCTACATCGGGCAAGAGGTAATCGCCCGGCTCCAGACCTACAAGAAAGTCAGTAAGTACCTCGTCGGCCTTCGGTGGGACGGCGACGGCCCTGCACCGGGCTCCTTCCTGACGCACGACGGCAAGCGGATGGGCATAGTCACGTCCGTGGCCCGCCTGCCCCATACCGGAGCAAACGTCGGTCTTGCCTACGTCCGCAAGCAGTTCGTCGACGACGGCACGACGGTTGTCGACGAGACCGGAATCGAGATCACGATCAAGGTCCTCATCTAGCCCGCCATCTCGTCGAACACAATGCGCGATATCCGCGCCAGCTTCGGATCGAGGTCGGTGCTGTCTGTTATCCGCTTCGCCATGATCGCCACGGCGTACGGCCCGCTCGGTCCCCACACGATTCCCACGTCGCAGCGGACGCTGTAGACGCCTCCCGTCTTGTGGGCCGCGATGACGTCCGGGGGCAGGTAGTACGGGATGATGCTCCTGAGCTTCTGGCGCTTGAGAATATGGAGCATTCCGTCCCGTGACCCCTCCGACAGGAAATCGCCGTTGTGGACGATCTCCAGCAGGCGCACCATGTCGGCAGGCGACGAGACGTCGGACTTCTCCTCGTTCAGCGCGTCGCAGTCGGGCGACAGCCCACGGTATCCCTGCTCCACCCGGTCGGATACCTCCCAGAAATCGTCCAGCGACTCGCTGACCGTGAGTCCCGCCAGGCTGAAGAGAAGATCGCGGCACGACATCGGCAGCTTGGTCTTGTTGAGGCCGAGATCCCCCATCGTGCGATTCAGGTCGTCCTTCCCCACGGTGTGATACAGGATGTCGGTGGCGAGGTTGTCGCTCACGATGATCATCAGCATCGCGAGATCGTGCAGATTCGGAGCCAGGCCATTCCCAAGCTCTCTCAAGACCCCTGAGCCCGGCACTCGGAGGATGTCGGTCAGCTCGACACGCTGCGAGAGATCGAGCGTGCCCGCATCGACCTGGCGATAGAGCTCCGCCAGTATGGGCACCTTGAAGGTGCTCGCGGTGAAGAACACCTCATCGGCGTTGTGCTCGATCGTCTTCCCCGTCTCGAGGTGTCGCGCGGCCACGCCCACCACGCCGGGAACTTCGGAGACGGCCTCTGAAATTGTCGTCATGTTCAATACCTAATCTCTGGAGTTGGACAGGATTATACGGCTGTCCCTTCGTGTTAACTAGTGTCCTGTGTCAGAGATTCAACGAACAAAACAGCGGGTGATTTATCCTCTCTCCCTTGATGGGAGAGGGCTAGGGTGAGGGTGACTCCCCGGAACGCACCTATCTGATTTATACAACGAACTTCAAATGCAGGACACTAGGGGGTTCAGATTTCTAGGAGTGTACAGTGACGAGACATTGACCTCGTAGAGGCGGGTTTGAAACCCGCCCTGTCGTGCCTACAACGAGACGCGCCGCCGCTGATTTCGGTCTTCTTTACCTCTCCTAGCCTTCACTCCGCCGACTCCAACAACCCGTCCGCCACACCTTCAATCCGATCCCGCTCTGGTACCACATCCAGCCACCGCCCCGGAATCGCCGATCCCCCGTATCGCGCGCCAAGAACTGCCCCTGCCACAGCCCCGTTCGTGTCGGTATCTCCCCCGGCCTCCACCACCTGACGCAACGCCTCCGCAAACCCCAGCGGCGTAACCGCCGCCCACAATCCCGCCTGCAGTGCAATCAACGTATGCCCGATAAGCCTCTGGTCCCTCCGCAGCCAGGAACAGTCCTCCGCCACGGGAACCCCACTCGCAATGCTCTCCAACACCTCCGACGGGATCCCGTCCCCCATCGCCGCCCCAAGCATATCGGGACATCCGTCCGCTGATGCTGCTGCCATCAGCGCCGACAGGTCCGTCTCAATCCCCTCCAGCAGTAATGCGATCACGGCGTTGATGACGATGCACGACCACTGCGAAGTGGGCGCATAGTGAGTCACGACACACGTCGCGGCGCTGTCCCTGACCAACCTCTCCGGCTCCCGAAAACGCGCTAGGGCGACCGGTGCGCAGCGCATCACGCCCCCGTTCGGAGCAATGGGATGTCCTTCATACACGGTCCGCGCCGCGTCCGGCGGTCGATGCCCGCCCTCCAACACGCCGATGACACGGTCTGTCGTAATCCCAATTCCTCGCCCGTTCTCTCGCCTCCAGGCAACCAGCCGTCTGCCGAATTCTCCGACATAGTCTCCTCCCCCCAACAACACCTCTCCCAGGTCCACAGCCTGCGCCAAGTCGTCGTCCATCGGACGGTGCGCCTCACTCGCGTCGATATCGCGCACCCCATCGGGATACCACCGATCAATCTCGCGATAAGACCAACCCTCCATCGGCAGTCCCAGCAGATTCCCAACCGCCAACCCCAACATCACCCCGCGAGCGCGGTCCCGCAGACCCTCCTCACATCTCACGGTGCCTTCCAGCAAAGCAGAGACGTTCGGCGCTACTACAACAACGTTGAGATCGTTCATCTCCACCTCCCGGCACCTAATCTGCGTAGGGGCGATTCGCGAATCGCCCCTACTTCCATAGTATCTGTTCAGACTTCGTGAGAGCCCTCAGCATACACAGCCACCGTCATACCACCTTTGCACAATCCCTGATGGGAGCCTGGAAATCCCTTCCCCCTTGATGGGGGAAGGTTAGGATGGGGGTGAAATTCGCGACGCTAAGGCATAACTGGAGGTTACGCAAAGGTCTCCGAAAGCGGGTATCCACAGGGGGAGGGTGTTCCTCTCATCAACTCTGAACAGTTACCTTTCATGTTTCGCGGTGAGGGCAAAACCCTCCTGAGATTCTCTGAAAAAGTTGCGTCCCGACAGATTAGCCCACTCCCTCCGACTGGACGAAGGTAGGCGTAAACCAGAAACGCGCGCCTCCTCAACCCAACATAACCCTACGCCAGTAAGATCAATCGGAAGCTACGGACTCAGCCAGTTCGCTCAACACCTGCCGGAGCATCTCCAACGTCGCCCCGTCGTTGATATTGCCCTCGGAGTCGACCAGCCCAGCAGCCTCCTTGACCGGATGCGTGCCCCCCAAAACCCGCGCCCTTGCGCTCTTCAACACCGTGATGGTGGTCTCCTGAGACAACTGAGCCCCAAACCTCGACGGACTGGCCCCGACCACCGAAACCGGCTTGTCGGTAAACGAAGACTGGCCGTACGGGCGGGATGCCCAGTCGATCAGGTTCTTCAGCACGCCGGTGATGCTGTTGTTGTACTCCGGAGCGGCGATCAGCACCGCGTCGGCTGAACGAATCCTCTCCCGCAACTCCAGGACAACCTGTGGGGTCAAGTCCCCCTCCGAATCCTGGTTGAACAACGGTATCTTGATTCCGTCTTCATAGATTTCGACCTCAATAGCCTCAGGCGCTTCACGCTTCGCCGCCTCAAGCAGCGCCCTGTTGTACGAGGCCTTCCTCAGACTGCCGGGTATCGCCAAAATACGTATATGTCGTTCTTTCAATCTGGACTCTTCCTAGATGGGCTGGGAAAGCTTGGAAGCTGTCTCAAAACACACTCCGACGAATCTTTCCCACACACACGCTCAGAAAATCACGTTCGCCCTGAGCCTGTCGAAGGGCAATCCTCCGCCAGCGCACATAAAATGGAGATAGTTCCTTAGGCGTACTTAAACGGCATTTACTGGATCAGGAGTCTTAATTCTTCGAGCACGTGTCAATTGGGTCGTGACAGGATAGGCGTCTCCCGCAAGTCGGTCAACCATCCGGTTCCCCACTCCCCCTACTCACTACGGGCCCACGCACTTCTCCCTTCTTTCTCCTTCCCTCTTTCTTCCTTTCCTCCCCCCTCTTTCTTCTTTCCTCTTTCTTCCCCCATATGCTATTCTCCCCAATGCTTACGACCTACAAGGAGCCCCGAATGGAACGACCGATCTTCAAACCCATCGGAACCCCGACCGAACAGCTCGACACCCCATCCCTCATCGTCGACGTGGACGCCCTCGAACACAACATCTCCACCGTGGCCGAATTCTTCGAGAGCAACGCCGCCAAGCTCCGACCGCACGTCGAGTCGCACAGGACGCCCGCCATCGCGCACAAGCAGTTGGCAGGTGGCGGTCACGTCGGCGGAATCGCCGTATCAAGCATCGGCCAGGCCGAGGTCTTCGTTCCCAACGGCTTCACCGACGTATTCGTGGCGAACCTCGTCGTGACGCCGCAGAAGATCACTCGCCTCTGCGCCCTCGCCCGGCAGGCCAAAATCGGCGTCGCCGTCGACAGCCCAGCAAACGTAGCCGACCTATCCGACGCCGCAGTCGCCAACGGCGTCTGCCTCGAAGTGGTCGTCTATGTCAACACTCGCCTCGGACTCTACGGCGTGGAACCCGGCCGACCCGCCATCGACCTAGCGGAGGCCGTCGTTGACGCTCCCGGTCTCGATTTCGCCGGGATAATGACCCAGGAAGGCAGCATCCTCTCCGACGACCCCGACGATGCCGCCACCGAGTCACGTTCGGCCATTCAACCGCTCCTCGACACGCGCCAGGACCTCGAGTCCGCCGGAATCGCCGTCCGAGTCGTGAGCGCCGGAAATACATCGAACTACCAAGTCGTCGGAGCCATCGACGGCGTGACGGAGGTCCCCGCCGGTACCTACGCCCTGCTCGATGCCCAGCACGCGCCACATCTGCCCCACCTCAAGACCGCCGGCCGTGTCATGTCAACCGTCACCAGCAGGCCGGAGCCGGGCTACATGATTACCGACGGCGGCCAGAAGGCCATCGGGGCCGACACCGGTTTCCCATCGGTCGACAACCTGCCGAACCCCTCGGTCAAGGGCCTCAGCGCTGAGCACGGCAGCATCTACTTCGACGCTTCCGATGGCGCCGACCCTCAACTCGGCGAAAAGATCTGGTGTACCCCCTGGGACGCCGCCACCTGCGCCAACCTCCACGACTACATATTCGCCGTCCGAAACGATTCCCTCGAAGCCGTTTGGGAAGTCTCCGCCAGGGGACGATACCGTTAGCACAGAGACCGCAAGTTCGGATCACATACGCCAAAGGAAACGCGCGCCGGAACGCTCGCTGAGCGTGAACCGGTCGGAGGAAAACATGGACAACACCCCCCGCGAACGCGGCACCCCCCTCGGAGACCTGGAAACCCCATGCTTCATCGTTGAGGTGGACGCCCTCGAAAGCAACTACCGTGTCGTCTCGGACACCTACCGCGACACCGTCTGCAAGATGCGCCAGCACACCAAGAACATCAAGAGCCCCTTCCTTGCCAAGATGCAGATGGACATCGGAGGCTCCAACGGCGGCGTCTGCACCGCCAAGGTCGCCGAGGCCGAGATCATGGTGGAGGGCGGCATCACCGACATACTCATCCCCAACCAGGTCGTCACCGATGACAAGCTCGACCGTGTATGCGCCCTCGCACGACACGGCGACATCAAGCTGTGCGTCGACAGCGTTGAAAACGTTCGTGCCATCTCCGATGTCGCCTCCCGGAACGGTGTCGAGGTCGGTGTCCTCATCGAGGTCGATACGTCCATGGCTCGAGCGGGAGTCCGCAGCCCCGAACAAGGCGTGGAGATCGCCAGGGCCGCTGTAAGCCTCCCCGGCGTCGCCTTCCGGGGCGTCATGAGCCACCAGAACGTCGGCGAGGCGTTCAGCAAGGAAGACCGCTACCTTCGCGGCAAAGAGACCATCGACATCTGCCTACAGGTCAAGGACGCCGTCGAGGACGCGGGCATCCCGGTCGAGATTGTCTCCAGCGGCGAGACCTTCTGCTACGACGTCGCGGCGACAATTCCCGGCGTCACCGAGGTCGAAGGCGGCTCGTACGCCCTCATGTCGACCGGATACGGTTACATGACGGAGTTCCAAATAGCCGGCAAGGTGCTCGGCACCGTCGTCAGCACCCCCCGCCCGGGAGTAGCCATCGGCGACGTTGGAATGCACTCCATAGCCGCCCCGGGTGGCGTCCTCCCGACCGTCGACGATATCCCCGGCGTCGAAGTCGAGTCCCTCCACGACGACCATATCGTCCTCACCGGCGACGGTTCAATGCCCCTGAGCGTCGGCGACAAGTTCAAGCTCCTGCCCGCCCACCAGGACATGCTCGTCAACCGCTGGGACCAGTACGTGGCCATCCGTGACGGGGTCGTCGAAGACATATGGGATATCCCCGGACGCGGCTGCTATCACTAGGTATTTTGAAACTCCCGGCAATCTCAACGTCAACTCGGACAAAACCGTCATCGCCATGAAAATGGGCCACGCCAAATCCGTCGTAGGGGCAACCCTTGTGGTTGCCCGTTCGCGGCGGCAATGCACTTTCATCCCCTTCTGTGTCCTGTGCAGGTCCGGAGTGGTGTCCGCTAATGGTGGCCCATGAATATCCCCTCTCCCGTCATGGGAGAGGGCTAGGGTGAGGGTATCTTGAGGAAGCTGCCAAAATCATATGGAACCGGTACGAGATATTGTTGGTGGACAAGGCTATGAGTCGGTTGTCACTCCTTCTGGGCGCCCTTACCCTCCTCCTCGCAGCCTGTGGCACCGGCGAAGACCCTACCCTGCTCCCTGAGCAGACAGGACCGGCTCCGTCGCTGGAAGCCCTTCGCAGCAGGGCAACCGACGCGACCCTGGCCTTGAACGAAGACCGATGGCTCGACTTTTACGAGTTCAAGAGCCCCCGCTCTGTCAGACCTCGCCTCCCATACGGGCTGCCGGCCGTGCAGCTCTGCACCCAGGAGCAGTTCATCTTCGACACTGGAACGAGGCTCGCAAAGATAAGGGCCCTTGCCGGACTCTACCGTGATGAGAAGCTAACGTGGGAAATCGTCGACGTGACCACAAAGGAAGACCGTGACCGCATCGGCGTCGTCCGGCTCGATATCTTCCACCAAGGCGAGCTCGTCACGAACGAGTTCCACGACTACCGCGGCGAAGTGGAAGAGGGCGAGCGGTGGGTCTACATCGACGGCGAATGGTGGATAGAGCCGGAAAACTGGGACGAGGGTTGCCACGAAAACACCTTATTCGGCCTCTAAGTTGGTGTCGAAAACTCGCCGAAACCGTTCGTGGTGAGCTTGTCGAACCATGAACGGCGCACCGACCTTTCGAAAGGCTCAGCGTCTCCCGCGTACTTGGTGCGGAGGTGCGCGGAATTCCTTTAACGCACGCTCTAGTTGGACGTTGAGCTGCCCATCCTCTCCCGCAGCCGCTCCTTCAACTCCGCCGACTCCTCGTTCAGCAACCTCAGCGCAAGCCGGAGCGCGTTCGAGACATCGTCCGCCTCTAGGATGCCCTGCTTCCCAATGACCTCCCCCTGAAGCTGCGAACCCACCACGTACCATAGCTGCACAGGGTCCGTCGGCATAACGGGCTGCTCAATCCACTCGCCCCGCAGAGCCATGAACATCTGTACATGCTGCTTCGCGGCCTGTCTCACCTCCGCAACCAGACCCTCGTCCACAGCTGGAGAATCATCGTCCTCCAGTGGAAGCACTTCTGCTGTGATATACGGCAGCTGCTCGACGATCTCCACAATCCGAAAACGCCGCTCCCCTTTGACACCGATCAGCATCCGCCCGTCATCGAGCGTCCTCACCTCGTCGATCACCGCAATCGTCCCGACCGTCTCCGGCACCGCCGGATCGCCCACATCCGACCCTGAACTGATGAGCACCACTCCGAAACGCCTGTCGCCTTCAAGGCAATGCCGCATCATCAGCCGGTACCGCTCCTCAAAAATGTGCAGCGGCAAATACCCACCCGGAAACAACACGACATTCAACGGAAACAACGGCAAACGCATGAACCTGACAACCACCTCGTTATATGTAATTCTCCAAAAGGATAAAACGTCCCGCATTTACCGTAAAGCCAACCTCTTTGCTTGTCCTCTCCCTTCTTTCCTCTTTCTACTTTCTCCGCCCTTCTTTCTTCTTCCCTCTTTCTCCCTTCTTCCCCAATCCTCTCCCATCCTGCCGACAATTGTCATTGTCTTGCACCTTAGGCGTGTGCTATATTCGATGGTGCCGTCCAATTCGGACGGACTGTTTATTTGGAGAGGTGTCGGCATACCACGAGACTATCGTGTCAATGACCGGATTCGCATAGCGGAAGTCCGGTTGATCGACGAAGCGGGCAAGCAGCTTGGCGTAATGCCCACGCGCCAGGCTCTGATATTTGCGCAGGAACGAGGTCTCGACCTCGTCGAGGTCGCGCCGGGCAGCAGGCCGCCCGTCTGCCGCCTGATGGACTACGGCAAATTCAGGTATGAGGCCACGCGCAGAGAGCGGGAGGCTCGAAAAGCCCAGCGAAGCAAGACAACCAACGAGTTGCGCGAAGTCCGGCTCGAAGGACGTATCGGCGATCACGATCTCGAAACGAAAATCCGTCAGGTGAAGCGCCTTCTTGGAGAGGGATCGAAAGTACGGGTGTCGGTCCGCTTCCGCGGTAGGGAGATAACCCACCCGGAGATCGGAATGGCCCTCCTTAGACGAGTCGCCGAGAGCCTCGTCGAGGACGCGGGAATGGAAAAGGCCCCCTCGTTCGAGGGCCGGTTCCTCGCCATGATCCTGGCCCCCATAAGCACCGGCGGCAAGAGTTCCAAACCGAAAGACGAACCAGCACAGCAGACCGAAAAGGAGAAGACGCGTGCCTAAGCTCAAGACCCACAAGGGAGCAGCCGCGCGGTTCAAGTTCACCAAGACCGGCAAACTTCTTCGCATGAAGGGACGGCAGGGACACTTTCGCCGTCGGAAGCCCAAGCGAGTAAAGCGCCAGATGCGGCAGACTATGGCCGGCAGCGCCTCCGACGCCAAGAACGTCCGCGCCGTACTCCCCTACGGCTCCACCAAGTAACACGAGGATCATCAAGTGACACGAGTCAAACGAGGATACATAAGGCGTCGACGCCACAAGAAGATCGTCAAGATGGCCTCCGGCCACCAGAGCGGACGCTCCCGCGTCTTCAAGCAGGCCAACGAGTCCGTCATGCACGCGCTCAGGTACGCCTACTTCCACCGGCGCGAGAAGAAGGGCGACATGCGCCGCCTATGGAACATCCGCATCAACGCCGCCGCCCGCGCCAACGGCCTCTCCTACAGCAAGCTCATCCACGGCCTCAAGCTCGCAGGCGTAGACGTCAACCGCAAGATGCTCGCCGAGCTAGGCGCCACCGACCCCGAGGCCTTCTCCGCCATCGCCGAAACCGCCAAGGCGCAGCTGGCCTCCGAAGCGGCTTAACCCCCTCACCTTTGAAGGGTTGACAGGGGTATGTAAAACGGTTTTCAGCTACGATCCGGCCCCGCCGCACTGTCATTCCGAGCGCAGCGAGAAATCTAAAGTCCTTCACCGCAAGACCGGATAGTCAGTGCCGCGCTTCTATCGTGACGAAGAGTGAAAACCGCGGAAGAATTTTCCATATCAGCCTTACGTTGTGACAGACACTTTTAGATTCTTCGACTCCGCTGCGCTTCGCTCAGAATGACGGTGCGGAGCTACTTCCTCGTCAATGGAGCCCCTGACAGACTTGCGCATCCTCGCCTCGCAGCGCTTCTGGACAACTGTGAAGTTGCTGGAAGTTCCCCACCTGAAAGCGCGGGAGATGGTTGTGGACGTACACGATCCCGCACGCGGAGACTACTGGATAATCGGATGCCCGATAAAGGATGAGGGTAACGACGTTGAGGTTCGACCGCCGCCCCTGCTCGACTAGGATTCGGAAGAGGTGCTTACCGATCTGCTGGGAATGAGCCGCGAGGAGATCGAAGCGTTGCCGGACGCAGGAGTAGTCTGATGAAAAAAGAAGAGGTCATCACCCGCGTAAAGACCGAGCGCAGTCGCTGGAGCGACATCATCGCCCAGATGGACGACGATATGATGCTGAAACCCGGAGTCGAGGGGCACTGGTCCGTCAAGGATGTCCTCGCCCACGTAGTCTGGTACGAGCGAGAGATAGTCGGAGTGCTCAGAGCACGCGCCTTCGTCGGCTCCGATCTCTGGGCGTTGCCGCTGGACGAACGCAACGCCGGAGTCTATGAGGAGACCAGGAACATGACTCTGGAGGAAGTCCGCGCCGAGTCCGCGAGAGTGTTCCCCCAGCTTTTGGAACAACTCGAAGCTCTCCCCGAAGACGCCTACGGCAACGCCGCCTGCTTCCCAGGAATGCCCGCTGAATGGGAGCCGTGGTTCATAATCGCCGGCAACACCTTCAACCACTACCCGGCTCACACCCAGTCCCTCAAACAGTTGCTGGAGTAGCTGGGGCTGGGATGCGTCATCATCCCCTCATTCTGGCGCCTCCCTAAACCTTACACCTGACCCCTTTGCCCTCGATAACGGGCAATTCCCTTTTGACTTTAGGCCACCCCCACGCCGTCATTCCGGCGAAGGAACGTCACCCCGCACCACGATACGGGGCGGAAATCCATGCCCCGGCCAACCTCCCGTAGGTGTGATTCACGAATCGCCCCCTACCCATCCTCCCCCAACAACGCCCGCACATCCCCCACCACGTCCTCAGGCTCGATCGGCAGCGTGTGGAGCACCCGCACCCTCCCCTGCCTATCAATCAGATACACCGGTGCCTGGTGCGCCACCGTATACCGTGACGCGATGTCGCGACTCAACGCATCGACCCCTCGCACCCTGTCGACCTTCCACTCCTCCGGCACGTCTGCGACTCGTCCCTCCTCGTCCACTGCCGCGACCACGTAGTACGCCTCCCAGACCGGGCTGAGGTCCTCCTCGCTTCCAACGAGATACCTCCAGTTCTCGGCCATCCCCCACGCCTCCGAGTACTCCAGCGCCCGCTCGACCGTGTCCCGCTCCGGGTCCACGCTCACGACCACGATGGATACCTCCGCCGCATCATCCCCCAGCCTCTCGGACATCGCCTTCACATGGTGCGCCACGATGGGACAGATATCGGGACAGTACGTGTACAGAAAAGTGAGGACGACGACCCTGTCCTCATTCAACTGACCGAGCGAGACCGGTCGCCCGAACTGGTCCGTCAGCCGGAAGTCCTGCGTCTCTCGTCGGTCCTCGATGACCGTTCCCGAAAACTCCGCGTCCCCACCGCCCGTCGAGCATCCAGCGAGAATAAGGGGAAAAAGAATGACCGCCGCCTGCCATGTCGCGAGGATTACCAGACCCGTTCGTGCTGAGCCTGTCGAAGCGCGATGCGTCAAATCACTCAAAGACTTGAAATGCCGACTAGCACTGTTCCCGTTTGGATGTAACAGCTAAGCCGAGAGCCGATTTATCCCCTCTCCCGTCGTGGGAGAGGGCTAGGGTGAGGGTATTCTTCGAACAATCAGCCAAAATAAATGGACCCGCGATTAGCCTTCCATCTTCCGTTCGAGATAGGCGGCGACGGCCGGGACTCCGACTACGAGCAAAATACCTAAAATGATAACCCCCCACTGCTTCCACTCGGTGTTCACGTAGAGGGTCGTGAATACCACACCCAGTCCAATTGCGAAGAGGCCAACGCAGAACACCGAGGCAGCCGGTATCCAAATCGCGTCCCATAATCGACGTTTTTCTCTGTCCATACTGCTGTCCTCTCTGCTATGAATTTACATAACCGTCATTCCCGCGAAGGCGGGAATCCAATCGCCTCGTCTCCTGAGTTATGTAAAAGTCTCCTATGCGGTGCTCAAAAGATTGTCTTCGTCCGGGGAAAAGCGGTGGGGACTCAACCGCCGCTTCTCGTCCTGTGTGCGCCGCTCTTCGTCGTTGTACCACTTGAAGAAGGCGATCACGATGAGCGTCAGGAACAGTAGGCTCCCGCCGACCTTCATGATGATGCCCCCGATCTGCTGGTCCACTAGGGGGGAAAGTGTCCAGATCTGCGGGGCCTTCTCGTACCATTCATACAGCGGCTGCTTCGAGAACGTCACGAACGCAAACACGAATATCTGCGTTATCGAAAGCGCGAACAGGTAGACCATCTGCAGCGAGTATGACAGACGAGGCAGCTCCGGCATCGAGCTCGTCAGAGGCCACCACATCAGCATCGCCGCCCCGATGAACATCAGGTGCTCGGTGACGTGTACGGCGTGCACCGTAACCGACAGGTTGTACAGGTCCGGCACGTGCCACAGCGCGAACACTAGATTGAATACCACCACCGCGACCACCGGACGCGTCGCGAAGCGCCACACGTAGAAGCTCAGGTTGGGCCGGAGCAGCGGACGTATCAGCCAGTCCGGCGTGCCCAGTATCAGCAGCGGCGGCGCCACCAGCGTCAGCAGCACGTGCTGCGTCATGTGAGCGCTGAACAGGTAGTGGTCGCCCAGGATGTGGAGCGGCGAGAGCAGCGAGAAGAATATCACCAGCACGCCTGCCGTGAACGTCGCGATCTTCTTCGGATCGATGTCGTCCGCGAGGTTCCACCGCTCGCGCAGGGGACCTACGCCGAACAGGTACGCGCCTTCCAGCAACGCAAGGCCGACTACCACTTCGACGTGGCCGTGCCAGTGTGTCCAAATGGGGCGAATGGACTCTTCCACGTCCTGGACCCGTCTCCTTCCGTCCCGCGCGTCCTATACGAAGAACTTGAACAGCGCCAGCAGGGATATGCCTACCCCGAAGGCCAGCACCAGCCCGCCGACGAAAAGCGCCGAAAAGAGCTTGGCGTCATACCGCAGGTGCATGTAGAACATCGCCACGAGAGCGAACTTCGCGCCCGACAGGATCAC
The DNA here is from genome assembly GCA_009841605.1 of Dehalococcoidia bacterium. Lineage (GTDB taxonomy): Bacteria > Chloroflexota > Dehalococcoidia > Lucifugimonadales > VXLM01 > VXLM01. Next base: position 67,275 of record VXLM01000139.1, read on the forward strand.
CAATACGGGAATGATGCCGTGCTTCAACCCCTCCAGGTAGAAGACGCCGACCTCGATCGCCGTGATCACCGACAGGATCATCGCCACCGTAAAGTAGGTGCGCGCCGTCGGGTGACCCGTATCTACGTTTGAATGAGTGTTATCGTCGCTTGGTCCGTGTGCCATTTCCCGCACCTTGCCTTAATCCCGCTAGTCGAACCCTGGGAACACGCCGAACAGATACACCACCGTGAAGATGATAATCCACACTATATCGACGAAGTGCCAGTACAGTGCCGCCAGGTCGATCTCCTCGTGCTTCGCCGGTGTGATCCCGCCCTTCCTCAACGAGAAGAAGAATATCGACAGCAGCCATATCACCCCGATCGTCACGTGCCCCCCGTGGAAGCCCGTTAACGTGAAGAACGTCGTCCCGAACAGGTTCGTCCTCGGTGTCAGTCCCGCGTCCACCGACACGTAATCTTTCGTGCCGTCGCACCGGTCGACGAACGTCGCCTCGAAGTCCGTCAACTCTTCGACGTTCAGATTCTTGCAGTCGAGCTCGAAGTGGTAGTTCACGAACTCATTGAACTCGAACACCTGGAACGCCAGGAACGTCGCTCCCATGATGCACGTCGAGAGCAGCCATATCCGAAAGCCCTTCATGTTCCCGCGAGTCAGCGCGCTGTACGCCAGCACCATGCTCATGCTGCTCATCAGAAGCACGAACGTGCTCGTCGACGTCGTCAGAATGTCGAACACGTCCTCCGGGAACGGCCCGACCTGGCTCCGGTTCTTATATACCAGGTACGTCGCGATGAACGTCCCGAAGAACATGCAGTCCGAGCCCAGGAAGGCCCACATGAGCAACTTCTTGTGGCTCAGACCCGTCGTCGTATCGTGTTCTTCGTGCCCGCCCGTATGGGCGACTTCTGCGTTTGCCACGTACTTCTCCGTTTAGACTCTATCCTTCAGAATACGTTCGTCATGAGCAGCCCTACGCCCCACGCCCGGGGTCGTGCAAGGTTGTCAGTAACTGCCGCAAGACGATCTCTTCCCTCTCACTCTGTGCTCTCTGTGTTCTCTGCGGTGAATCCTAATCCTACCTAGTGGTGCGCCGGCGATTCGTCCGGCTCGTTGACCGGTTCGAGCGCCCACGCCGCAATGCCTATCAGGGTGATCGCCCCGCCGATAACCGCCACAACCGGGACACTCGAAATACCCGCTATGTCGATGGTATAGAGCAGACCGTACGCCCCGATGAACAGCCCGACAGACGTCACCAGTGGCCAGTATGACGGCTGAGGCAGGTGAATGTCATGCCCGTTGTGCTCGTCCTCGGAACTGCCCGCGACCGGCACCGCCGGGATGCGCTCCCGCTTCTGCGCCCACCATGCGTCCCGGTCGTAGACCTGCGGGATCTGCACGAAGTTGTAGTGCGGTGGCGGCGACGAAATCGACCACTCCAGCGTCCGTCCGTCCCATGGGTCTGATCCTGCCTTCTCGCCGCTGCGAGCGCTCTTGATGTAGTTCACGATGAAGACCAGTATTCCAAACGCCAGGATGAGGGAACCGATGGTCGCGACCATGTTCCAGAAGTCCCATCCCATGTTCTCCGGGTACGTGAACACCCTCCGAGGCATCCCGTCGAGACCCACGAAGTGCATCGGGAAGAACGTGACGTTCATGCCGATGAACATCAGCCAGAAGTTCAACTGGCCCAGCCGCTCGTCCATGAATTTGCCATATATCTTCGGGAACCAGTAGTAGATGCCCGCGAATAGAGCGAAGATCGCCCCGCCGAACAGCACGTAGTGAATGTGCGCGACGATGAAGTAGGTGTCCTGCTGCTGGGCGTCCGACGCCGCCGATGCGTGCATCACGCCGCTGAGACCGCCCACGATGAAGAGCGCGACGAACCCCACCGCGAACAGCATGGGCGTCTTGAAGTCTATCGACCCGCCCCACATCGTCCCGATCCAGTTGAATATCTTCACCCCCGTCGGCACCGCGATAGCCATCGTCGTTATCGCGAACACCGAGTTCGCCACCGGCCCCAGGCCGACCGTGAACATGTGGTGGCTCCACACCATCCAGCCCATGAACCCAATGATGATCCCCGAAAGCACGATGACCGGGTAGCCGAACAGCGGCTTCTTGGAGAATGTCGGCAGTATCTCCGAAACGATCCCCATAGCCGGGAGAATCAGGATATAGACCTCAGGATGTCCGAATATCCAGAACAGGTGCTGCCACAAGAGCGGGTTCGCTCCTGCGCTCGTGACGAAGAAGTTCGTCCCGTAGAACCGGTCGAACAGCAGCTCGATCAGCGCCACCGTGATGACCGGAAACGCCAGGATCAGCAGGAACGCCGTCACCAGCGTCATCCACGTGAACAGCGGCATCCGCATCAGCGACATGCCCGGCGCGCGCATGTTCAATATCGTCACGATGAAGTTGAACGCCGCCGCCAGCGACGCGATGCCGAGCACCTGCAGGCTCAGTATCCAGAAGTCGATGCCGTGCCCGGGATTATATTCAATCCCCGTGATCGGCGAGTAGCCGAACCACCCCGCGTTCGGCGCCCCGCCCAGGAAATAGCTCAGCTTCAGAATTAGTGCTCCGCCCAGGAACGTCCAGTAGCTGAAGGCGTTGAGTCGCGGGAATGCGACGTCGCGCGCCCCTATCTGCAGCGGGATGATGTAGTTGAAGAACGCTGCCCCCATCGGCATCACGCCGAGGAAGATCATCGTCGTCGCGTGCATCGTGAAGAGCTGGTTGAACACCTCCGGGCTGACCAGCTGCGCCTCAGGCGTTGCCAGCTGCGCGCGGATGTACAGCGCCTCGAGCCCGCCCGTCAGGAACATGATGAAGGCCGTCACGCCGTACAGGATGCCGATCTTCTTGTGGTCGATCGTCGTTAGCCAGTCCCAGATTCCTGTCGGATGGGACGGCCGTTTCGGCAGTGGTATCGCAAGTGTAGTCATGGGTTTTCTCTTGACCTCCGGTCGGTCACTGTAAGCCCTGGATATACCGCACCAGCGCCGCTACTTGAGCTTCGGACAATGCCAACTGCGGATCGTTGTATACCTGCCCCTGGGTGAACATGATATTGCCCGGCTTGACGGCGTTCGGATTCGCTATCCACTCCGTCAAATTCTCCTGCGTATTCTCCCGTATCCCGGAAGCGATATGCGTCCTCCGCCCGACGTGTGTCAGGTCCGGCCCGATCTTCCCTTGCGCCTGCGTGCCCTTGATCGTGTGGCACGTCCAGCACTGCGCCTGCGGCCCCTCGAAGATCGCCTTGCCCTGCTTCGCCAGTGGGTCCGTCGGTTCGATTGCGTCCGCCCGCTCCGACTCAAGCCACGCGTCGAACTCCTCGCGTGTCTCTACGATAACCCAAAACCGCATCAGCGCGTGAGACTCGCCGCAAAACTCCGCGCACTGCGCGTAGAACGTCCCCGTCTCCTCGCCCTTGATCCACATCGTGTTCCGGTTGTTCGGCACGAGGTCGACCTTACCCGCGATCTTCGGTATCCAGAAGCTGTGCAGCACGTCCCGCGAGTCAAGCGTGATGTTCACCACCTCGTCCACCGGGATGTGGAGCTCGTTCGCCGTAATCAGAGTGTTGTCCGGGTCATTGGGATCAGGATAGTTGAACTCCCACCACCACTGCTCTCCCACCACGCCGACCTGCAATGCCCCCTCCGGATCAGGCGAATTGGCGTTGTCGAAGATCGTAATCACCGTGGGGACGGCGACGATAATCAACACAATCGACGGGATGATCGTCCAGCCGATCTCCAACGGAGTGTTGCCGTGCGTCTGGTGAGGGTCGCCGTCACCGGGCTTTCGTCGGTACTTGAAAGCGGCGTATACGAGGATCCCCTCGACCACCACGAAAACGAAGACCGCCGCCCAGAAGATGACCCAGAATAGAGTGAGCTGCGAACGCGCAACCGGGCCCGTAGCATCGAATGTGGACTGCGGATTGTCGGGATAACAGGCTGTGAAGAGTATGCCGATAATTGCCAAAAGAAGAAGGGTAATGAGCTTCCCGTTTGGCGCTTTGAGCGTTGACATCGTGTTGGCTGTCTTCTCCTACCGCCCATTATCGGACAGAGCCCGAGGCACGGACAATCTATCAAAGGCCCGAAATTCAGTCAAGGGATTCTGCGACCCTACCCGTTGCACCGCCATTACACATTCACCATTCCGTCTATCATCACCGCAAGGAATAGCAGGGCTAGGTACAACAGCGAGTACAAATACAGCGATTTCGTTCCCTCAGTCCCCTCCGAACGAATATGCATGATCGCCAGGTAGATGAACGCGCCGCCCAACCCCAGCGCCGACACGAGATAGACCCATCCGACTGCCCCCGTCGTGAAGAACATGAGCGTGAGAGCGACGAGCAGCACCGTGTACAACAGGATATGCTGCTTCGTGTCGACCACGCTGGTCACCACGGGCAGCATGGGCACACCCGCGCGCGCGTAATCGTCCTTAATGAGAAGCGCCAGCGCCCAGAAGTGCGGCGGCGTCCAGAAGAAGATGATGGCGAACAGGTACACCGCAGGCAGACCGACCGTGCCCGTCACAGCCGCCCATCCCACCATCGGAGGCACCGCTCCCGCCGCCCCGCCGATGACAATGTTCTGCGGAGTCGATCGCTTCAGTCCAATCGTGTACACGAAGATGTAAATCAGCGTGCCGCTCAGCGTAAGCGCCGCGCTCAGCACGTTCACGAAAGCGCTCAGCAGCGCAAACGACGCAATCGTGAGCACTATCCCGAACACCAGCGCCTGGCGCCGCGACACCCTGCCGCTGGCTACCGGACGCTTCCGCGTTCGGTGCATCATGCTGTCGATGTCGCTCTCGATGTAGTGGTTCAGTGCGTGCGCCCCGCCCGCCGCGAGATACCCGCAGACGATCACGAACAGCGCAATTATCGGGTCGGGAAGCCCCTTAGCCGCCAGCACCATCCCCCCCACAGCCGTCACCAGCAGCAGCGAAATGATGCGGGGCTTCGTAAGAGCAATGTAGTCGCGGATGATTCCGGGCGAAGGGATGCTTTGGGCGATCATGAGGCCACGCTCTCCACGTGCCAGTTCGGCACTCGGAACCGGTCGGGTCGGAGATATACGGCCACCAGCAGCACCACCGACGCCCACATCAGCGTCGCGACCGTCAGGTGGAGCGACTTCATCGCCGCCGTGAACCCGAGCCACACCGTGAACGCCCCGACGAGAATTTCCGCGACGAGGAACCCTCCGGTCAGCACCGTCAGCCATCGGAGCTCTCCGTCCACTGCCCCCCGACGCCATGCCACGTGGCCCATTCCCGCCACGAGCGCGAAAAGGATGACCGCAAGATACCGGTGTCCCATGTGCGCCTCGAAGGCGATACCCCTGGGTATCCCCCAGCCTTGGCACAGTGGCCAACTCCCGCAACTCGATCCATACCCCGCTCCCACGATATAGGACCCATACAGAATCATCACCATCACGCCGCCGAGCGTCCCCCACATCAGTAAACGGTCGAACCTGATTCTCGGCCTTTCGATGACCTGCTCGGAAGAACCTTCCCCGGCCGGCCCGCCCGAAAGCCATGCCACCGCCATGCTTGCAACCACAAGCTCCGCGAGGCCCAGGTGAATCAGCCTGACCCACCACGTGAGCTCGCTCAACACCGTCAGCCCGCCGAGAATTGCTGCTGCGATAACCAGGATCGTTCCCGCGCTCGTCGATATCACCGCCGGACTGCTACCCCGGTAGTGTCGCCACGCGAGGTACAGTGCGATCACCACCAGTAACCCCACGACCGTCGCCGACAGCCGGTGTGAATACTCCAGCATCGTGTGGTAGTCGAGCGGAGGAATGAGCTGCCCGTGACACAGCGGCCAGTCGGGACAGGCGTCGCCGGAACCGGTCACCCGGACAATGCCCCCGAGCGTCACCTGCGCAATAGCTGCGATCAGGCCCAGCAAAGCCACCGCACGAAACCTTGTCTGCGCGGTTGTCATGCTGCTGTGGTCTTCGGCAATATCCGCCGCTCCGGGGTCAATTCAGCGTCTCTTCAGACACCTTAAATCTAGCACAGCCCCTACACCCGGTCAACGAAACCCACCCCAAAAGCCTACCCCTCACCAACTCCCCTGTAGGGGCGACCCATGTTGTCGCCCGCACCCATTGGAGAGCATTTTATGGGGAGGGCGACATACCCCCAAGCCCGGT